>NZ_JBBHZM010000017.1:0-71727 GCF_049843615.1 Fictibacillus sp. Mic-4 | reverse complement strand
AAACTCCTTTTATTGAAAAGGAGTTTTTTCTATGTGCCATTATGTCGGCTTAAACGGCTTTCATTTTTTATTCAATAGTGCATATCCAATGCTTTATGTGCGTTTTTCACATCATTGGTTAAAAGTTGATGTAGATCATATGAAGAATAATATCCCTTTTCTAGCATATACCTGTATACGTTGTAATGCAATTGGACAGCATTTTGCAAGTGCCTGCTTAATACTTGGTGAAGCTCGGGTGTGGCGGTTTCAGTTAGCGCCATCGCGTAGTTGCGGACTGATGCTTTAGCAAGCCCCAATAAATCGCCAGCGTAAAAGCCGGCATCTGCCTGGCGGGGATTGTGGTCATAACCAGGCGCATTTGGGAAAAACCGAAGCAATTCGCGAATGTTCCGTTCAATTCCCTGAATGGCCTGCATGTATAACGTTCGGAGTTCGTGATCCGGTACTTTTCGAATAGACATTTTTAATTTTGTTAAGCCCGCTGATTGAAAAGCGACAAGTTCGTGCAGTTCTAATGTTTCGTGCCACGCTAGATGTTCAGGCATAAGATGTTCCCTCCTCTTGATTATCGTCATATTACAATATTCATCTTTTATAGAAAGGGTACATTCACCTATTCCTGTTTAAAGTGTTCACCCGTCATAACTGTCATAAACTCGGAAAAAAATTTTTTATAATGTAATTCGACAGCGATCCGTTGTTTGGTCCGCCCAAAAGTTTCGTTGTTAAGTACAGGACGAAAATCGCCTATGCTTTGCCCGCGTGACAGCCCATTTGACAGATCGATGATGACTTCCGCTTCAACATACCTACATAAATCATCATGGATGACAGACATCATCGGCAATACATCATGAACAGGGCTTCCTTTTGAACCGGGATAGTTTTGTTTATAAAAATGGTAGTAATAATAATCAATTAACGGCTTAACAAGATCTGTCTTTCCTTTTGCAGCAATATAATTTGTCATTTCGGGTGATACAATCGTGTTCCTTGTTACATTCAATGGGTAAATCGTAGCTTTTTTCGCATATTTCATCACGAGGTTCGCTGCGATTGGATCACTGTAAAAATTCGCTTCCGAAACAGGAGTCACATTCCCCGGGCAAAGGAACGCTCCTCCCATTATGTAATAAGAATGTACATTTTCCATTAACGCCCCATATAAGACAAAGAGAGTCGCGAGCGATGTTAGCCTTCCTGTATTTACAATAATGATTTCATTTTCATATTTTTTTATAATATCAATTACTTCAAAGAAATTTTCCCGTTTATTTTTCTTAATGGCGGAAGGGATAACCGGCCCTAACCCGTTAGGTCCATGAATCGCCGGATAATATATCGGTGATTCTCCTGTTAATGGCCGGCTTGCTCCGCTAATGACGGGAATATCATTTAAACCGGTTTTCTTTATTAAATAATCAACATTTTGAAGCACCATTTCTCTTGAAACATTGCCATAATCGGCTACAATCCCGACAATATTTATTTTTTTTGATAAAAACGCGTAAATGAAAGCGATCGCGTCATCAATCCCAAAGTCCCCGAAAAATAATACTTTTTTATCCAAAGCATTGTCCCCCTTAATTTACTGCTACTACTATATGCTTTTCTGGGGACGAATCTAACAAAAAAATAAAAGAGGCGGCAGTTAGCCAACCTCTTTTTCCATGAAGGATATGTTAAGCAAAAACGCCTTCTTCTTCATAAGTGCCTCCAAATAGTCGCGAAAGCGCTTGCAAATCTTTATTTGCGTCTTCACCTTCTGCGATGAGCAAATAAGGATCTCCTTTTTTAAGCAGTAAGAAAAAGGATACAAGTGCAGTTAACGTTTTCCCTTGAGAATATAGACCATTTTTGCATAGAAGGACGTTCGACTGGCACGATTGCACTTTTTTATAAAAACGATAAATTAAGTTTAATGTCACTGGCTGATCATATGTAAAGGATGCTGATTGTATCACTTTCATTTTCAATCACCTCTTCCGTTATCCTATAGGATATATACCCTGAAAAAAATCACGGTAAACACGCTTTCAAACTAAAAAATGCCCGCTGATTAAAGGAATTTCCTTTATAATGAGCGAATTCATATAGGTAATACGATAAAAATCGTCCTATTTACTTTACCTTTTCCTATCCTAGTACATATAATAACGTTTCACTATTTCGGAAAATAGCTCGAAAATTATGGCCAAACGATAGGAAGGAGGGTAAAGCTTGTTTAACGCTAAATCATTCCATAAAAATAAAAAAGTTTATGAATGGATTAGAGAAATTAAAAAGGACCCTTCCAATGAAGAATTAAAGACAAACATTATTTTACAATATGAACGGTTAGTGAAATCGATTGCCCAAAAATTCTCAAGAGAGCGACATAATTTTGAAGATCTTGTACAAGTCGGGATGATTGGATTATTAAAAGCGGTTTATTATTATAAACCTGAACTTAATCGATCATTTGAATCGTATGCCGTACCTATGATCATTGGCAGCATGAAACGGTACATTCGCGACGAAACATGGAGCATACACGTCCCAAGAAGAATTAAAGAACTCGCCCCACTTATTAAAAAGACGGCAGACCAATTGCATCAACAACTCGGCCGCTCTCCCCTCATTCAAGAAATTGCAGCAACATTACATTCAACTGAAGAAGATGTGTTAGAAGCGGCGGAAGTGTATAAAAGCTATCAGGCAATGTCCATTGATTATATCGCCCAAAATAAGCAAATAAACAACACTACAGCCATTATAGACTTTATAGGAACGATCGATGAACGCTTTGAACATATTGAAAATAGAGTATTGCTTTTCGAAGCGTTCAAAACGTTAACCACACGGGAATTAGCCATTATCACTTATGTGTTTTACGACCATTTGAGCCAGCACCAGATCGCAAAACTATTAAACATTTCGCAAATGCATGTTTCACGAATTCAGAAAAAAGCGCTTTCTAAACTAAGAGAAGTTTTAAAAGACGGTACTCCTTATCATTAGAAATAAAGAAAGCGGATTGGCTAAGACATGTAGCATGATCCGCTTAATTGCTTATCATTATGTTTTCACCGGCTCATTTTTTCTCGAAAAAACAATAGCTTTTTGCCCGGCATAATTCGTAATGGTATATAAAATAGTGCCAAACAGTATTGCTGCATCTTCCCTATATGTGACGGGCAATCTTGAGATTGACATAAAGAGCCATTCGGCAAAATGAATCCCAAAATAATAAGAAAAAATATAGCACGAGCTAACGACAAACATAAATGGGAAAACCGTTTTCGACATAGACTCTCTATTTTTAAACGTAAACGAACGATTTAATAAATAGCTTGTACATGCTCCGATTAAATGACCCGTAACCGTAGATGGCCAATACGACATTCCGCCTTCATGAAGAAGAAGAAACATCATCGACATACCGACGAATGTATTGATCACACCAACGATTAAAAAACGAATAAACGAGCTTCTCATGTCAACTGCCTCTTTTTTTCAGTTCTTTTGCCGCAAGGAGCCGGTATTTTTTCGATGGCCGCCGGGTAAATGCCCCTGTAAACAAATCCGTTTCCACCGTATACATCGGACGTCTTTTCACTTCATTAAAAATTTTCCCGATATATTCGCCGATCAATCCAATCCCCATTAATTGAAGGCCGCCAATAAGCCAAATCGAGATCATAAGCGACGTCCAACCGGATTTCGTGTTCCCTAATAATTCTTGAATGAGAGCATAACTCCCTGCCATTCCCCCAATAAAAAATGAAAGAAAGCCGAGCAATGTCACAAAGCGAATCGGAACAATGCTAAATGAAGTGATTCCCTCAAACGCAAACGCCAGCATTTTCTTTAACGGATATTTTGTTTTGCCGGCTAAACGTTCTTTTCGATCGTAAAAGACATTTGTTGATTTAAACCCAATCAATGGAACGATTCCTCTTAAAAACACATTCGCTTCCTTATAGCGGCTTAATTCATGCAAGGCGCGTTTGCTCATTAAACGAAAGTCTGCATGATTGGGGATCAGATTAATTCCAATTCGACGCATTAACGAATAGAAACAAAGAGCTGTCGTCCGTTTGAAAAAGGTGTCCGTATCACGCTTTCTGCGCACTCCATGAACAATATCAAATCCTTCATGAAATTTTAAAATAAATTCGCGGATAACGGTCGTGTCATCCTGAAGATCAGCATCGATCGAGATGACACAGTCGGCTTTCGTTTTTGCCATTTTCAACCCGGCTAAAAGCGCTTTTTGATGGCCGACGTTGCGGGCCAATTTTAAGCCTGTGACAAACGGGTTCGTATTTTTTTCCTCAATAATCAACTCCCATGTTCGGTCACTCGATCCATCATCAACAAATAAAATTTTACTGTAAGCTGCAATCAATTTTTCCGAAGCTAAACGTTTTAGAACGTGAGAAAGTTCTTTAGCGGTCTCTTTTAATACTTCTTCCTCGTTATAGCATGGAACAACGATGATGAGTACAGGGTTTTTCACAGAATGAAGCCCCTCCTTTTTTCTTTCTTTAAGAGGTTGTTCAAAAAGTCCGGGAAACATTGCCTGCGAATTTCTGCGTCAGCGCTGCTCTGCGTTCCTCACGTATTAATTGCATACGTTCCGGTACTCGGAGCCTGCGCTTCTTTGAACTTCTTGGCCCTGTTTGTCCTCCTTTTTGAACTCGCACTTTAAAACTAGATTGTCCAAGATGGCATTCTTCTATAGATTGTCAATCGCCACTTCTTCAGATAGAACTCTCTCTAAGTAATCTCTTAACGGCCGCTTTAAGTCGCTGTTTTTTAAAGCGAAATCAATGGTTGTCAAAATAAAGCCGAGCTTTTCTCCAACGTCATAACGCGTCCCTTCAAAATGATAAGCAAATACCCGCTCGATTTGGCTTAATTGCTCGATCGCATCCGTCAGCTGAATTTCTCCACCTGCTCCGATTTCCTTTTTCGCTAAAAATGTGAAGATTTCCGGAGACAAAATATAGCGGCCCATGATCGCAAGATTGGATGGCGCCATTTCGATTTCCGGCTTCTCTACTAAATGCTCAACCTCATATAATCTTCCGCTCGCGGCTTTCGCTTTAATGATTCCGTACCGATGTGTTTCGTTTTTCGGCACTGGTTTAACGCCAATCACCGATGATTTGGTTTTCTCATATTGCTCCATTAATTGTTTGAGGCACGGCGTTTTTGCCTGAACAATATCATCTCCTAATAGAACAGCAAAAGGCTCATTGCCGATAAAATTTCTTGCACACCAGACCGCATGTCCAAGCCCTTTCGGCTCCTTTTGGCGGATATAGTGAATGTCGACCATTTTGGACGATTCCTGTACTTTTTTTAACAGTTCTATCTTTCCTTTATGAAAAAGGTTTTGCTCCAATTCAAAGGCATGGTCAAAATGGTCTTCAATCGCACGCTTCCCTTTCCCTGTTACGATAATAATATCTTCAATCCCGGATTCAATCGCCTCTTCAACGATATATTGGATCGTAGGCTTATCGACGATTGGAAGCATCTCTTTCGGCATCGCTTTTGTCGCCGGCAAAAACCGGGTGCCTAATCCTGCTGCTGGAATAATGGCTTTTTTTACTCTTTTCATTTTTAAAAACTCCTTCCTCTCAAATTCCTTTCTTAGTATTTTCAAGTTTTCAAAAAAAGATGATGAAAAATAAAATCGTTAGGATTGGTTCAAACTAATCAGCGGAATGATTGAAAAAAGGTGATGCATGATGAAAAGTTTACGAACAAAATGGAATTCTGAATCTCGCGCTTTGTTTTTCGCGCTAGTCTTAATCGCAATTTATCTCCTGCCTTTGTATGTCCTTGGTGAAAACGCGCACATACGGGTTCATGATAATCTGGACTCAAATATTGGATGGTATAAAGTGTTGGCTGATAGCGGCAAGCTATTCGGTTCCATTGATGCCGTCATCCCTCAAATCATTAACGGCCTGCCGCGAAATTCATTCGGAACCGAGTTTAGCCTGCTCGTTTGGCTTCATGCTTTATTTCCTTCGATGGTCGCCTATGCCATAAGCCAAACCATTGTCCGTTTTATCGCTTTTGTCGGGATGTATGTACTTCTTAAACATCATTTCATTAAAGAAAAAAATGCGTATCCAATTACAATCGGAGTCGCTTTAGCATTTGCGTTAACTCCATTTTGGCCGTCCGGCATGCTTAGTACGCTTGGACACCCTCTTGCACTGTGGGCGTTTTTAAATATCCGAAAAGGAATATCGACATGGAAGGAATGGCTGACGCTTACCTTATTGCCCCTTTATTCCAGTTTTGTGCTAGGATTTTTCTTTTTTCTCGTTCTCATCGGGGGATTGTGGCTTGTTGATGTCGCGCGAAAGCGGAAATGGAACGGGGTGTTTCTTGGAAGCATCGCCTATATGACGCTCCTGTATTTAATCATTGAATATCGATTGGTTGCTTCATTATTAGTACATAGTGAACCGACGAGCAGGGATGAATTTATTTCCTCCAGGCTCGGGCTATATCATTGCATTCGACTTGCTTTTAAAAATTTCACTTTTGGGCACAATCATGTGGCAACCGTTCATACATTTGTTATTTTACCGATCATCCTTCTTACGCTTTTACTGATCGTTAAAAATAAAAAATGGTATTCGGAGCGTCAATTTTTGCTTTTGCTTATCCTTAATTTTGCTTTATCGACATGGTATGCGTTCTGGTTTTTTATCGGCTGGCAGCCTCTTAAAGAAAAAATTAATCTTTTAAACACATTCAATTTTGCCAGATTTCATTTCTTGCGCCCGCTTATTATCTATGTTTCTTTTGCTATCGCTCTTTCTTTTTTATGGAGAATCGGGAAGAAATGGAGAACGCTGGTTTCCTTCTGCCTCATATTGCAGACGCTAATTCTATTTACATGCAATGAAGAAATATTGTATAGGGCTACACATAAGCCATCTTTCAAACAATTTTACGCTACGCATCTGTTCAACAATATTAAAGATTATATAGGAAAGCCTCCGGAATCTTATCGCGTAGCGAGCATCGGGCTTCATCCTGTCATCGCACAGTATAATGGCTTTTACACATTGGATACGTACAATAATTTTTATCCGTTAACGTATAAACATCAGTTCAGAACAATCATTGCAAAAGAACTCGATAAAAGCAAACAGCTGACAAAGTATTTCGATACATGGGGAGGACGATGCTATATTTTCGTCAGCGAACTTGGAAAACGATATATGTTCCGAAAAAATTCGAACGCCAAAATTGAACATTTACAATTAAATACAAAAGCGTTTCAAGAAATGGGCGGAAAATATATCTTTTCTGCCGTTCCTATATTAAACGCGAAAGAAAACCATCTCCATCTATTGAAAACATTTCAGGACTCAGAAGCCGCATGGAAAATTTATTTATATGAAGTTGATTTTAAAGAAAAAGAGGAAACTCTTTCACGAGTCTCCCTAAATCAATGATATAAAAAAACTATATTCTTTTTGTACAAAAACCGGCTAACAACAATACGTCTAATCCGTACATTTTCCACAATGGGAAAAGGACAGAAAATCAATTTTTCTGTCCTTTTCTTACTTTATTTTGTTTGTCTAAGTTTTTCTTTCAAAAATTCCTCAGACTTTCCACGCGGAACGCTCAGGCAATTCCATTCTTTATCTTTTATTTGCTTTCCGATATAGACCATTTGCCCGATATGGGAAGAGTAATGGGTAATTTGCCGTTGTATGGCCTGAATGACGGTATGTTTTTCACCACGGATCGTGACTTCATCAAGCAAATTATTTTCTTTTAGCTGGGAAAGGGCGTTAAATAGTATATTCCACCCTTCTTCCCATGCGTCAAGCAATTCTTCTTTTTGCTTGAAATTACCAATGAATTCATGATCTCGATGGCGATTCGGCTTTTCTCCATCCGTTGTCAAAAAATCTGTCCATCTTGAAAACATATTCCCTCTCAAATGTTTTACAATAATCGAAATACTGTTCGATTCACTCGATGGCGACCAATTTAATTCATCAATCGTTAATTGCTCAATCGTTTTTTCCCCGAGCTGCTTCATGCTTTGAAAATCCCCAATGACACACTTTAAATATGCTTTAGCTACTGACATTGATAGCTCCTCCCCCACAAATCAGGTTAGTTTCAAAAAATGAGTGGCTTCTTTAAAACGCGGTTCTTCAGAAAACCCGAGCCTTCGGTAAAATTTTCCTGCAACCGGGTTGTTCGTCCGCAATGTTAACCATACAAAATGGTGTTTCGCTTCCTTTATTAATAATTCCATCAGCCTTCGCGCGATCCCGGTTTGGCGATAAGCCGGAGAAACGTACAAATGCCGGATGCGCCCAATTGTTGGATCCTGCAAATACGGATCAATGTTCAGCCCGCCAAACCCGATCATTCTTCCTTGAAAAGCAGCAGCCATCATTTCTCCTTTTTGATTAAACGTATTGATTCCCAATGCATATTCGTCCGCTAGCCGCCTAATGAAGCGATACCCCTCGCCTTCACTTTCAAGAACAAGCATAGAAAGTTCATGCAATGGCAAATCGGACATTGTTTTAATCGTCAGCTCCATTCCGTCCCTCCTTTTTACAGAAATCCGGTGAGGTCTTCCCAGACGAATGCTTCCTCTACTAACATTCGCTTTCCGATCTGTATATCCTTTTTGCCAATTACTTTGCCGCCGAGTTTTATATAAGCCTGTTTTGCCGCTTGATTATCTTTCAGTACCCAGACGATCATCGATTGATATCCGTTCTCCAAAAGCTTTTCGGCTATTTTCGAAATGAGCTTTCGCCCGATGCCCTTCTGTTGATATTCCTGCAAAATATAAATGGCGTACAGTTCCCCATCATATGCAAATTCCGGTGAGCGGCTGGGACCCCCGGAGGCAAAGCCGGCAACTTCTCCTTTGTCGTTTTCTGCAACATAAAGGAATTCCTCGCTCAAATCCATAATTATTTTCTTCCACTTTTGTTCCCGTTCATCAACCGATAGTTGTTTTAAAACGTCGTCTTCCATCATTCCTTTATATGTAGTTCTCCAGCTTTCAACATGGACCTTTGCGATTGGGCGAGCATCTTCTACTCTTGCTTTTCTGATATTCAACTCTCTTCTCCCTCCCATTATCGATAAAAGCTGGCGATAAGCTCGGCAGCAGGGATAAAAAACACCTGTCCGAGTAGTGTGCCGATCAGTTTTGTGCTAATTAATAGAACAACAAGTGCTTTTACATCACCATAAGGGCGTTTTCCACGCAAGGCCTGGTCGGTGATGACAGCCGATTTCGGATCGACAAAAAGCGTCAATAATATCGTTGCGATTCCGTTGATCATTCCCGATGATGCAACAGCTGACAGACGGTGATCTTCTGGAACTAAAAGGGCTGCATAGTTGGCCGACAAGACGCCGATCGTATAAATGCCTGTCACAATCGCATTCAATAGTAAAAAACGTTTCGGGATTTCACGGAATCTCAGTTTTGTGATCATGCTTTTCGATGGTTTCGTCGCTTTTTTCAATATTCGTTTAAGATTATTGACATGCAGGGCTTCGACAACGAGAGAAGGAACGGAACCTGTCAGCTCTAATTTTTTCACAGCGATGCCAAAAACTTTTAAAAAGGTTGGAATGAAAAAGACACCGATTAATGTTCCTGCTGTGGAAGCAAAAATCACTTCACGCAAATCTAAAAGCGGATCCATATGGCGTGCAATGCTAAAGTCGATAATACTTGCAATCAAAGGCGCTTGAAACATATTGGCTGTTCGGGAAACGAGGACAAAAAGGTTAAAAAGCGAAAAAGATAAGGCAACTTGCCCGCTTTTAACTGAATTTAACCGAACGGAATAAGCCAACGTGTCAATGAGATGAATAATAAATGTCAGCAATAGAAGTTTAATTAAAATGTCGTCCATTGACAGATCTCCTTTTCCCATTCATAAAAATATTATTTTCTGATTATACTATGGATGATCTGTTATTCCTATGAACAAGGTATGGCTCTTATTCCCCCGGAAATTGTCATAACTTTTGTTTTCTTTATTTTACAACTACTAAAATTCGTTCCCGCCCGCCAAAAACATGCAAAAAAATAGTAGCAAGTTTTTTTCCAAAACTGACCTTGTTTTATGCTATAATACGGGTGGTGATTGGCTAATAGCCATTGTCACGGGTGGGAGAGGGAATAATACGTTAGGAAAGAAGTTTGTGCAACGATTAAAAAATCATTTCGACTTGAACGGTCACGGTACGACGATTAAGACGGAACTTCTTGCCGGCATCACTTCATTTTTTACCGTTGCCTACATTATTGTTGTCAATGGAACCATTTTAGCTGATGCAGGCATTCCCCTTGACGCCGCCATTATCGCAACCATCCTTACATCATTTGTTGGCTGCTTATTGATAGGTTTATGGGGAAATGCGCCGATTTTGCTCGTTCCCGGAATGGGCGTTAACGCCTTTTTCACGTTTACGATCGTGCATACAGTAGGGCTTTCATGGCAAGAGGCGTTAGCAGCCGTCTTTGTATCAGGCATTTTGTTTGCCATTGTGGCCTTTACGAAACTCTCGTCTTTGCTTGCCCAATCCGTCCCCTCTTCTTTAAAAGAGGCAATCACGGTTGGCATCGGCCTTTTTTTAACATTTATCGGTTTGCAAAAAGGCGGGATCGTAAAAGCGAGTGAATCGACATTTGTTGCTTTAGGCAATTTAGGAAGTCCTCATGTGCTGGTTACATTGCTAACACTCATCATTGCTCTTTTTCTTTTTAGCCGAAATGTCAAAGGCAACTTTTTGATCAGCATTGTGGCAGGGACTGTTTTGGCCGCCCTTTTCGGCCTTGTCGATTTTTCAAGTGTAAAACAAATTCATTTTTCGTTTGATTTTACATCGGTTGGCGCGCTATCGTTTCAGCAGTTCGGTTCGTTTTCGTTTTGGACTTCCGTTTTTTCATTGGCGATGGTTATCGTTTTTGAAAATATGGGTATCCTTCACGGAATGTTGGAAAAACCGGAAAAGTTCACTCGTTCCTTTCAGGCCAATAGCCTTTCGGTTATTGCGGCCGGCATTTTTGGCACGAGTCCAACAGTATCTTCGGCCGAAAGCGCATCAGGCATTGCTGCCGGCGGAAAAACGGGCTTCACGGCCATTGTGGCGGGCTTCTTATTTTTACCGTGCATTTTCTTGCTTCCGTTCGTTAAGCTTATTCCTGACAGCGCCATCGCTCCGGTTTTAATCATTATCGGTTGCCTTATGCTGCAAAACGTCGGGAAAATACGGTTTCAGGATTTTTCAGAAGGCTTTCCCGCTTTCTTGATTATCGCGCTCATTCCGTTAACGTATAGCATTACGGATGGAATTGCATTCGGCTTTATTGCCTATCCGATTTTGAAAATCGCGCTTGGCAAGAAACAAGAAGTCGCTATGCCGGTTTATATCATTGCCGGATTGTTCCTGATCAATTTTATCGTATCAGCCATTTAGGTGATAACCAACAGGCTGTCGAGGAAGAAATCGACAGCCTTTTTCAAATGGGCAAAAGTGGGTAGATGCACTTGATTTTCCCATTCGCTGAATTATGATCTATTTTTGTTGAATTATCGGTTATTTTCGTTGAATTATCTTTAAAATCGGCTGAATTAATATGAGAAAGAAGGCGATTAATTTCTTTTAAACGAAAAGGGTGTAGAGAAAACAAGGTTCTCCACACCCTCGGGATAACCGCACGTGGTTATCCCTTTTTTAGTTGTCTAATAAAATGACAATCGAATCCATAACAGGCTCATAGCCAATTTCGATATAAATTTTGTTGGAAGTCGGGTTGCTTAAGTCCGTATATAGAGATGTCGTTTGATAGCCCCTGTCAAGCAGCAATTGGGTCAATGCGGAAACACAGTCCGATGCATATCCTTTTTTTCGCTCGGCCTCAGGGGTATAGACATAGCTTACAGTAATGTTGTTTTCTGTCGGGCGTGAGGAACAGGCCATGGATACCGGCCTCCCATCGATTTTCCAGACGTACAGACGCCCTTTTTCAATAAATTCCTTCGTCTTCTGTTCCATTTCTTCCTTGCTGCTCGGCTCATTCACCTCTTGCGCGAAACGGTAGCCCCATTCTTTCAAAAGCGGCCAATCTTCCAATGCTGCCTGCTCGAGTTTACCTTTTCCGGATGCTTTTTTCTTCACCTCATGTAAGACATAAATTCGCTGTTTCATATGTATGAACGTTTGCCTGTTTACGAAAGCGGCAAATTGTTCGGCCAATTCTGTCGTAAACCGTGTTTCACCGATAAACCCCGGACTTTCAGGATATTCACGGGTTAAACATTTGGCCAGCTCCTGGATCTCATCCGCAGTAAAGGCAACCGGCTTCGACAAAATGATCTGGCGTGGATGCGTTTGCAAAATGGCAAGACCGAGATCTCCATCCTTCTTAACGGCCGCCATAAAAGCCGGTTCGGAATCCGTTTCAAGTGCATTAAGAATTCCAATCATTAAACTGTTTTCTACCTCATGCTCCATTAAAAACGAAAGAACATCCTGTTTAAATGAAGAAACGCTACGATAGCGCTGCAGTTCAAGCATCAACGCACTCCCCCCTTTTCTTTTTTTTGTTTAAAATTTATAAAAATTACATCTATTTTAAGGTTATTGGTTAATTCCGTCAATGATAAATTTCTTTTTTGTTCTAACTAAGAACCGCAAAGGAAAAGCCAGAAGGAATCATATGATATATCCTCCTGGCTAAAACTGCCATATTTCGGCCTGATAATTAATCTTTCAGCGGGACTTGTTCCGTTTCCGATAGGCGGTTTGACAACGGCGCTTTTGCGATTTCTTCCGTCAGGGCATCAATGCTCGGTTTCACATTCCCTTTTCCTGAGAAGTTTTCGATGAGCTCTTTCACGTCGATGCCTGATGATGCTTTGAGCGATTCTTGCAAAGACGCCATCAAGTTGGTCGCATAGCTTGTTACTTTGTTCGCTCCGCTGCCTTCCCCGCTTCCCCCCGTATCAACGATCGTAATCTTATCGATATTCGATAAAGGTGCGGCCACTTGTTTCGCGTATTCAGGAAGCATGCCGATAATCATGTCTAAAATCGCCGCCTGGCCAAATTTTTCGAACGCCTCGGCAATTTTTTGTTTCGCTTCGGCCTCTGCAAGACCTTTTAGACGAATGATTTCCGCTTCGGATTCCCCCTTTGCCCGCTCTGCTTCTGCTTTCGCCAAACCGTCGAGGCGGATTTTTTCCGCTTCCGCTTTTGCCATCGCTTCCACCCGATATTTATGCGCATCCGCTTCGGCAAGCTCTTTTCGTTTGGCCGCTTCTGCCGCCTGCTCAACCGCGTAGCGATCGGCATCGGCTTTCTTTTTCACTTCTGAATCGTATTGCTTTTCCCGGCGCAAAATTTCTTTTTCCTCGAGTTCAATTTGCTTTTGCCGTTCTATGATCTTAATTTGCATTTGCTGTTCGGTTACTTCTTGTTTCGCCTTTGCTTCTTCCAAATGATACGCCTGGTCAGCACGGGCTTTCGCAATATCTTGTTCCCGTCGGAATTCTGCGATTTTCAGCTGATTTAATTTTTCCGCCTCGGCAATTTCTGTAGCTCGTTCCAGCTCGGATTTTTTTGCTTCTTTATCCGCTTCTGCCCGTTTAATGCGTGTCTCTTTTTCCGCTTCGGCCGTTGCAATATCTGCATCTCGCCTTACCTGGGCAATTCTTGGTTTCCCCAGGGCTTCGAGGTAACCGTTTTTATCGCGAACATCTTTTATCGTGAACGAAACGATGACCAGCCCCATTTTCGCTAAATCCTGTGAAGCGACACGCTGAACTTCTTGCGAAAATTTATCGCGGTTTTTATAAATTTCTTCGACTGTCATTGAGCCTAAAATAGATCGAAGATGGCCTTCCAACACCTCTCTTGCTTCATTTTCGCGGTCTTCTTTCGTTTTACCTAAAAATTGTTCGGCTGCAGTCGCAATTTCGCTAATGGAATTTCCAATTTTGATGATAGCCGTTCCGTCCGCCATTACCGGCACACCCTGTTCGGTATAGACTTCCGGGGTTTGCACATCGAGCTTGCTCGACAGAAGGCTTAACGGTTCCGCTTGCTGGAAAACCGGCAGGACGAACGTCCCTCCGCCCCGTACAATTTTTATTTTATTTCCTGCTTCATCGATGTTCACATTTTTGCTTCCTAAATAACTTCCGGTGACGATTAACGCTTCGTCAGGTCCTGCTGTCCGGTATTTTGTTATAAATACGGCGAGTAAAGCAAGGACGACAAATACGACAATTCCTATGACAATAAAAATCGGTGTCATCTATTTTCCCCCTTTTTTAAATGA
Organism: Fictibacillus sp. Mic-4; assembly: GCF_049843615.1. Classification (NCBI taxonomy): domain Bacteria; kingdom Bacillati; phylum Bacillota; class Bacilli; order Caryophanales; family Fictibacillaceae; genus Fictibacillus; species Fictibacillus sp. Mic-4. Next base: position 57,356 of record NZ_JBBHZM010000017.1, on the reverse strand, counting down.
ATACCTTCTATAGCGGCAGCTCAAGCCGTTCATGTGGCATGACATGAGCGACCCCGTTTTTCATATCTACAATTAAAATTGCGGTGTCTTGCGGAATAGACGATTGATCAATGCTTATTGCCGGTTTAGCAATTCGACCACTTACTCCTTCAATTAACACTTCTCCAAATCCATTTTCGGGAATGGAGATAATTACTTTTCCCATTCTTCCTTTCAAATCCGATTCTGAGTAGTTGAGTGATTCTTCGGCTGATGCAATCGGAATGAGGACAAACACATTAAGAAGCGTAACAAGAACGAGTGATATTGCTGAGGAAATAAGAACAATAAGCCAGCTCTGTACCGATGTCAATTTTTCCAGTAAATATCCGCCCGCACTAACAAACGTTAGAAACGAAAGAACGAGTGTTGGATTTAGCACATGAACCCCGATGGATTCAAAAACACCATGGACAACATCGCTAATCAAAAGATAGAGAAACGTTAAGCTTCCACAAATGATCAGCGTAAAAAGATAAATCGTTTCTAATGGATATCCGAACATACGCATTATTCCTTCGGCTGTTGTATTTTTTCTTTCAATTGTTCAAGCTCAAGGTCAATTCCGGTCTTGTTTCTTAATTTTTCGAATTCACTGTCCAATGATTGCTGGAATGCCTTTTGTTCTTCAGTCAGTTCAGCCTCTGCTTCCAATCGAAGGATTTTTTCCTCCATCCGCTCAAAGCCTTTTTTTGATCCATCACTATTAATAGTAGAAAAGGAGCGATTTAATGCGCTTTTTGCTTTTGCTGAATTTGCCCGCGCTTTTAATGACGTTCGCTTTAATTCCATTTCCCGATATTCCGATTTCATTTCAAGCAATTTTTCTTTTAACTCTTCGGCCGTCCGGGCAGTATCTTCATGCAGGGCTTGAAGCTGTTCCAACTCTTTTTTCACCCGTGCTTTATCTTCCAAAGCGCGCCTTGCAAGGTCTTCGTTTTCAGTCTTCAGTGCATCGATCGCTTGATCTTCTCTCTTTGCAATCAAGCTTTTTGCTTCATCCACTTTTAAGCTTAACAATTTTTCTTCCGCAATCATTTTAGCGGTCGTCTTTTCCGCTTCATGGATGTCCTTCTCCATTTCCCGCAAAAACTGATCGACCATTTTCTCCGGATCTTCCGCCTTGTCAATGAAATCATTCAACTCAGCACTTACAACAGTCTTCACTCTTTTGAACAATTCGAACATCGGGATCCCTCCAGCATAATGTGAATTTAACAAGTATTCTCATCTATAAGTACATACGGAATTCAAATATAGAAGGTTTCACGAAGTTTTAAAAATTCAGTTAAAAGGTGTTAGAAAACCGGCAAAAAGCCGGTTTTTATTTTTCGGCGATAAATAAACCGCTGTCTTTTGTAATGAAAATAAATCCTCTTTTTTCTTTCTTGCTCTCAAGAAAAGAATAAAACTCTTGCAGCCTCTCACCTTTTAATTCTTCTTTTAAGCCGTCCATCGTCGATAAAATATAATCTACGAGCGGTTTAGTATCCGTTACTTTTAAGCTGGAGTTAAACCGCTTCAATTCTACATTCGAAAAATGCTCGGACAGTTGCTTTTCACCATTTTCAAGCCCGAATTGCTTATGTAAAAATGAAGACGTCCATGTCAATGTCGAATCATATTCAAGGACTAATTCCCCCATTTCTATTAAATGGAGCTTTCCATTCGTTGAGGCATAGAGCTTCCCTCCTGGTTGTAAGATACGATGAATTTCGGAAAGCGCCTTTTTCCGGTCCGGAACATGATACAGCATATGATGGGCAAACGCGGTATCAAACGATTCATTTTCAAAAGGGATCGCTTGCACATCCATCACCTCATAAGAGGCTTGAAGCGAGTTGCGTAAATTCGTTTTTGCATCCATTAACATACCTTCAGAAATATCCGTTAACGTAATATTCCAATGGTTTGAGATGCGATGGCTATTTTTCTTCCAAAATGCTCCGGACCCGCAGCCAAATTCAATAATTCTTGCATTCTCTTTCCATTGTTTTTGTTCAAACAGCCAATGATGCCAATCTTGTTGATTCGTGCTATATATTTCATGGATTTTAATCCGTGCATCCAAATTCCGCGAGCTATTATATTGATTAAGAACTAGTTCCTTTGTATCGAGTACCAAGAGTTTTCCTCCCTTTAGCTTATTGGTTACGTTTATCTGATAATACTTTAATAGTTGTTCGTTTTATATGAGGCTTTTTTAAGCCTATTCATCTTTATAGACACCATCATTCAGCAAAATGTTACATCCTTTCTTTATTTATTCGTCAAATTTTGTTAAAGACCTTTACTAAAGATGGAAATTTTTCATTAAGATGGGCTTCGCTACTCTTGTTCGCTATGTTTTTTTCACGTCTAACAATGGATAAGCAACATATATATTGAAATATGTACAAGGATCAGGAGGAAAACATGGACAGCAAACTATTTATAAAAGGAGCCATTATACTTTCGCTATCAGCATTTATTACAGAACTGCTTGAATTTGTCATTAATGTATGCCTGGCAAGGGCGCTTGGTAAAGAAGGGTTCGGCTTATTCATGATGATTTTACCCGTACTTGGTCTTATCATGACCGTTGCGATGTTCGAACTTCCGATCGCCATCTCTAAACTTGTCGCCGAATATGAGGAAAAAGGACAACTTGCAGGCATTAAGCGAACGTTAAAAGTATCTCTTTTACTGTCTTCGGTCATCAGTCTCGTTTTAATTGTTCTCTGCCTGATCGGAGCCTATTTCGTAAATAAACTTTCGATCATCAACTTTGATTCCTTTTACCCCGTTGTTGCGATTCTATTGATCATTCCGCTTTTGTCGTTTTCATCCATCTTCCGGGGTTACTTCGGTGGAAAACAGCGGATGAACCCGATTGCGATCGCCCATATTTTAAGAAAGCTTGCGCAGCTTTTGTTCATTGTTTTCGTTTTGCAATACATTTCCAATGCCGGACTTGAAATTACTGTCACCGGAGCGATTCTCAGCATCGCTTTTAATGAGTTAATTGGGCTTATCGTATTATGTATGAAATTTATTTCTGCAAAAGAACGAAATTTTATAAAAGAAATGATGCCAACAAAAGAAAAAATCGCTATTATCAAAAAGATCTTTCGCATCAGCCTGCCGACAACAGGATCAAGGCTTGTCAATGTCCTCACCTGGGCTATCCAGCCTTTTCTTATTACCCAGGCGCTTCAATTAAGCGGCTATACATCGAAAGTGGCGACTGAACAATTCGGCTTATTGACAGGTGTCGCATTAACGATCGGGATGTTCCCAGGGTTTATTGCGCATTCCCTGGCAACATCACTCATCCCATCTATAAGTGAAGCCTACAGTAAAAATGATGCCTTTCTCGTTCAGGATCGGATCATGAAAGCCATTTTTGTCACCTTCATCTACGGGATACCGTGTACAGTCATCATGTATTTGCTCGCTTCACCGTTGACCAGTTTATTCTTTCATAATGACAATGCCGCTAATTATTTGAAACTATTAACACCTTATTTCTTTTGCCATTATTTAGTCGTCCCCTTGCAGGCAGTACTAATTGGTTTAGGGAAAGCGAAAGCGACGATGTATCAAAACTTATGGACGAATATCGCTTCCTTCATTATGATCATCCTGCTTGCAACACGTCCGGACTACGGTATGTACGGCGTCATTATCGCCTTAAACTTTGAAGTTCTCCTTTTAACATTGCTGCATTTCTTCTCGATTCGATCATTGGTCACCCTGAGCTTAACGGCAAAATTCAAATAGGTGCAAAGGGCTTCGAATTCATGACGAAGCCTTAAGTTATAGCAAAACATCCTGCAAAAAGCAGGATGTTCTTTACATCAAGTACCGCAAATATACATACACCGACGAAATCACAATGGACAAAATCATCAGCGGGAAACCGATCCATAAATAGCGAAGGAATGAAATATGGTATCCTTCTTTTCCGGCGAGTCCGGCTACGACAAGGTTTGCGCTTGCGCCGATTAATGTGCCGTTCCCGCCGAGACAGGCACCGAGGGAAAGGCTCCACCAGAGCGGGTCCAAATTCGTTATCCCTAAATGTCCCATGTCTTTAATCATCGGGATCATCGTTGCGACAAACGGAATGTTATCGACAAATGCAGATGCGATGGCACTCATCCATAAAATCAAAAAGGTTGTTGACTTTACATGGCCGCCCGTAAGATCCATCGCTCCCGCCGCCAATTTTTCAATGACATGCGTTTCTTCAAGCCCGGCAATGATGACAAACAATCCGATAAAAAAGAAAAGGGTTGTCCACTCGACTTTTTCCAAAGCTCCTTCTAAATAGTCTTCCCCGGCAAGAAGCAATAAGAGGAACGCTCCGAATAGTGCGATCGACGCTGTTTCAATATGTATAAACTGATGGAGGAAAAAACCGAGAATCGTCACCGTTAAAGCAAACAACGATTTTTTAAGCAGATTGGCGTCTTTAATTTCTTCTTTTTCATTTCTCTTCATGAGTGCCGCCTTTAATTCTGGCGTCGTTTTTAATTGTTTTCGGTAAAATATGGCGAATATCGTGACGGTAATGACTAATATAACAGCACAGATAAGCGTTAAATTATTGATAAAAGCGAGAAACGTTAAATGCCCCACTTTGCTGCCGATCATAATGTTTGGCGGGTCGCCAATAAGCGTTGCCGTCCCTCCGATATTCGATGCAAAAATTTCCGTCATTAAATATGGAATGGGATTGACGTTTAATTGTCTCGTGATGCTAAACGTAACCGGGACGATTAAAAGAACGGTCGTCACGTTGTCTAAAAAGGCCGAACCGATTGCCGTAATCAACCCGAGAACAATTAAAATACGGACAGGATTTCCTTTCACCTTTTTCGCCGCCCAGATGGCGATGTATTTAAACAGGCCTGTTTCAGCTGTAATCGAGACCATGATCATCATCCCAACGAGCAATCCAATCGTGTTAAAATCGACCGCATGAACTGCCCTTTCCTGGTCAATAATCCCTGCCCCGATCACTAATGCTCCGCCTAGCATCGCTACAATCGTACGGTGAATTTTCTCTGAAATAATAAGTGCATATGCGATGAGAAAAATAGCAATCGCAATAACTGCTTGTTGTTCCATAAACGTTACTCTCCCTTTATGCAGTTCATTCTTCTATCTCTTACATTACCTTTCTTTCGATATTCGATTCAACCCTTTTGAAAAATTTTGTTCCATTTGCCGTCAAATATTTCTCATAAATCCAGTTTAGAATACTCAACCTAACAAAGAAGTCATATTGTGAGGTGAGGACATGCGCAAGAGAAGGATTGCTGGGATTTCGATAATTATTCTATCCGTTATCCTTTTATCAACGATTCGCCATCCAACATTTAATGAACAGCCTTCTACTAACAGAAGGGCAACTGACATGAGAACAACTGAAAAGCCAAATCTTCTTAACGGGGACACTCATTTGCTTTCAATTAATTCTTTAAGCCGTGATCGAAAGCTGAAAGAACATTTAAACAGCCATCCGAGCATTGAAAAAATTGAACATAACGAGAAGGCAAAAAGCCATTATCATAAAAACCAGGTTACTGTAAAGTTTAAAGTTCATCCTGGCCCTGATCAGATGGCTATCATCGAACGCGATATTGAAGGGAAGCTCGCTAAAAGTCTTGATTCGGTTTGCATTTTTTCATCTTATCGTAAATCGACTGCCGAACTTTTACGTTATTTTAGAACTAGCAAGAACGTCGTTTATGCCGAACCGAATTATATTTTTATCCCCAACGAAGTCAATGATGTCTTTTACACCCAATATCAATGGAATTTGCCGATGATCCAGACGGAACTCGGTTGGAACATTTCACGGGGAAGCAAAAAGATCAAAATCGCCGTTGTCGATACCGGCGTCGATCTAAACCACCAAGATCTCTCCCGGCGTTTACTAAAAGGATATAACGTATTAAAAAATAACGACCGGCCTTATGATGATAATGGACATGGAACCCACGTAGCAGGCATCATTGCCTCGGACACGAATAATAAAATTGGAGTAGCCGGCATTACATGGTTTAATCAAATTATCCCGGTTAAAGTGATGGACAAAAAAGGAACAGGCACCTCATTTGATATCGCGAAGGGCATTCGCTGGGCCGCCGATCATGGAGCGGATGTCATTAATTTAAGTTTAGGCAATTATCAGCCTTCCTCCGTCATGAAAGAAGCGATTGATTATGCGTTTGGAAAAAACGTCGTTCTTGTCGCTGCTTCCGGCAACGATAATACCGACCATCCAAGTTATCCAGCTTCTTTCCCTGAAGTGCTAAGTGTAGGAGCCGTTAATGCAGTCGGCGAACGGGCCCCATTTTCCAACTACGGCTCTACTGTTGATGTTGTCGCTCCTGGTGTCCAAATTCCAAGCACCTATCCCGGACAACGATATGCCGCGCTATCAGGCACTTCGATGGCCGCTCCTCACGTAACAGCTCTTGCAGGACTTGTCCGTTCAATTTATCCCGGGCTTCAAAATACGGAAGTGATGAACATCATTAAACGCTCCACCGTCGATCTTGGCCAGCCGGGTCCTGACTTATATTACGGAAATGGTTTAATCGACATTAACTCTGCGCTCAAAAAAACATACCGGCAGCGCCATCCTTTAGGGGGATTAGCTGAATGGTGGAAACAAATTCGCTAAGAAATCATTTTTCAAATTGGCGGGATTAATACTAATATCGGCGGAATTATCTCTAGTTTTGGCGGAATTGGTGAGATTTTCGACGGAATTATATTTTAAATTGGCAGAAATTATACCAGAGTTATGCTCAATTAAAAAAGATCTTGATCAAGTTGGATAATGGTGGTAGTATTATTTCCAAATCATACAAGAAAAGTGATGATGAAGAGGAGTAAATAGGATGGAAACTTCAGAGAGCTGGTGGTCGGTGCAAACCAGTGTGGAAATTCTATTGAATGGGCTTCAGAGCGTTCAAACCGAAAACTATGGAGTAGGCTTTGACGTAATGCTTCAACGATATAAGAAGCGCGTATTATTTATTTTGATACGTTAAAGTGAGTTGTAAAGCTACAACTAATGAAGGTGGCACCACGGGGTTTCTCGTCCTTTTCGGATGAGAAGCCCCTTTTTGTATTGTTGCAACTCAACGTACGGGAGGTTGTAAGATGAAGAAGAAAATTTCGTTAACCGGCATTAAACCAACTGGCAGGCCGCATATCGGCAACTACATCGGAGCGATTAAACCAGCTCTAGAAATGGCTAAAAATGAAGACTATTTGCCCGTTTATTTTATCGCTGATTATCATGCGCTGAATTCAGTTCACGATCCTGCGGAATTTCGCAATAACGTCTATGGTGTTGCCGCGACATGGTTATCGCTCGGATTAAATCCGGAAAAAGCCATTTTTTATCGCCAATCGGACGTGCCTGAAATACTTGAGCTTCATTATATTTTATCTTGCTTTACTCCAAAAGGATTGATGAATCGGGCGCATGCATATAAAGCAGCCGTCGATAAAAATTTGGCAACGGGATTGGAACAAGATCACGGGGTGAACATGGGGCTATTCACTTATCCGATATTAATGGCTGCGGATATTTTATTATTTCAATCCGATATCGTTCCTGTTGGAAAAGACCAGGTACAGCATGTCGAGATTGCGAGAGACATCGCCGAAAGCTTTAATCGGACGTATGGTGCATCGATTCAATTGCCCGAATATAAGATTGGTGAAGAAACTGCTGTCATTCCGGGATTAGACGGAAGAAAAATGAGCAAAAGCTACAATAATACAATCCCTCTTTTTGCCGAAGCAAAAGAGCTTGAAAAGTTAATAAAAAAAATTAAAACGGATTCCACTCCGCCAGATGAGCCAAAAGACCCTGATTCTTCGACTATTTTTTTACTATATAAAGAGTTCGCCTCGGAAGAGCAAATCGAAGAAATGAGGAACAAGTATATACGGGGGATCAGCTGGGGTGAAGCAAAGCAAGAATTGTTTCAAGTCATGAATGCCTATCTTGAAAAACCACGGGAAAACTTTTATCAACTGATGGCAAACCCGAATCAACTTAATGAGATTTTAGCTGCGGGCGCTGAAAAAGCTAGAGTCTTATGTAAACCTTTTTTGCATGATCTAAAAAAAATAATAGGATGCAAATAAATAAAGCACCTCGAATGGTTAGACAATGCTAACCATTGAGGTGCAGTTGATTTTTGGACCAAACGTTGATTTTTTATCTCATACCCGCCAACTTTTGAACAATGAGGTTCGGAGTCGCCCATTCCTCCCGGTCAAAGTCGGAAATGGAGACTTCTAGTCCTAAACGTTGCTCAATTTCGACGAGTAAAGATACCGTCCCGAACGAATCGAGCAACCCTTCTTCAAACAGCTTTACATCGGGATTTTCTTTCACAACTTCGTTTTCGCACACTTCTTCTAATATTTCCAACACTTGTTCTTTTATGTTTTCCATAGTCGTTAGCTCCTTTATTTGTATAATCGTTTTAAATGATCCTTCCAGAGAAAATTAAAAATCCGAAACAAACGAAATGGAAGGTGATAATGACGGCGATATAATAAAATACAACTTGCAGATACTATCATTAAAGCCTTTTTCTTCTTTATACCACCGAACGCTAAGACGAATCGTTCTTTGAAAAAATTTATCCTTTTATGAAAAAAAATACATAATTTCGCTCTTTTCTTTTAACATTAGCCGGGCCCGAAAGTTTGAACCTCTTTTATCAGTTATAACGAAGGGCTATATTTGGCCGCCTATGTATAGTCCATAAAATGCAAGCAACATGCCGCCAACATAACTTATAAACAAATAACTCCCGATCAGTCCCCATTTTCCTTTTATTTTTAATTGAATTGTTTCTAATTTAAATGTTGAAAACGTTGTAAAAGCTCCCATAAACCCGGTTCCAAAAAGGAGTTGAAAGGTATGTGTCATATTTTTTCCGATCATCAGACCTAAAAGAAAAGCACCAGTAAGATTAACAAAAAGGGTTGCAATTGGGAATGTGGATGGAAAACGGCTATTCATCCATTTGCTGATGCCAAATCGTGAAATAGCGCCAAAAAAACCGCCAACTGCGACAAATAAGCAATTAATCATGTTTATTCACCATCCTTTACGCTCTCTCTGTCCACATTTCCTGTTTTATAGCCGAACCAGGAAAATAACAATCCACCTATTCCACTGGCAAGCACATAAAAACAAGCTCCACCCCAATGTCCGGTTTTCATTAAGTTTACGGCCTCCACACTAAATGTCGAAAACGTCGTAAAAGAACCGACAAGTCCAGTGCCCAGCGCAGTCGTAAGATACGGATGCATTAACTTTAGCCGGATCATTCGTGTCGTCAACCAGCCAAGAACAAAACAGCCTGACAAGTTCGTCAAAAGGGTTGCTAAAGGGAAGGAAGAATGCCACCAGTTCGCCGTCCAAAGCCCTAAACCGTATCGCAATAATGCTCCAACAATGCCAGCAAGACCAACTAATACATATTGCATCTTTTTCACCTCTATCACTTATTATGGGATAATGCACCGAGATGCTTCTAGCTGTCTCATCTAGAAAAAAAGTTTGGATTTCAGTACTAGGACATTCTTACTTTAAGAACACCTCGTTAGATCTATGAAATGAGGAAAAACGATCACGAATTTTTACTTCATTAAACTGATTTCGTTCTCGGACAATAAATGCTCTTATTTGGACAATAAGTCATCCAGTTTAGACAATAAAATCTTACTTTTGGACTATAAATGAAGAAAATACTAAATTTATTGTCCGATTGAGGCCAGTTATTGTCCGGTAGTATTTATTTATTATCGGAAATCACCTGTTTATTGTCCAAATGCCATGAAAATAGCGCCACACTATAGAGTTTGATCCTGTTTTTTGCTTCTATCTTCTTACTTTTTTTCAGGCAAAAATTTATTCTTAAAAATAATAGCTGAAGGGGACTAGCTGCCAATTATGCTTTCCCCATGCGTAAAAAAACAGACTCCTACCATTTTGATGAATGGTAGGAGTCATCAGCTTTAGCACTTAATGGCGAACTCCATCGCCTTTTTAGTTTCCTACTATTTGTTGACTTCCCTTTCGCGATTTGCTGGAACAAAAGGAAGTTTATCATAAAGCGATAAAATCAGTCGAATGATGGGTTCAAGCGGCTTTCGGCACAATAAAACGATCCAGCTTGAAATAATCGCAACACCAATTGAACCAAGTACGTCTCCAGGGTAGTGATGGCCGACAAATATCCGGGAAAATCCCGTTAAAACCGCCAACACCAACATCGGATAGCCCCATTTTCTTTTGTACATGAGCATAGCTATCGCAAGCCCAAACGCTCCCGAAGTATGGTCACTTGGAAAGGAGGCATCTTTCGCATGCGGTAGCAGCATGTGAACATGATGGGTAACGAAAGGACGTGGTTCAAAATAAAACTTACTAATTATAATATTGAGAACAAGAGCTAAAATTCCAGAAATTCCTGCATATAAAACCGAACGTTTGCTGTACGAATTGCCAGTAAGCCAAATGATCAGCAAGATAACAGCAAATAGAGGCAAAGCAAATTGTGTAATAAACTTCATAATGGTATCTAACCAGGAATAATGCCCTGCCCATTGGTTAATCATATGAAAAAGATCGTAGTTCATGTGTCCTCCAAATTTAAGATAATGATCAACTTATACAATCGTAAATTATAAAGCAAGAAACGACGACCGTCAAAAGTAATGTTGAAATACCAAAATATAAGATCTCAGAAAAAAATGTAAGTTCCAGCTGGTGATTCTATTTTGGCTGTTTTATAATTAGTCCATAAAAAAGCTTTTTAAGAACTTTTCTATGGTGTGATAGGGAAATATTCATAGAAAAAAGAGGGCTTGTATGAGAAAAGAATCGAGAATAGCGAAAAGAAAAAGAGACCGCAGAAAAAAATTACAGATTTTTAGCTGTTCATTATTGCTTCTAGGAGGCATCTATTTCTTTTATCACAAGTTATCAGCACCAATCCAAAGAAATCAAGCGAACATTGTAAAAAAGCAAAAGTTAAAAAAAGCAATTGCGGCTTTAAAGATGCCAAGTAATCAGGGAGTCGATGATTATTTAAAACGGATTCATTTTAACGGTACTGCACTAGTTGTGAAAAACGGTAAAACCATTTTAAATAAAGGATATGGATTTGCTGATAGGGAAAGAAGAATTCGAAATAACCGGAATACCGTCTACTATATCGGGTCTATTACAAAGTCTTTTATATCAACGGCCATTATGCAGCTTCAAGCGCAAGGGAAATTGAATGTCCATGATCGTTTATCAAACTATCTTCCAACTTTCCCGCACGCGAATGAAATTACATTATACAATTTATTAACACATACTTCCGCCATTCCGACATACCGGGAGACATGGGAAAAACTAGCGCCAAATCAGTTGATCAACCGAATTGCTTTTCGCGCGAACTTTTTGTTATTTCCTCCTGGGACTCGGTGGAACTATTCGGATTCAAACTATTCGATTTTAGGATATATCGTTGAAAAAGTATCCGGTCAACCATTACACAACTATTTACAAGAGCATATTTTTCAAGTCGCGGGAATGAAACATTCGGGCTTTGGCTACCAAATGAATAATGAACCATTTCCATCGAAAGGGTATAAAATTCAAGCGAAAAAAATATTTATTCCGGGAACTGCCCATTTTTCACAATTATACGGCTGCGGCGATATCTATACGACCGCCTATGATTTGTATAAGTTCGACCATGCCTTAAAAACCGGAAAACTTGTATCGCCGTTAAGCTATGAACAAATCTTTACCCCTTTTAAACACGATTATGGCTTTGGGTGGTATGTTAAATCAGACAAGTATTTCTCCCATGGCGTATTGCCGGGTTGGAACGGATTAAATAGTTATGCTAAAGACGGCAGTGTGTATGTTGTTTTGCTTTCGAATATCCAAAATAATATTCGCTCGATTAAGGTTGTGGATGATCAGATCTTTAAATGGGCGATGAACCCGGTTAACGGTGTTTAAATCTAAAAAAGAAGCATCTTCTTGCTGCTCGCGAGAAGTGCTTCTTTATTCATTGACAGCATTTTCTTCTTGTTCAAAAGGGGATGCCATGCATGCTACTTTATTAATCCTTCTAAAGTCATGATAATTTTTGATTGAAGGACAAAATCTGGCATTTTTTTTGCATAATTTTTCACTAAAGAAAAGGTTATATGTGCTTAAAGCAAAAAAATAATTACGGGTCGTATGATTTTTTATTTTATTGCAAAGTTCAAAGCTAATCGGGAATTCTCCTTTAACATGTTCATAATGTGGACAATTTTTCAAAATGGGCAGCGCATACCTTTTCTTCGGATGTTCCGGTACAACATCATAACAATTGTAAACACGGACAGAATGCCGAATCGTTTGATTAAATATTTCAACAAACGCTGGATCGCCCACTTTTGGGGAACCAAACGTATATACTCTCGGCTGTTTAAATTTTGTATTGATTGCCACGTCAAGGGCACATAAAGTGGCCAGCGCCCCTCCTAAACTATGCCCTGTGATAAAAAGTGTTTTACGGTTATCAAGACGCCATAACTTTTTTATAATTTGATCTCTCGCCGAATATAATAAACACCGGTCTCCACCGTAAATTCGGGTGAATCCTTGATGGGTTTTGCCGCCATTTGCTACATAAGGAAATGGAATCTGAGTAATATCAAGATCTGAAAAACCGTCACGTCCCGTTTCTGTGCCGCGAAAAGCGATAATAATCGAATGGCGTGATTCGGCAATGTAACCAAACACTTCAGATTTCGGACGGATAATGCCGGCTTCCCCAATAATTGTTGCTACAAGACGGTAGCCTTTAGGTAACTTTACGTTCCCTTTCGAAAGTTGTGACGCTTGAAAACAAGCCGCCGCAAGAAAAATCGCGATTTTGATTTTAGAATGATGGGCTTTCAACCTGGTCACTCCAATGGAAATTATTGCCCCATTTATAGAATATTACCGGAAGATGGATTTGGTACAGGCAATATCACCAATTGAAAACACGAAAACCAGCTAAAAATAGCTGGCGTTCAAATTTTGCCTATTCATTTTTTATAACGGCTATGGATATTATTATGCTTATAAGTACCTGCCTCGCTAAACTCGACCAATTCCATTGACAGCGCTAAATATCTTCTTGAAAAGAGATCGGCAAAATGTGCCTTGACTTCTTCAAAAAGCTCATCGCAAGTTGCCTTTTTAACCTCTTCTACCCGGCCTGCACCAATCTTTAATGTCACATGGACAAACGCATCATCCTCACTTCCATCAGCAACCCGGTAATCGCGGAGTTCAAGCGCTCTTGAACGAATGCCGCCGATCGGAAAAATATCGCCGCGTGCTATAAGGACACCATTGATTTTTTCTAGGAGCCCGGGTATATCTGCCTCTTCTTTAATGTTGTCGGTATATTCGACAATAATATGCGGCATTTAAACCACTCCCTATTTTTATAATTGAGAAAGATGTTTAGCCCAGTTCTCTTTTGCTGCATCTTTAGTAAACGTATCGTCACCAACAATTGTATTGGCCAACCTGCCAATCCCCTCAATTTCTGTTACGACTTCATCGCCGACCTTCGTATCAACTGATCCTTTTGGGGTTCCAGTCAAAATGATGTCCCCTGCATTTAATGTCATAAAGCTGCTTAAATACTCAATTAAAGCGGGGATGTCAAATATCATATCCTTCGTATTTCCTTCCTGTGTCAGCTTGCCGTTCACATACGTACGAAGAGTTAAATTCATCGGATCATCGATATCGCTTGCATCGACCAGCCACGGTCCAATCGGAGTGCAGCCGTCCCGGTTCTTCACCCTGAGATTCGGCCGGTAATAGTTTTCTAAATAGTCCCGGAACGCATAGTCATTCGCAACCGTATAGCCTGCTACATATTCATAAGCATTATCGCGTTTAACTTTTCTGGCGCCTCTTCCGATGACGACAGCGAGTTCACACTCATAATGCATAAACGTTACATCGTTCGGCCTACGGGTTTGGCCTCGGTGCCCGATAAAGGTATTTGGCCCTTTTAAAAAGACAAGCGGTTCCGTCGGAGCAGTAAAAGAAAGCTCCTTCGCATGGTCGGCATAGTTGAGGCCTAATGCAAATACCGTACGTGGCTCAACTGGCGGAAGCCAGACAACTTCTTTTTCGGATACGATGCGTCCATCATTTAATTGGATTTGCCCGTTTCTTTCAATCGCTTCATGGATGGCACCAGAATAGGCGACACGTGCACGTCTCATAAAGCTACACCTCCTGTTAGCTCAGACTCAGGTACGATCGTATTTTCTAAACAGCCAAGCTCGTCAATTTCAACTCTGACCCGGTCACCGGCTTTTGCCAGCGGTGCTTTTTCGGGGACCCCCACGAGCAATACGTCACCTTTATTTAGCGTCATGAAATCGGTTACATCCGCAATGAGGCGTGAGACTGAGCGAATCAAATTGGCTGTCGTATTTTCCTGCTTCATCTCATCATTAATGAATACACGGACACGTAACTGATCCGGATTGGCGACTGCATCACGTTCGATTACCCACGGTCCGATCGGACAGAAACCGTCACGAGCCTTTTGGTTTACAGCGGGGCGGTATACACTATCATGGGGAATCGACACATCATTTACGATCGTGTAACCGGCCACATATTCCAATGCCTGGCTCGTGCTTACGCGGGTTGCCGGCTTGCCGATGACGACACCGAGCGCTGCCCCCATCTCGAGTTCCTCAACTCCTTCTGGAAGCGGAATCGGCATTCCGTTACCGCTATAAGTGTTCACCGGTTTAATGTACAGAATAGGCGCTTTCGGTGGTTCTTTATATGGCGGTTGATTTACAGCATCTCCAAGTGCATGAAGGGCACCTTTGTAATTTAAAAGCACGCCGTAAACCGTACCGGAAACGGGGGCATCGAATGATAGCATTTCTGTGCCATATTGCTTGCCATCAAGTTCGACTGTTCGCTTCAGCACATTTACATTCGCTTCCTCTATCAGATGTTTCCCTCGCAACTTAAAAATGGCTTTACTCACCAAACATCACTCCTTGCTCCATCATTGGAAATGAAAGATCCTCGTAGAGAGGATCTTTCATCCAAAACTTGCCAATTCAGTTTACTTTTTATTAAAAACAACGAGCTTTAACTCTGTCATTTCTTCAATGGCATATTTAATTCCTTCTCTGCCGAAGCCGCTTTCTTTTACGCCTCCATACGGCATATGATCGACACGGAATGTCGGGATGTCATTGATCATCACGCCGCCAACGTGCAATTCCTCAGCAGCATGCAACGCGTGATGGATATTTTCCGTGTATATCCCTGCCTGCAGGCCGTAGCGTGAATCGTTCACGAGGTCGATCGCTTCATCAATGGAAGAGATTTTATTGATGATTACGACAGGGGCAAACACTTCCTGGCATGAAACTTTTTCAGATGGGTCGACATTTAATAAAACGGTCGGCTTTAAACTATTGCCGTCTGTCTCGCCTCCGGTTACAACGGTAGCCCCATTGCCCTTTGCCTCTTCAACCCAATTTACCGCACGTTTTACATCGTCCTTTGATATAAGTGCGGAAACATCGGTCTCAGGATCAAGCGGGTCGCCAATCTTTAACTGTTTTGCCGCTTCTGTAAATTTTTCTACGAAGCGGTCATATTCCTTTTCATGGACGTAAATCCGCTGAAGTGAAATGCAAACCTGTCCCTGGTATGAAAAAGCACCGGTTACACAGCGCGGGACGATCGTCTCAAGATCTGTTCCTTCATCAATAATGACAGCGGAATTTGAACCAAGTTCCAACGTTACTCGTTTTAATCCCGCCTTATTACGAATTCCAATTCCGACTGCCGGACTTCCGGTAAACGTAATCATTTTAACGCGGTCATCCGAAACAATTTTATCACCGACAGTTTTCCCGCTTCCTGTCACGACGTTTAATGCTCCGTCAGGCAATCCCGCCTCCTGGAAAAGTTCCGCTATAAAATATGAAGAAAGCGGCGTTTGCGAAGCCGGTTTCAATACGATCGTGTTGCCTGAGGCAATCGCCGGTCCTACTTTATGAGCAACAAGGTTCATCGGAAAATTAAACGGCGTGATCGCTCCAATGACACCGATCGGCTCTCTCGTTGTGTACGATACCCGGTTTTCGCCGCCCGGCGCGCTATCTAAAGGTAACGTTTCTCCATGAATACGTTTTGCTTCTTCGGCCGCAAATTTATAAGTTTGAATCGTTCGCGCCACTTCTCCTTTTGCCGTCGTTATCGGCTTAGCGGCTTCAAGTGCAATAATTTTCGCCGCGTCTTCCTGCCTTTCTTCCAAAAGCTTCGATACGTTTTCTAAAATTTGCGCCCGCTTGAAAGCCGGCATTTTTGCCATTGTTTTTCTGGCATTATACGCCGCTTCAATCGCCTGGTCGACTTCTGTCTCTCCGGCTAAAGGAATTTTAGCAATGACTTCGCCATTATATGGAGAGATGAGATCGGTGTAATTTTCCGCCTCTGTCCAGCAGCCATTAATAAACAATTTCTTTTTAAATTCCGTCTGGATTGCCATGAGCCTGTCACTCCTTAAATTTTGAAATTTATAGTCCAATTAAGAGTGTTGTGCTGCTCCTGCTTCTGATTTTTTCTTTTTGCCGAATTGCGGGATATGATGATCTCCGATCGCGACGTGGACAACCTGTGTTTCGGTATAAAATTCAAAGCTGTAATGCCCGCCTTCGCGGCCGATTCCACTCTGTTTTGAGCCGCCAAATGGAATTCTCAAGTCTCTCACATTTTGCGAATTGATCCAGACCATGCCACTTTCAATCGATTGCCCAAGCCGATGGCCGCGTTTCATATCACTCGTCCAAACATAGGCAGCAAGGCCATATTTGACATCGTTGGCCATACGCAATACCTCTTCTTCGCTCTCGAACGGAATAACGACCATGACCGGTCCGAAAATTTCTTCCTGGGCGACGCGCATTTTGTTATGGCAGTTTAATAGCAACGTTGGCGCAACATAGTTACCGCCACTGTAGCTTTCAGGAATATGTCCACTAATTACCTCGGCCCCTTCCTCGCGGGCGAGCTTAATATAGTTCGTTACATTTTCCCAATGTTTGCGATGGATTAACGGACCAACTTCCGTGTCTTTATCCATTGGGTCACCGACCGTAATATTTGCCACCCGTTCTTTTAACGCTTCGACAAATTGGTCATAGATCGGCTGTTCAACAAAAAGGCGGGAGTTTGCTGTACAACGCTCTCCATTAAATGAGAAAATTCCCCATACAACAGCATCTAACGCTTTTTCAAAATCGCTATCCGCAAAAACGATTGCCGGCGACTTGCCGCCAAGTTCCATGGAGCACCGTTTCAGCGTATCCGCTCCATTTTTCATAATTTCAGAACCTGTTTTCGTCTCGCCGGTAAACGAGATTAGTTGTACATCCGGATGAGCGACAAGAGAGGCTCCTGCCGTTTCTCCATAACCGTGGACAATATTAAAGACGCCTTCAGGCAGTCCCGCTTCATCGATAATTTGTGCCAATTTGTTTGCAGTTAGCGGAGACCATTCAGCCGGTTTTAACACTACCGTATTCCCTGTTGCGAGCGCCGGGGCGATTTTCCACGTCTCCAACATAAACGGGGCGTTCCATGGTGTTATTAATCCAGCAACACCGACCGGTTTATGGATCGTATAGTTAATGAACGATTGATCGACAGGATACGCTTCCCCGACCATCCGGTTTTTGACCATTTCCGCATAAAAACGGAAATTTTCCGCTCCGCGCGCCGCCTGCTTTTTCGTCTGGCTGATCGGTAATCCTGTATCGAGAGATTCTAAATACGAGATTTCCTCGGCATTTGCTTCAATCAAATCGGCAATTTTCACGATGTAGCGAAGTCGTTCATCGGTCGGCATCGTCCGCCATGGGCCTTCATCGAATGCTTTTTTGGCAGCCTGTACAGCTAAATCAATATCTTCTTTAAATCCTTCGGCCACTTCGTTAATCGGTTCATTGTTAAATGGATTTATATTTTGAAAGCTTTTTCCCGCAACTCCTTCAACGAATTGGCCGTTGATATAATGCAACACTTTTTCTATTTTCCTCGTACCCATCGTATTTACCTCCCCGTACTCTCATCATCTTTTAAAAATAGAGCAGCAGGAAATCGTTCATATGAATGAATTCCTGCACGAATCTTTTATCGTCGATCAAGTCATAAATTCCGGTTTCCTCTGGGCTAAAACCGGCTCCTCTAGCGTAACGGCTTCACCCGTATGAACGTTCAAAACCGGCATCGCTTCGTTAAACCAGCAGTCAGGTGCTTTATGGCCCCAGAACGTCTGTCTTCGCGGATCGTTTAAATCCCATTTAATCGGCTTAAAGTCCGGATCAATCGTTAAGTAATCTCCAGCATATAGCTCAATTCGGTTTCCGTCAGGATCACGTAAATAAAGGAAGAAAGCGTTTGACAGACCGTGGCGTCCAGGCCCTCTTTCAATAGATGATCCGTATCCAAGTGAAGCCAGCACATCGCAGCAATGAATGATGCTCATTGGATCACTTAGAAAATAAGCGAAGTGATGAAGCCTTGGCCCGGGGCCGCTCATAAACGCATGGTCGTGAACAGTTGGCTTTCTAAATAGCCATGCCGCCCAGATACGTTCGTCTTCGGTCGTCGTATATTCAGAACATCTGAATCCGAGCTCCTTCGTATAAAATTTATACGCCTTTTCGACATCAGGAACCATGCAGTTTACATGGTCAAACCGCTGGATGCGTGCTCCTTTATACAATTCGAAACGCTGAAGCATTCGTTCAACCGGTTCCATTTCGGCAAAAAACTCAAGCGGAAGGCCTAACGGATCTTGAACTCTTAATGTCCGGCCAATCGCACGCTGGCTGCCTTTTTCCATCCATTTAATTTTGGCGCCTTTTCCTTCAAAAAATGTTGCCAATTCTTCAAGGTCATCCTCTTTTGCTACTTTGTAACTGATCGCATGAACACCCGGCTCCTGGCTTTTTTTGAGCACAAGACTGTGATGGACGTGTTCTTCAAGCCCTCTTAAATAAATATGTTCATCGTCATGCTCCGTTTCGATAAAGCCTAAAGCGTTTACATAATAATCGCGGGATTTATCGAGGTCCGTCGCGTTAAGTACGACACGCGCAACACGAATAATATTGAAATTCATCCTTCATCCCTCCCTGGCAGTCCAACTTATTTTGTGACAATTGGCTTATCCGGCGATTTGGCACGATTTAAAAATTCTTGCACCATTTCTTTGTAAGGTTCTTTGTTATATAGATCGTAAAAGACATTTGACATGCGGACAGGATCGCCGAAGAAATAGTATTCGTAAAGTGCCTGGCGTCCTCCGAATGCGCTGAGGGAAATATCCCAGGCAAGACGGAACAGCTGCACGCGGTCATAGCCATTGATATTTGCCCCTTGCATATAGCGGTCGACGAGCTGTCCAACTTCTTCATTTTCAAAATCGGCTTGCGTCGGCGTTCCCATTAAACCTGAAGCTCCAAGGATGCGAACGATCTCTACAACTCGCTGGTACATTTTCGGGAACCAGTTTCTCGCCGTATTTAACGGAAGGAAATCAGGTGTCATATTTCCGTATTTATCAATGGAGGCATTTTGTTCTGCCCGGAATAGATGCGATTTCATCGTTTCTAAAATGATCATCACTTCCGACGCTTTCTCTTTGACATGCTGGAATTTGTCAATGCCGATCGCGTCAATAATGCTTAAAATGACTCCAAGCACAAATTCTGTTTTCACTACATTTTTTGCTACAACTTGATGAGCGGAATGAACGATCGCATTCGTTTCAACATAGGTGCGGTTGCAAATTTCAGAATTTCCGCAGACAAACACGCGTTCCCACGGTACAAAAACATCTTCAAAAATGACAATGGCATCGCTTTCATCAAATCGCGCACTTAATGGATGATCCCACTGATTGCGTCCCGTATCGAACGATTCACGGCAAACAAATTTAAGCCCTGGCGTATTGTTCGGGATCGCAAACGCCATTGAATATGGGTCATCTTGAACGGATGCTTTATTAAGCGTAGACGGGAATACGACGATTTCATCGGTAATTCCGCCGAGCGTTGCTAGTAACCTTGCCCCTTTTACGACAATTCCGTCCTTATTTTTCTCAACGATTCTTGCAGACACCGTTGGATCTTTTTGCTCGGACTGGCTTTTTGAGCGATTCACTTGCGGATGGATCAGCGTATGCGTCAGGCTAATATCATTTTCCCGGACATATTCATAATACTTTCTCGCATTCTCCCCAAACATCGGATCGGCTTGAGCGAAAAATTCTTCAGCAGTCCCAAAGGACATTACGCTCGTATTTAAATAGTCCGGCGACCTCCCCATCATCCCTCCGGTAAAGCGCGCCCACTCCGACATCATTTCTCTTCTTCGGACGAGATCTTCTTTCGTTTTTGGCGCAATGAATGACAGTCCTACTTTTTCGCCGGTCGTCGGTGAAGTATAAAGCATTTTTTCCGGCTTTTTGTGCTGGAGATCGAAAAGGTTCGCAACAGAACGGACGACATTGCGAAACGCCGGATGTTCGGTAACGTCTTCAACCTTTTCTCCATGAATCCATACATTGTTTTTCGCTTTTTTAATTCCTTCAATGTATTGCTCTCCCGTGCGTGCAGGCATTCAAATCCCTCCCATGAGTGATGTAGACTCTTCAAATGTAAGTGCTTACAATTTGAGGTTAATTTTTTCCACTTTCTACTTTTGTTAGCAAGTCATAACTCGTTAAAACATCGCGTATTTCTTTTTGCAGCTCTTCTGTCGGCAAGTCCATTGGCATCCGAAGTTTTGGCGTAATTCTCCCCATCATGCCAAGAGCTGCTTTAAGCGGAACCGGATTTGTGTCTTTAAATAACACATCATTTAGCGGCATTAATTCATAATGAAGTTCAAGCGCCTTTGCAACGTCTCCTTCGAACCATGCATCGTGCATTTCTGCCACCTTTTTCGGCAAAACGTTGGCTGTTGCGCTAATGGAACCGGCACCCCCGATCGCAAGCATTGGGTAGCATAATAACTCAATTCCGGAAAAGAGCAAGAAATCACGGCCGCAATTCAACAGCACGCGGTTTACATGTTCAAAATCTTTATTGGATTCTTTGACGCCAATAATGTTCGGGCAATCTTCTTTTAACCGGGCAAGCGTTTTGACCTCCATATTGACGGCCGTACGACCAGGAATATTGTAGACGATAATTGGAATATCGACGGAATCGGCTACCGTTTTAAAATGTTTATAGAGCGCATGCTGGGAAGGCTTATTATAGTAAGGCACAATGACTAATGCGGCGTCTGCGCCAATTTCTTGAGCTTTTTTTGTTAAAAAAAGCGTTTCTTTATGGTTGGTAGAACCAGTTCCTGGCACAAACGGCACTCTTCCGTTCACTGCTTTCGCCGCTTTTTCCATCACTTGAACACGTTCGTCAACTGTTAATGAACCCGGTTCTCCTGTCGTCCCGGTCACTGAAATTCCATGGCTTCCGCTCTCGATATGCCAGTCAATTAAACTTTCAAGCGTTTCAAAATCAATCGACTCATCTTCATGAAAAGGTGTAATAATCGGTGCCACCGATCCGCGAAGCTTCACTTTCATTTCTTCTACTTTTGACATGTTCCCACTCTCCTTAAATTTAGAGTTTTATTCTTTATAAATTTACTAACTATTCATATAGTCAGATTTTTTTCTATATTTTTATCATATCACGTGCTATACTATATGAAAAATATCGATTTGGTTAGCTTTGTATATTAAAAAAGTATACGTTGGAGGGCTAGTAATGGATGTAAGACAGCTGCGTTACTTTCAAACGATTGCCAAAGAAAAGCAAATTAGCCGTGCCGCAAAGCGTCTGCACATGGCCCAGCCTCCTTTGAGCCAACAATTAAAAACAATGGAACAGGAACTTGGCGTTAAATTAGTCGAACGAAATGGACGGTCGATCGAATTAACCCCTGCGGGAAAATTGCTATATGAACGGGCCGAAACATTACTGCGGCAATTTGATGAAACAATAAGGGAGGTGAAAGAAACCGGTGACGGCGTGAAGGGCGTTTTATCGCTTGGGTCGGCCATTTCAAGTTTTTCTTATTTACTTGAACGAGTCCGTTATTTTCGGGAACATTACCCGAATGTCATTTTCAGGCTCAGGGAGAGCGATACGTTTCGGTTGGTCCAATCGTTAGAAAACCGCGAAATT
Source organism: Fictibacillus sp. Mic-4 (assembly GCF_049843615.1). NCBI lineage: Bacteria > Bacillati > Bacillota > Bacilli > Caryophanales > Fictibacillaceae > Fictibacillus > Fictibacillus sp. Mic-4. The sequence continues at coordinate 34,970 of NZ_JBBHZM010000017.1, read as the reverse complement.
GAGCTTGCCATCGTCCAACTGCCGCTTGACTTAGATGATTTTTACTACATATGTTTGCCAACCGAGCCATTTGTCTTTGTGATGCCAAAGAAGTGGGCTACGAATCCCGCTCAAATGTCCATTTCAATGCAGGAAATTGCCGAATACCCTTTATTATTAATGCGAAGATTGCAAGGAAAAGGAATGAACGATGTCATCATCGAGGAATTTAAGCGTCATGGCTATACACCGAACATTGCGTGTGAATGCCCGGATGCGGCAATGCTGCTATGGCTGGTTTCAGCAGGGGTGGGGGCGACGATCCTTCCTAAATCAGCACTCTTAACCTTGCCTACACCCGAACTAAAAATTATGGATATCGATGATTCCCCCCTTCAATCCGAACTGGCAGTCATCTGGCTGAAAGACCGCTATTTATCTAAAAGCGCCATGCATTTCATTGACACGTTCCGTTCTGAAAGCGCATTCAAAGGGAAAAGTTGCTAATTCATCTTTGTTCGTAAAGAAAGATGCCGCAATCGGCGGCATCTAAACATCTTTTCCTAGATTAGATTGAACAAGAATCCGGTTGAAATCTTCACTTGTTTCTTTTTTCCGCGAGAAAATCGTTCCTAAATAGCCTGCGAGAAAGCCCAGGGGAATAGATACGATGCCTGGTGAAGCGAGAGGAAAAATGGCTTTTCCAACGAAAATCGCATGCCCGCTCGGATCCCACACATTCGGGCTCAATAAGACAAGAATAATCGTGCTGAAGAGGCCAACTACCATACTTGAAATAGCGCCTGTTGTATTGAAGTTTCTCCAGTAGATTGTATACAAAATCACAGGCAAATTGGCGCTGGCAGCCAGTGTTAGCGCAAGTGAGCCGAGAAACGCGACATTCAAATTTTTCGCAAACAATGCAAGAATGATAGATATAGCCGATACAGAGATGGCTGCAATGCGGGCCGCACGAACCTGTTCTTTTTCAGATGCTTTTCCGCCGCGGACTATTTCGTTATAGAAGTCATGGGCAAATGCAGAAGCTCCTGATAATACGATCCCTGCAACAACGGCTAAAATGGTAGCAAAGGCAACTGCGGAGATAAAGGCAAACATAAAGTTCCCGCCCAGCACTTCCGCCAAAAGCGGCGCCGCCATATTCCCCGCCGGATTGGCGTCAATGATTTTTCCTGTACCGACCAATAACGCTGCTCCAAACCCGAGGAAAATGGCCATCACATAAAAGATGCTAATGACGCAGGTAGCAACGGTTACGGACTTTCTTGCCGTTTTCGCATCCTGTACGGTAAAAAAGCGAATCAGTACGTGCGGAAGCCCCGCCGTCCCGAGCAGCAGGCCGACATTTAAAGAGATCGCATCTAGACCGTTCGGATTTTTAATCCCTGGTTGTAAAAACTTTTCTCCAAACGGCGTCGCATGCTTTACCTCGTCAAAAATGTGGAAAATATTAAAATTGAATTTGGATAGAACGAGAATAAATAAAATAAACGTCCCGGCAATAAGCAACACCGCTTTAATAATTTGAACCCAACTTGTTGCTGTCATTCCGCCGAAAAGAACGTAAACGGTCATTAAAACGCCAACAATGATTAAAGATGTCGAAAACTCAAATCCGAGCAATAATTTGATGAGAACGCCAGCTCCGACAAGTTGCGCAATCATATAAAAAATCGAGATCGTCACCGTATTTAATGCCGCAAATCCCCGCACTTTTTTTGTATTAAACCGCGCTGTAATCATATCTGCTAACGTATATTTTCCGAGATTTCTCAGTGGTTCTGCAACGAGATACATGACGACTAAATACGAAACGAGAGCGCCTAACAATAAATACAATCCATCAAATCCGGTTAACGCTACTCCCCCTACAATTCCCAGGAAAGAGGAGGCTGACATAAAATCTCCTGATATGGCAAGGCCATTTTGCCAGCCTGTCAATCCCCCTCCAGCCGTATAAAATTGGTTCGCGTTTTTCGTTCGTTTGGCGGCAAAATACGTAATCACAAGGGTTGCTGCGACAATCAGCAAAAATAATAGAAAGGCCGTTTTATTCATACGATGACTCCCCTCTTCTTGTCATCTCCGGAACTTTGATGATCACGTTTAATTCGTTCGGACATTTTGTCAAAATGATTCGCTTTCTTCGTATAAAGAGCGGCTAAAATCCATGTCATGACAAATTGCAAAAATGCAATCATCCAGGCCCAGGTAATAGAGCCGATGCAAGGTTTGTTTAAAACGGTCGTGTAAGAGGTCATAATAGGCAGGAAAATAAAAAAGCAGACAAAAAAAATAGTTACAGGAATAATGAAGTTTTTCTTAGCTTTAAGCAACTGTTGAAATTCATAGGTTTGGACCATTTTCTCATACTTCTTCTCACTCATTCACTCTTCCCCTTCCTTTTTTTAAAACGTTTTCATAATTATCTATAAAGTCAGATATTTCAAGCAACACTATCGTATCACTTCAATTGTATGAATGAAAAATACTAATTTTGTTGCCGGAGTATATGAAAAAAATATAGATAGCAAATTAAAAAAGCTAATTTCCTTTTATAGCGGAAATCAGCTTTTTTGTTTAAAAACATTTTTTTATATAAGCTAACGCTTTATTATGCGCACGTATGTATGAAGTTGCTTTACCCGTGCGGGCATAGCCGCCTTCACCTTTATTATAAGCGCTTAAAACGGCTTCTTTTAATTTTGTACCTCTGTATCCTTTCTTTTTATATTTCTTAGTAAGATTGGATAACATATACGTTCCCCAGTTCATATTGACATAAGGATCATATGGCTTATTTTTTGTATGCAATTGCTTTGCAAGACTTCTATGATTTACTTTATTAATTTGAAAGTAGCCGTAATTGCCCGCACTGTATGCTTTTGGGTTAAAGTTGCTTTCATGAAGAATAACTGCCAATGTTTCTTTATAATCTAAACCTCTTTGCCTGGTCAATTGATATAAGTATTTTTGCTGGCTGTAAGACATATGTATTTTTTTTGAATAGAACGAACTTGATTTTGCCTGTGCAAAGGAAGAAGCATTCGCAAATACACTCATGAATACAAATAAAGCTACGCTTAACTTTACAAAAAAACTAATTTTAAAATGAAACTTCATTGGATAGCCTTCCATTGTATCCCCCTTAAACCTTAATTTGACTAAACCTTCCTCATTATAGCAACCACTCTACTAATCTTGAATACTTTTAAATGACTTGATAACTATCTTTAAATAGAGTGTTAAATTTGTAACATGAATGAAATATTATTTCAGCTAAAAAAAGCTTGTAGACAAAGTCCACATTATGGACTTTATCTACAAGCTGAAACGTACCTATACAGGTACGTTTTTTGATTACATATTGATTGATTGATCTTTTTCTACATTTAATCTGGCATGCTTTCGCGAATAAGCGAAGTAGACAATAAAACCGATCGCTAACCAGATGATGAATCGGAGCCATGTTGCGGGCGCTAATTGAGAGATTAAAAATCCGCAAAACAGAATGGATAAGATCGGTATTAGCGGTACTGCCGGACAACGGAAAGACCGTTTCAAGTCTGGCTGTGTTTTCCTTAGTACGATGACTGAAAATGAAATTAAAATAAACGCTGATAATGTTCCGATATTAACGAGTTCCGCCAATTCATTTAGCGGGATAAATCCGCCTAAAAGGCCTGCGATAAGACCGAAAAACCATGTCGCTTTATAAGGTGTACGAAATTTCGGATGGATTTTTGAAAACATGCGCGGCATTAATCCATCACGTGACATAGCGAAGCTTACGCGCGTCTGGCCATACAACATGACGAGCATAACGGTAGTCATTCCTAATATTGCGCCGACATCAATCACCCCCGCTACCCAATTTTGCCCGGCGATTTGCAGGACGAGAGAAATAGGGTGATCTGTATTTCCTTTAAACTGTTCAAATGGCACAATTCCCGTCATAATCGCTGTAACGATCACATACAAAAGGGTACAGATAAAAAGAGAAAGCAGAATCCCCTTAGGTAAATCTCTGTTTGGATTTCTAGTTTCTTCAGCTGCAGATGAAATAGCATCAAAGCCGATAAACGCAAAAAATACGAGAGCCGCAGCAGAAAACACACCGTTAAAGCCAAATGGCATAAAGGGCTGCCAATGTTCAGGTTTCACATAACCTACCGCCACTGCGATAAATAGTAGAACAACAGCTACTTTAATAATTACCATTACATTGTTAACTCTTTTCGACTGTTTCACACCAAGAGAAAGTAAAATTGTAATAATAAAAACAATTAAAAAGGCTGGTAGATTAAAGTAAGTAGTTGCACCCGGCAATGCACCCGGTGCAGCTGTCAATGCTTTTGGAAGCTCAATTCCAAACCCTTTTAATAACGATTGGAAATATCCCGACCAGCCTACCGATACTGTGCTCACCGCCAACAGATATTCTAAAATCAAATCCCAGCCAATGATCCAGGCAACCAGTTCCCCGAGAGTAGCATACGTGTACGTATAAACAGAACCGGAAACAGGAACCGTTGAAGCAAATTCCGCATAAGAAAGAGCTGAAAATAGACAGGCCAAACCTGCAATAACAAATGAGATAATTAGTGCCGGACCCGCTGTCAACGCGCCAGTGCCTGTCAATACAAAAATTCCTGTACCTATAATGGCCCCTATTCCTAAAAGTGTAAGGTCAAATGTTCCTAGCTCCTTTTTTAACCCCTGACCTTTTTCAGCTGTTTTTAATAAATCGGAAATGGTTTTTTTACGAAGAAGCCCATTTTTCACTTATTAAACCCCTTAATTTTTATAATATTCTGTATTTTTCTTGCGGTAAAATGCTCAACCAATGATTGTTTAATCATCACCTTAAGCCATAAACCTCCCCCCTGACATTTATATCGGTAAGTTGTTTGATTTTTTTTAATTTTATAACATTTAAATAATAATTTCAATATAAAAATAAACAGAATACGTCTAGTAAACACTTCCTTTGATTAAAACAAAAGGTTTCGTCCTGACGAAAAGAGGGCATAGTAAATTTGTACTATCTCAATCAAGGTTCAATCGGGTAGTAAAATAGAATTGTTTATTCATTAAAGAGAAGGTGATTCATTCGAATGATTAAACTAGAAAACGTAGAAAAGAAGTATAGTGATGGTTATGTTGCATTAAAGAACATTAATTTGGAATGCAAAGAAGGGGAAATTACCGTTTTAATTGGACCGAGTGGTTGCGGGAAATCGACAACGATGAAATTGATCAACCGCCTCATTCATCCGACTAAGGGGAAAGTATATATTAACGGAAAAGATATTTCCGAAGTCAACCCTGTAGAATTGCGGAGAAAAATCGGCTATGTGATTCAGCATATCGGACTCTTTCCCCATATGACGATTGCGGAAAATGTAGCTGTCGTTCCTAATCTTCTCAACTGGGAGAAAGAAAAGACCGACAGACGGATCAATGAATTAATGAAACTAGTTGGTTTAGACCCTCAAACCTATCGTAATCGTTACCCGAAAGAACTTAGCGGCGGTCAGCAGCAGCGGATCGGCGTCATACGGGCAATGGCAGCAGAGCCTCCGGTTATTTTAATGGATGAAGCATTCAGCGCCCTTGACCCGATCAGCCGCGAACAGCTCCAAGATGAACTTGTTGAATTGCAAAAAAACATTAAGAAAACAATCGTCTTCGTCACCCATGATATGGATGAAGCATTGAAAATCGCTGATAAAATTGTCTTGATGAAGGATGGAGAAATTGTCCAGGAAGGCTCTCCCGAGGAAATATTGCGGCATCCTGCAAACGGCTTTGTGAAAAGCTTTATCGGTGAAAAACGATTGAACCTTATCCAAGATATCCCTACCGCAGCAGAAGTGATGAAAAAGAAGCCCGTCACTACTTATCCTACCCGCGGATTAGCCGAATCAATCAAAATGATGGAAAGACGGCAAGTCGATTCATTAATCGTTGTCAACCAAGACAACCAATTGCAAGGCTACATTTCTATTTATGATGTGATTCGCCACTTTCGTGATGAAACGAAACGAGTGGGGGATATTCTCGAACACTTTTCCCATACGGTCGGCCCGGACGCGTTATTAACGGAAGTGACCCGAATGATTGACGAAAATAAATTAGCCTATGTACCCGTTGTCAATGAGGAGGAGAAGCTCCTTGGCATTGTAACGAGAGGAAGCCTCGTCGGATTCTTGTCAGACATCTATCCATCCGGCGATTCAGGGGTGGTGCAACAATGAAAGACTATTTGTTGATTTTCGCTGACCGCTGGAATGATTTGTTAAATGCCGTCATTCAACATCTTATTCTTTCATTGGCTGCCGTTCTATTAGGATGCATCGTCGCCATCCCTTTAGGAGTATTTTTGTCAAAGACGTCAATTCATTGGCTGCGCACGCTTTCATTTACAATCACAAATATTTTTCAAACGATCCCGAGTCTTGCATTATTAGCTATTCTTATTCCGCTGATCGGTATTGGTACTACACCCGCAATCGTTGCTCTTTTTCTTTACTCGCTAATGCCGATTTTAAGAAATACCTACTCAGGCTTTCAATCGATCGATCCGGATATCATTGAAGCGGCAAGGGGAATGGGTTACAGTCCGCGGCAAACATTGGTAAAAATTGAATTGCCGCTGGCCGTACCGTACATTATGGCGGGAATTCGCTTAACGACGGTCTACATTATCAGCTGGGCAACGCTAGCGACATTAATCGGTGCCGGCGGCCTCGGCCAATTGATTGTTGGAGGGCTTGCAGTGTACGATAAGCCGTTAATCTTTGCATCTGCAGTGTTAGCAATGGTTCTCGCACTTATTATTGATTTTCTCCTTTCCGTCCTGGAGAAATCGATCTCGAAACGGACACATACAGAAACAAATCAATCTATTTAATCGGAGGTTTACTGTAGAATGAAAAAAATGACCGTTCTCATTGCTTCTCTCCTCCTTCTTTCTCTTGCGGGATGCGGAGGAGGCAATACCGTAACAGTGGGGACGCAAACATTTACGGAAACAAAAATTTTAGGCTATATGTATAAATATTTAATAGAAGACCGCTCGAATTTAAATGTCAAAGTGAAAACCGACCTTGCCTCCAGTTCTTTTGTGCTCAATGCCATAAAGGACGATGAATTGCAGATCGGAACGTTATATACCGGAGAACTTTTTAATGGCTGGTTCCCTTACAAAAATACGAAAGACCCAGAAAATGTGCTTCAACAAGATCAGAAAGGTTTTATGAAATATATGGGGATTAAATGGTTCGATCCTTTAGGGTTTGAAAACACGTACGCGTTTACCATAAGAAAAGACGTCGCTGAAAAATATCATTTAAAGAAAATATCCGACCTTCATAAGATGGCCAAAAATATGAAACTTGGCGTCGATACCGGTTGGCTGGAACGAAAAAACGACGGGTACGATGCCTTTTCCAAACATTATGGATTGAAATTTAAAAAAGTTTATCCAATGGAAATCAGCCTTGTCTATAAGGCGGTTGAAAATAAGCAGATGGATATTGTGCTCGCCTATTCATCAGACCCGCGCATTAAGGCATACAACCTTGTCACTCTTGATGATGACAGGAAATTTTTCCCGCCGTATCAAGCGTCTCCCGTTGCCTTAAACAAAACATTGAAAAAATACCCGGAAATCGAACCCGCTTTAAAGAAATTAGTAGGCAAAATCGACTTAAATACGATCCGGTCACTGAATGCTAAAGTTGATCTGGAAAAACGTGACCCCGCCGACGTTGCAAAAGAATATTTAAAAAAACAAGGGCTTATAAAGTAAGGTGATACGATGAATGACTTTATACTCTATATTCAAAACAACTGGGAAACGCTTCTTTATTTAACATTTCAACATATTATGATGGTTTTATTAGGCGTGGCACTCGCACTCGTTGTCGGCATCCCTCTTGGAATGATTGCGGCGAAAAACAACCGGGCCGCTTCCATTATTTTAGCGATTGCCAATTTAATTCAAGTGTTTCCGAGTCTCGCACTATTAGCCGTTCTTATGGTTCTTTTCGGGATTGGTTTTTATTCCGTTGTCATCGGCCTGTTTCTCTATTCCCTTTTGCCAATTATCCGCAATACGTATGTCGGCCTTAAAGAAGTGGATCAAAGTGTGCTCGAGTCCGGGAAAGGAGTGGGCATGACGAAATTCCAATTGCTCATGAAAGTTCAATTTCCGCTCTCTCTCCCCTTTATTCTTTCCGGGATTCGGATTGCGGCCGTTATTGCGATTGGAGTTGCGACTCTCGCTCCTTTTATAGGAGGAGAAGGGCTTGGAAAAGAAATTTATTCCGGAATCAGCATGCGGGATAACGTAAAAATTTACACAAGCGCCATCCTGGCCGCCATCCTCGCCCTGATCGCCGACTTCTTGCTTGGCAAAGCGCAGGAACGGGCAAAAGTAGACTAAGAAGCGCCCATTGGCCATAAGCAATTTTGAAACTTTGCTTTCTTAATAAACGTACAACTAAAAAAAGGAAAAGAGGGATCAAAGATGATTAAGAAATTCTTGAAAAAGCTGTTGAATGAAAATTCGCATCGCCATCACCGCCATTATTCAAGCAGCGGTTATAAGAAAAACAAGCATTATGGCGATCCATCGATGTACGGACATCATCACTACAAGAAAAAACATAAATCGAGCGGCTTCTTTAAATCCTATTCCTCAAGTTAATGGCGATGAAGGCTCTTTTCGGCTTATTGGAGCGGCCATTCAAAAACGGAACAGTACTAAAAGGCCAATATAAAATTGCTTCCTTTTTAGGCAAAGGAAGTTACGGAATAGCTTATGAAGCTTATAATCTAAGAGAAAATGAAGAAGTCGTCATTAAACAGCTGCGGCGAAGGAAAGGGTTCATTGCCAGTCTGAATGCTTTTAAAAGAGAAGCCGCTATGTTACAGAAATTGAACCATCCTTCCATCCCGAAATTTATCGATTATTTCCAAGAAGAAAAGCATTATATGCTCGTCATGGAACATATAAAGGGAAAAAACTTTGAAGACCTCATTTTTCATGAAGGGCAAGTGTATGATGAAAAAACATCGTTCAGCATCCTTTTAAATGTCCTTGAAATCGTCAACTATTTTCATAAACAAGGCGTCGTCCATCGTGATTTGCGCATACCGAACATTATGATGAAAAACGGGCGAATCTATATCATTGATTTTGGATTGGCCCGATTCATCAATGATCGAAAACAGTGTGATATGAAGAAAATGACAGAAGAAAAAAAGTTATTCCGTGACATTTCATTTAAAAGCGATTTTTACGCTCTCGGCCATTTCGTTCTCTTTTTGCTCTACTCAAGCTATGAACCTCTTTCAACTAGCGAAAATAGCTGGGAAAATGAGTTGAAGCTAGGAAAACAAACAAAATCGATCATAGGGCGGATGCTCCAAATCGATGAACCATATGAAACGGCAGAAGAGCTTATTCGTGAAGTTCAAGATTGCTTATTTCTGCTCACTTAAAATTAAAGGTTATAGAAAAAACAACTGGCCATCAATAATGATGGCCAGTTCTCTTATGATATAAATAAGTGATTAACCTAAGAAATTCGCCAAAACTACCATTAATACGGTAATGGCCGCTGATCCTCCTAATAATTCTAATAGTCCTGCTCCAGTTAATGATACGTTTGACTTTTCCATTAGTAATCACTCCTTCAATTATGTATGTTTAATAGATTTTCTATACATATTAAACCACAAAAGACACCCTATTGCAACACAAATGTAACATTTGTAATATTCGAGTCATTTTTTTAATAATAGCGGCTGTTTAGCAGGAATTTTAAAGCAAGAAGCGAATGTAGACGGTAACATTTAAAAATGAGGTGGTCGTAATGATGAATAATAGAAAGGATTTTATAACAGCTATTGGAGGGAACAAGCATTAAAGGAGGAAAATTTTTTGTTAAGAAACAAAGAGTCGACGCAGCAACTTTTCGATAATTGGGCGAAAACATATGAACAGGACTTAGAAAACGCTTCTGGCCCTTTATTTGGATATAATCATAGTTTAGAAGAAGCGAGCCGAATGTTACAGGTTGATGATAGCCATTTAATTCTTGATATCGGAATTGGGACCGGCGCTTTTGCTTCATTACTCAGCCAAAATGACGATCTTATTTGGGGAATCGATTTGTCTGAAGAAATGCTTAAACAATGCCGCAGCAAACATCCCCGCTACCATTTGCAGAAAGGAACATTTACAGAGACAGGTCATTCGAATGAAAGGTTTCATTCTCTCATTTCAAGCTTCTGTTTCCACGAAGTTCTTCCAAATGAAAGGGAAAAAGCTTGTGCGGAAATTTATCGGATTCTTAAACCCGGGGGAAAACTTCTCCTATTGGATATTATGTTTCCTTCTTCTGCCGCAATGGACGAAGCAAGGCGAAAAATGGCAAACAAATGGGATTCCACAGAAGACTATCCGATTGTTCATGATCTTGACGCAATGCTCAGGCATGCCGGGTTCTCAGATTTATGCTGGCGGCAAACCGCTCCTTGCCATTGGGCCGTTTTAGCGCGTAAATAAGAAAACTTACACACCTTTCCAGGGAATAGAGTTTAGAACAAGCAAAAAAGAGCTGTTGTTTTTGCAGCTCTTTTTCTGCTATTCGGAAATGATCGTCAGTTTTTCCTCGGCCTTTGTTCGTTGTTGCGGGGATGGAATCATTTCAGGAGTCCCCATTTGGATGATGCCGATGATTTTCTCTCCATCCGCTACCCCGATCTGTTCGCGAAAAACAGGTTCATTAATATATGCAGGTGTTTTCCAAATCGTCCCGAGACCTTTTTCCCATGCAGCCAACATTAAATTTTGGACGCACGCAGATGTAGCGGCAAAATCTTCGTCATATTGCTTTTGCCGCGGGTCAACGTGCATGACAATGACGAGATGAAGCGGCGCATTCATGATTTTCTTTTGGAACTTTTCCCGGCTTAGCTCCTTTTTGTCGCTAGATACTGTGCTTAATGCCGCATTCAATAGCCGCTCTCGCCCATTGTCTTTAAACGCAATAAATCTCCACGGCTCTCTTAATTTATGATTAGGGGCCCAAATAGCGGTATTCAATAGCTCAACAAGTAAACTTTCTGATACCGGCTCATTTGTAAAACGTTTAATGGATCTCCTTGCTTTGATAACATCCGCTACCGAGTTTTCTTTTTTTATTTCATAGTTTTGCATAGAAAGCCTCCGATATACGAGAATGAGAATTGTTTTCAATCAAATTGTACTTTTTTAGTATAGAATTTTCAACTTATTGAATCCGGGCAAAAAATAAAGCTGATGGGAATATCGTTTTCCCATCAGCTTTTATGGCAAGTTGGAGGCTCCCATTAAATAGCGGTCAACTTCTCGTGCTGCTTCGCGGCCTTCGTTAATCGCCCAGACGATTAGGCTTTGTCCTCGTCTTGCATCACCCGCCGCAAACACACCATCAACGTTTGTCGTATACTTTCCATATTCTGCTTTCACTTTGCGGTTCTCCACTTCGACACCAAATTGTTTTAATAGCGGTTGTTCCGGTCCTTCAAAACCAATTGAAATAAAGACTAGCTCCGCAGGCCACACTTTTTCCGTGCCCGGAATTTCTTTAAAGACAACCTTGCCATTTTCCCCCATTACTTTTTCCATTTGGATCGTATGCAATTCTTTCACATTTCCATTTTCATCGCCGACGATTTTGTTCGTTTGAATGCAATATTGGCGAGGGTCTTTTCCGAATTTCATTTCTGCTTCTTTATAAGCATAGTCAAGCGTGAAAACAAGCGGCGGTTCCGGCCACAAATTGTCAGGCTTTCTCGTTCCGGTTAATTGCGGGTGTTTCCCGAACTGAACAACGCTTTTGCACTTTTGGCGAAGAGCTGTTGCCACACAGTCCGCTCCTGTATCGCCGCCACCGATGACGATGACATTTTTTCCTTCTGCATGAATGGATGGTTCTTCGCTAAAATTTGAATTTAAGAAGCTTTTCGTCGTTTCTGTCAAATAATCCATCGCAAAATGAACGCCGTTTAGTTCTCGCCCTTCAACGAGTAAATCGCGCTGTTTTTGCGCTCCGATACAAAGGACAACGGCATCATATTGAGATTTCAGTTGATCGGCGGTTATATCTTTGCCAACTTCTGTGTTGACAACAAACTCAATTCCTTCTTGTTCAAGAAGACGGACTCTTCGTTCAACAATTTCTTTCTCTAATTTCATGTTCGGAATCCCGTACATCAAAAGTCCGCCGATACGGTCAGAACGTTCGAAAACCGTGACCGAATGCCCCGCCTGATTTAATTGATCCGCGCTGGCTAGCCCCGCCGGACCTGAACCGACAACAGCGATTTTCTTTCCAGTCCTAAACTGAGGGATTCGAGGGGTAATCCAGCCTTCCTCAAATCCTTTGTCAATGATCGCTCTCTCTATATTTTTTATCGCCACTGCCGGATCATCATGAATGGCCACTGTACATGAGCCTTCACAAGGAGCCGGACAAACGCGGCCGGTAAATTCCGGGAAGTTATTTGTTTTTAACAGCCGTTCTAGTGCTTCTCTCCATCTACCTTTATAAACTAAATCATTCCACTCCGGTATTAAGTTATGAAGGGGACAGCCCGATGTCGCCCCGTTAATCTCCATTCCCATGTGACAAAACGGAGTCCCGCAATCCATGCAGCGGGCCCCCTGTCTTTGCAATGCTTGATCGGAAAGAGGAAACGTATATTCTTTCCAATCTTCAAGGCGAGAAAGAGGATTGCGCTCTGCCTGCTCTTCACGTTCAAATTCAATAAATCCTGCCTGTTTCCCCATCTTCTCACTCCTTTAGTTAGCTAAAACTTTGAAAACATCGTTTGCCGCATTCGGCTTTTCGCTTTTTTGGCTACCTTCAAAAGCTGCCAGCACCGCTTCTTCTTCCGGCAAACCGGCTTCTCTCATTTTTTCGATCGTTTCCATCATCCGTTTATAGTCTTTCGGAATGACCTTTACAAACTTTTTAACAACTTCATCCCAATGATGAAGCACGAAGGACGCTTTTGTACTTTCTGTATATTGGTAATGTTGTTCGATCATTTCACGAACTTCGCTAACTTCTTGTTCTTCGTCCAATGTCTCAAATAAAACCATTTCTTTGTTGCATAACGATTTGAAATGTTCTGTATCATCAGCGAACACATAGGCAACGCCTCCTGACATACCGGCGGCAAAATTTCTGCCAACCGATCCGAGGACGACAACGCGGCCCCCAGTCATATATTCGCATCCATGGTCACCGACGCCTTCAACAACGGCATTTACTCCACTGTTTCTTACACAGAAACGCTCTCCGGCTCTTCCTTGAATATACGCTTCACCCGATGTTGCACCGTAAAAGGCGACATTGCCGATAATGACATTCTCTCCGTGTGCGACCATTGCCCCTTTTGGCGTGCGGACGATGATTTTTCCTCCTGATAACCCCTTGCCGACATAATCATTGGCGTCCCCGGTAAGATTCAATGTCATGCCTTTTGGCACAAATGCCCCGAAGCTTTGTCCGGCTGAACCCGAGAAATGGAGGTTAATTGTATCGGCAGGCAATCCCTTTTCACCATAACGCTTCGTTACTTCACTGCCGACAATCGTTCCAACAACCCGATGAATATTTTTAATCGGATAATGAAGAACGACCGGCTGCCCGAAATCAAGCGCCTGCTTAACTTGCGGCAAAATTTCTTTCATATCTAACGTTTGCTCAATTTTATGGTCTTGCGGTTTGCTGAATGTGCGCGGACCCTCAGGTTGATAAAGCAATTTAGCCAGATCCAGATGCTTTGCTTTCCAATGATTTTTCGCACGCTCGCCAACCGTCAACAGATCTGTCCGCCCAACCATTTCTTCGACTGTCCTGAATCCGAGCTGCGCCATGATTTCGCGCATTTCCTGAGCGATAAATCGCATGAAATTAACAATATGCTCCGGTTCTCCCATAAACTTTTTGCGAAGCTCCGGATTTTGTGTGGCCACCCCAACCGGACACGTATCTAAATGGCAGGCTCGCATCATGACACATCCGAGGACAACTAGCGGTGCCGTTGCAAAACCGAATTCTTCCGCCCCGAGTAAAGCTGCCATGACGACATCGCGGCCGGTCATTAACTTCCCGTCTGTTTCTAAAACGACGCGATCGCGAAGACCATTTAACATTAACGTTTGGTGGGTTTCAGATAGCCCGAGTTCCCACGGCAGCCCGGCATGTTTAATGCTCGTTTTAGGCGATGCGCCTGTTCCGCCGTCATAGCCGCTAATAACAATCACATCCGCGGCCGCTTTTGCGACACCTGCAGCAATCGTTCCAACGCCTGATTTGGCAACAAGTTTTACACTAATGCGGGCCTGGCGATTGGCGTTTTTCAAATCGTGAATCAGCTGAGCCAAATCTTCAATGGAATAAATGTCATGATGCGGCGGTGGTGAAATTAAGCCAACTCCTGTTGTGGAACCGCGAACATCGGCGATCCATGGATACACTTTTTCGCCCGGAAGCTGACCGCCTTCACCCGGTTTGGCTCCTTGCGCCATTTTAATTTGCAGTTCATCAGCGTGAACTAAATAATGGCTTGTGACACCAAAGCGCCCTGATGCAATTTGCTTGATGGCACTCTTTCTGAGATCGCCGTTTTTATCCCGGAAATAGCGTTTCGGGTCTTCTCCGCCTTCTCCGCTGTTGCTTTTAGCGCCGAGACGGTTCATGGCAATCGCTAACGCTTCATGCGCTTCCTGGCTCAATGCACCGTAAGACATTGCACCGGTTTTAAACCGTTTCACAATCGATTCAACCGGCTCCACTTCGTCAATCGGAACGGGTTGTCTGTTTTCTTTAAAAGTAAAGAGATTCCGTAAAAAAGTCACCCGCTCATCATCGGCCATTTTTGTATATTTTTTAAATAGCTCATAATCTCCTTTTCGGCAGGCCCATTGAAGCGTATGAATCGTGCTCGGATTAAACGCGTGGTGCTCGCCGTTTTTTCTCCATTGAAAATCGCTTCCTGTATCAAGTGTCTTATCTTGATAATGTCCGCTAAATGCCGAAGCGTGTTTGAGTTTTGCTTCTTTCGCGATGACATCTAAACCAATGCCGCCCAATTGGGAAGCTGTTCCGGTAAAATAGCGGTCGATGACTTCACTTCCAATGCCGACCGCTTCAAAAATTTGCGCTCCGCGGTAGCTCTGGACAGTTGATATTCCCATTTTCGACATGACTTTTACGACACCATCGGTTACTGCTTTCGTATAAATTTGTACAGCTTCTTCTTGGCTTGCTGCCAAAGTGCCTTCACTAACCAATTGATTAAGCGTCTCAAACACTAAATATGGGTTGATGGCATCTACGCCGAAGCCAATCAAAGCTGCGAAATGGTGAACTTCTCTCGCTTCCCCTGTTTCGATGATGATGCTGGCGTTTGTCCGCGTTCCTTTGCGAATGAGATGCTGGTGAAGAGCGCTTCCCGCCAGTAATGCCGGAATGGCAATATTTTCGCTATCAACTCCCCTGTCTGAAAGCACAAGTAGCGTTGCCCCTTCCTCCATCGCCTTTTCAGCTGACGAAAATAAGTTTTCCAGCGCTTCCTCTAAATCGTCAGTAAACAACATCGGAATCGTGCAGCTTTTAAATTCAGGATATGGATTTCCTTTAAGCTTTTCCAATTGTTCATTCGAAAGGATCGGAGTTTCTAATTGAATGCGACGGCAGGACTGTTCATTGGGCTTTAGCAAGTTTCCTTCTCTGCCTAAAAATGAAACTGTAGAGGTCACAATTTCCTCACGAATGGCATCTATCGGCGGATTGGTGACCTGGGCAAACAATTGCTTGAAATAGTTAAAGAGAGATTGCGGACGATCCGATAATACGGCAAGCGGAGTATCATTTCCCATCGATCCAATCGGGTCTTTTCCTTCGGTGACGATCGGAATAAGCGTTTTTTCAACTTCTTCATACGTATAGCCGAATGCTTTTTGCATTTTAAAAATATCGTCCACTTTTTGGACATGGCGGGGTGCAGGCAGTTCATCTAAAGTAAGCAATTGGTTATCGATCCACTGCCCGTATGGTTGTTCTTGAGCTAACTCTTCTTTTACTTCTTGATCAGAAAGGATGCGGCCTTCTTCTAAATCGATCAACAGCATCTTTCCAGGATTTAAACGCTCTTTATAAAGGATGTTTTCCTCCGCAACATCAATGACACCAACTTCGGATGCAAATACGATGTAGTCATCTTTAGTCACATAATAACGCGCCGGGCGCAGTCCATTTCGGTCAAGTATCGCACCGATTTGCTTTCCGTCTGTAAAAGAAATAGCTGTCGGTCCATCCCACGGCTCCATTAAGCAGCTATGGTATTGATAAAATGCTTTTTTCTCCCCTTCGATTGAATCGTTGTTTGCCCACGGTTCAGGAATAAGCATCATCGCGCTATGCGCGGGTGTACGTCCGGCCAATACAAAAAATTCAAAGGCATTATCTAAAATAGATGAGTCACTGCCATTTGCATCAAGAATTGGAGTGATTGTTGAAAGATCCGTCCCAAACACTTCCGTCGCAAATTGTCTTTCACGCGCTTTCATCCAATTCATATTTCCGCGAAGTGTATTAATTTCGCCATTATGGGCTAAATAGCGGTTAGGATGCGCTCGTTCCCAGCTCGGGAACGTATTCGTGCTAAAGCGAGAGTGAACAAGCGCAAAAGCTGACTTGAAACGTGCATCGTTTAAATCGTCGTAAAATCCTTTTACTTGCTCTGGAGTTAATAGCCCTTTGTAGACAATCGTCCGGCTCGACAAACTCGCAATGTATAATCCATCTTCTCCTTCCTTTACCGTTTTTTCAATTTGTTTCCGAATCACATATAATTTTCGTTCAAGTTGTAAATCATTCGTTATTTTTTCATCGGCACTTATAAATACCTGGCGGATAAATGGGCGCGTGTCTCTTGCCACCTTGCCGACTTTATCAATAGTTACAGGAACTGTTCTCCACCCCAGAAGCACTAACCCTTCTCGTTTAATCATTTCATTGATAAGTAGTTCATACTTTTTTCTTGTTTCTTCATCTTGAGGCAAGAAAATCATTCCGACCCCATAACGCCCTTTTTGAGGTATATTAAAGTCGCAAACTTCTGAAAAATAAAGATGTGGGATTTGCACCATAATTCCGGCTCCATCTCCGGTTTCCGGATCGCTTCCCTGCCCTCCGCGGTGTTCCATCTGGCAGAGCATATGAAGTCCTTTTTCAACGATTTCGTAAGACGCTTTTCCTTTTAAATGAGCATATAAGCCAATTCCGCATGCATCATGTTCAAATTCTGGACGGTACAGACCTTGTGCGTGAGGTAATCCGTTCAGTTTCATCTGTCTTCCCTCCATTCGATTTTCCGTTTTTAATGGTACTTTTATTTTAATTTTCAAAATCAATATAAACAATATATAATTTAGATAAGATCAATCTCATTTTGAGAACAATAACTGGAGGACAATAATGGAACTACGTCAATTGCGTTATTTTGTTGAAGTGGCCAAACGGGAACATGTATCGGAAGCGGCGGATAATCTTCATGTTGCTCAATCTGCAGTCAGCCGTCAAATCGCTAATTTAGAAGATGAACTTGGGGTGAATTTATTTGAGCGTGAAGGGCGAAATGTGAAATTAACGAGAATCGGGAAACAATTTTTAGAACATGTGGAGTATGCATTGAAGGCGATCGATTTTGCGAAACAAAAAATAGATGAATATTTAGATCCTGACCGTGGAACCGTTAAAATCGGCTTTCCAACAAGCCTGGCAAGCCATACATTACCTACGGTTATCTCTGCTTTTAAAGATAAGCACCCGAATGTTGCCTTTCACTTGCGGCAAGGGTCGTATAACTTTCTGATCGATGCGGTTAAAAACGGGGATATTGATTTAGCCTTGATCGGCCCGATTCCAAGCGATGAAACAGAAATTAAAGGGGAAATTTTATTTACCGAGAACATCGTCGCTCTCCTTCCTCTTAACCATCCGCATGCGAAAAAGAAAAAACTTCATCTTAGCGAGCTGCGCAATGACGCATTTGTCCTTTTTCCTGAAGGGTTTATCTTGCGCAAAATCGCTGTTGATGCGTGCAGGCAATCAGGATTTGCACCGAAAATCTCATCCGAGGGCGAAGATTTTGATGCGATTAAAGGACTTGTTTCCGCAGGCATTGGTGTTACTTTATTACCCGAAAGCACGGTTTACGAAACAACGCCGCACTTTACAACTAAAATTCCGATCGAAATGCCCCAGGTTGTGCGCAACGTTGGGATTATCGTTCCGAAAAACCGCGACCTTGCGCCATCCGAACAAGTCTTTTATCAATTTGTGAAAGAATTCTTTTCTGTTCTTCAGGGGTACCAATAACATCGAAGCAGCCAGCCGCCGATTTTAGGAAAAATGCGCTGCGAACGACGTTTTTTTACGTCCCGGAAAATAAATTCTTTCCTTTGGAAAATAAATTTTGCATTTTGGAAAATAAAACTCACTTTCCGGAAAAAAATTTTCTGTTTTAGAAAAATAGGAGCTATTTATTTTCCTATTGACGTTTTTTATTTTCCAATCGAGAACCTTTATTGTCGGAAATCAACATTTTATTTTCCAACATCGACTTTTTTAATTGAAGTATGTAAAAAGTGAGCAAAAAAAGACAGAAAAAGAGGTGACTGGAAATATCCAGCCACCTCTTTTACCACCAAAACGGGAAAAACGGACCGAATCGTCTTATGCCCCAGAAAGGGAAGCCCCATAAACCGAAGCCCGGAAAGAAACCGGGGAAGCCAAATCCGAAGCCTGGAAAAATCCGTTCGCTTCCGGAATAATTTTCCCCGTCTCTCGCCCTCATAAGCAAGTACAAGTTTTCATTATCATAGCTGTGAAGCGTGCCATGGTGAATGACGCCGTCGGTCGTTTCTAGTTCAATGTTTTGCCCGATATATCTTGCACATAGGTCATGCATATATTTTTTATGATCATAGCCGCTTGCTGCGCCCGGATACATATCCTTTTTGTAATGATCCATGCCTACTCCTCCTCGTATTATTATCAGTTTCAGCATATTCATCAATGTTCAATTTGGATTAGGTGTTTGAGCAATTGAACAATTTTCATGCTTTCGATAGGAAAGCGTTAGATACAAAACCCCTACCTTTTTAAAAAATTGAAATAATTGGATTTATCCATTAAAATATAATGTGAACGTACGTTCTTAAATATAATCCGAGGAGAAAGATCAATGAAAAGTTGGGAAGCCTCTTACATTGCTGGAATTATAGATGGAGAAGGCAGCATCACTTTAACGAGAATGCACGAGAAAGAACATCGTCGACCATGTATCTCTATTTCTTCAACAGATAAAGATCTTCTCATTTATATTCAAAGTTTAACTGGTGGGGTAATAAATAATAAAAAAAACTATAAACCTGAAAAACACAAAAATTCGTATACTTTATATATCAAGAAAAAGGAAGAGGTTTTCACTATTTTAAGACTAATATTGCCTTACTTGAGGGTTAATCAAAAAAGGGATCGAGCCAGGTGGATACTCGAGAATTATGACTCGGTAACTCCCCGAAATGGAAAATACAATAAGGAATCTTTAAGAAAGAAATTAAAATTTGAAGAGTATTTCTTCAAAATTTAAAACAGACCAACGGCGAAGCTGGTCTGTTTATCAACTATGTATGGTGGAGACGGTGGGACGTGCCGATCCATGCTTTCGTCATGGCACTGACTATATCTTGAACCTGGCATTGTCAGGTCCTCCGGCGTCTTATGCGAAATGTAAATTTACTTGTACAAAACAAGCAGAATTTCGCATCCTAGTACTACCTCTTTAGGAGGCAGCCTATAAGTCGATACACGGCTGTTGGATTGCTCCACATACCGCTCGGCATTGCCTTATCACCATTCATTAGTGACTTAGGTTTCACCGATTAAGCCGGATTTTCACTTGCGTGTTGCCACACAAGGCGACTATTTACTAATCGAACCCACGTCCAAAGGCAACGGCACTTAAGCTTCTACGAGTGTAGTCGATATATTGGCGCTTCGCAGCTTTTTCTGCCTACCGACAGGCTTCCAAAGCGCTAGCCTGATTGTTCTCTTCCTTCGTCCTCAGGCGGAGGACAGCCGGCGTAGCCCACTACGAGTGAGTCCCTTACCCTACCACATGGGCGATGGAGGGAGGAACCGCTAAAGTGCTATTAGGCAGCTAAAGCGTAGTTATTGTTTGTTTTGCCAGTTATTGGCTTTGGCGTTTTTACGAGGCCGACCCCCTCGACTCGCAACTTAAGCTCGAACTACCCCTGTCGAATCCGTAACGTCCCCATATTAGAAGTTGGAAGTTGGAGGTGAGAGGTTAGATTCTCAAGTCCATTCTCCGAAGTTTTCTAACTGGCACATTACAAAGAGTAAGAGCTTATTGCCCCTATTCAATTGTATACTTAGTATAGCACCATTAAAGGCACCTTTCAATTGTAAGCTTCTGTAAAACTTACATTTTTTGCTTTTCACGGAAAGCACGCTCGATTTCACGTTTTGCCGCTTTTTTCTTTAAGTCTTCCCGTTTATCGTAATTCTTCTTCCCTTTTGCAAGGCCGATTAATACTTTTGCAAAGCCGTTTTTTAAATACATTTTAAGCGGGACAATCGAATAGCCCTGCTCTTTCGTTTGCCCAAGCAGCTTATTAATTTCTTTCTTATGAAGAAGAAGCTTTCTCGTCCGGAGCGGGTCATGGTTGAAGCGGTTTCCCTGTTCATAAGGGCTAATATGCATATTATGAAGGAAAAGCTCACCATTTTGCACTTTCGCAAACGAATCTTTTAAGTTTGCTTTACCGGCACGAATCGACTTGATTTCAGTACCTTGCAGCACAATTCCGGCTTCAAACGTTTCTTCAATATGATAATCATGCCTTGCCTTTTTATTTTGCGCGACAACCTTTCCTTCTCCTTTAGGCATAACACCCAACCTCCCATTAGCTTAAAGCGGCTTGCCAAAAGCACAAAGCCCTATTCTTAATTAAGCTTTTGCCGCTCGAGCCCGGCCGAACAAGCGCATGAATCATTATACTAAATTGGTCAGGAAACGTCAATAACCGACGTTTCCTGACCCGTTATTTCTTTTTCTTCTTTTTCTTTTTCGCAACCGGTTTATAGAACGGCTGTTTTTTCCCTTTTTTCGAGCCATTGCCGTTTCGTTCGTTTTCCGGCTTGCGCGTTTTCTTTTTCCGGCCGCCTCCGCCTTCGATAACACGCGGGCGCTCTTTTCCTTTTCGTCGCGGCGTTCCTTTCATGCCGACAATTTCAAAATCAATCGACCGTTCATCAAGGTTCACGGCAACAACGCGAACAGAAATCTCATCTCCAATGCGGAAGACGTTTCCCGTCCGTTCCCCGATCATGGCCATATATTTTTCATCAAAATGGTAATAGTCATCAGTTAAGTAACTGACATGGACAAGGCCTTCTATTGTATTCGGAAGCTCTACGAACAGGCCGAAGTTCGTCACACTGCTGATGACACCGTCAAACTCTTCGCCGATCTTATCTTGCATAAACTCGGCCTTTTTCAAATCGTCTGTTTCCCGCTCCGCATCAACGGCACGTCGTTCCATTTCCGACGCATGTTTAGCAATTTCGCCAAGACGCCCTTTCCAATGAGCGATTGTTTCCGCATCGGTTTTTTTCTCGATTAAATACGTTCGAATTAATCGATGAACGATTAAGTCCGGGTAACGGCGTATCGGTGATGTGAAATGCGTGTAAAATTCTGCGGCCAAACCATAATGTCCAAGCGACTGTGGATCATACTTCGCCTGTTTCATCGAACGAAGCATAATCTTGCTGATGACCATTTCTTCAGGCTCGCCCTTAACCTCTTCTAAAAGTTGCTGAAGAGCACGCGGATGGATTTCATTGGCGGCTCCTTTTACGACATATCCAAAAATCGTTATAAATTCAAGGAAGCGGGCCAATTT
Source organism: Fictibacillus sp. Mic-4 (assembly GCF_049843615.1). Lineage (NCBI taxonomy): Bacteria > Bacillati > Bacillota > Bacilli > Caryophanales > Fictibacillaceae > Fictibacillus > Fictibacillus sp. Mic-4. Next base: position 12,901 of record NZ_JBBHZM010000017.1, on the reverse strand, counting down.
TTCTTCATCCGGATCTTCGTGAATCCGGTACATAAACGGAAGGTCCAGCCAATGGAAGTGTTCAGCGATAGTTTCATTCGCGCAGAGCATAAATTCTTCAATCAGCCGTTCTGCCACTGAGCGTTCGCGTAAGATGACATCTTTCGGTACGCTTTCTTCATTAACAAGCACTTTTGCCTCGCTAAAATCAAAGTCAATCGCTCCGCGGGCGAAGCGTTTTTTCCTTAAGATTTCGGCCAATTCGCCCATTTGCTTAAAAAACTGAATAAGCGCTTCATATCGTTTCGTAACTTCTTCGTCCTCATCCTGCAATATTTTTCGGACATTTGTGTACGTCATCCGTTCCGTCGTACGGATGACGCTAGGGAAAATATCGTGATTGACGACTTCTCCCTCCGGTGTAATTTCCATTTCACAAGAAATCGTTAATCTGTCGACGTTTGGATTTAACGAACAAATTCCGTTCGACAGGCGATGCGGTATCATCGGGATGACACGGTCAACCAAATAAACACTCGTCCCGCGCTCAAGCGCTTCTTTATCAATCGGAGAACCTTCCTTAACGTAATGGCTGACATCGGCAATATGAACCCCGAGCTTGTAGTTCCCGTTATCCAACTTCACAACATTTACAGCGTCGTCAAGGTCTTTTGCATCTTCCCCGTCAATCGTGACAATTGTTTCGTCGCGAAGATCCCTTCTTCCTTCGAGATCTTTCGGATCGATCGTATCAGGTACACTGTTTGCCTGTTCCAACACTTCTTCCGGAAATTCGCGCGGCAGTCCATGCTTATAAATGACCGAGAGAATATCCACACCAGGATCATTTTTATGCCCTAAAATATGAATGATTTCCCCTTCCGCACTATGGCGGCCTTCAGGATATTTCGTAATCCGGGCAACGACTTTATGGCCTTCTACCGCGCCATTCACACTTTCAGCCGGGATGAAAACATCATTCGGAATTCTTTTGTCATCCGGAATGACAAAGCCGAAATTACGACTTTCTTGAAAGGTTCCAACAACTTCCGTTACGCCGCGCTCTAATATCCGGATAATGGTTCCTTCAGGACGGCTACCTGAAGAAACCGGGCTTAAGCGGACTAAGACTGTATCACCGCTCATTGCTCCATTCATATCAGACTGGGAAATATAAATATCTTTCTCGTCTGAATCTTCACGGATAACAAAGGCAAAGCCTTTTGAATGTCCCTGAACCTTCCCTTTGACGAGATTCATCTTTTCCGGCAAACCATATCGGTTAGTCCGTGTTCGAACGACTAACCCTTCATCCTCTAATTCATTTAATGTAATAACAAGCGTACGGAAATCTGCAGCATCCGTAATTTGAAAAGCTTCTTCTAATTCTTGGACAGTCAGTGGTTTGTACGCTTCTTCTTTCATAAACGAAAGAATCTTTTGCTTATTCAATTTCGTCCATCCTTTCCTGGAAACGAATTCGCTCCATTCGCAGCTCCCTTTTGCATCGATTGCAAAAGAAGCTTCTCTTACTTAGAAAGGAAAAATGAACTATTCCACACTCCAATCGAGGCTTTCAAGAAATTCGTAAATATCTTCGTGGAGCTGTTCTTTTTCTTTTCCAAGTGTTATGACATGAGTGGAATGCTCGTACCATTTTATTTTTTTAACCGTACTTTGCACTTCTTCATAAATAATATTTGCAGAATTAATGTCAATCATTTCATCATGTCTTGCCTGAACGACAAATGTCGGAGCGTATACCATATCCACCGAATTTCGTACGCCCGTAATGAGCTCTCTTAATTCGTTGAGCGTATTCATCGGTATTTTTTTAAATTCTTCCATTTCCTGTTCAATCTGTTCCTCAGTTTTATCTTCTCTTCCTTTAAATTCGCGGGCGTATTCAAGAACACCTTCATAAATCTTTTCTTCCGTTTTTGCATTCATTGGCGCGCACATCGGAATAACGCCTTTTACCGGATGGCTTGCTGCCAGCTTTAGAGAAAAAACGCCACCTAACGAAAGCCCGCAAACCGCGATTTCCTCATACCCTTTTTCTTTTAAAAGGTTATAGCCTCCCATTACATCTTGCCACCAGTCATCCGGTCCTGTATGTAGGAGTTCTTCAGGCGGTACGGCATGCCCTTTATAATGCGGCGCATGGCACGTATAACCCTTTTTTTGCAAGTACCGCCCCAGCATGCGCACATCTGCTGAGCTCCCTGTAAATCCGTGCAATAAAAGCACAGCCCGTTTCCCTTCTTCCCATAAAAATGGTTTTGGCAATGTGTATCTCATTGTTGTCTCTCTCCCTTAAACATGTCTCCTATGTATTTTTCATCTACTAATTATTTTACCCGTTTTGTTGGATTCACAATCATTACGGTATCATGTGAAAAGAAAAACCGGGATGGATCGCATTCATCCACCCCGGCTCCTCATTAAACGAAATAAGCGACTGCGATTGCAAGCAAGAAAAATAAAGTCGCCAAAATCACGGTAATTCTATTCAGCACAGCATCAATCCCGCGAGCTTTTTGCTTTCCGAATAGCTGTTCCGCACCGCCCGTAATCGCTCCAGAAAGACCAGCCGCTTTGCCGGATTGGAGTAATACTACAATAATTAGCGCAATAGATACGATGACAAGTAAAATGGTTGTTAAAGTCTGCATTCGTCACACCCCCACATGTCGCACATTTCTACGTTTAACTTTATCATATCCACCAGTCTTTAAGCAACGCGCTTTCATCAATCGACTCGCTTTTTTTGGACAATGTAAGGTTCAAATCCATTTTCTTTTTCCCGTCTCCGTCCTCCTGGCAGAAGCGCAATCAGCCGCAGGTCAAATAGCACGTGAATAAACATAGCGGGCAGAAGTGAATCAAATTCAATATAGATTAATCCTAAAATGGCGCCTAAATACACCGCAAGGGCCATTCCCTTAATTCCTTGATAAGCGTGTGCCAGTCCAAAGATAACGGCGGATAAACATACGATGCTCCAGATCGAAGCCCCCGGAAATATCCGATGGAAACTATAATAAAGAAATCCCCGATACAAAATCTCCTCTGTTATTCCGGCGGTCAGCGAAACAACCATCCACCACCATCGTTCTTTGTTAGTTGAGGGCAGAAGCTCTTCTATGCCGTTCAATTGTGAAAAGAGAGAATCCTGATATTTTTTGCTATACTTTGATAAAATAACAGGCAAAAAAAGAGCAACGATGACACCGATTAATACTCCGATAAAGACACTGTTGACCGGGGCATGAAAAGAATTTGATTTTAACCTGATGGCATTTAACCCTATATCAGAAAAAGCCGTTTCCTCAAACCACATTCCTATCAATAAAAGAATAACAAGCGTCCAGCTTGAGAAAATAATTTTACGGTAATAGCTGATCCTGTAAGAAGGATTTTCAGTCACTTCCCGTTTAAATTGCAAATAGTCCTTCTTTCCTTTAATAGGTTCAATGGCCACCATATATAAAAACAGCAAACAATAAAAGAACATTTCATTTTTGCTCCTTTGTTCAACCAATATCAAACAAATCATACCACATTTAGATACGTAAAGAGGAAAAACAATGAATGAACCGTTAAAATGAAGAAAGCTACAGATAACTAAGGAGATGCTGCTTTTTGAAAACAGTCTATATAAATGGCACAATCGTTACAATGAATGATAAAAATGAAGTGTTAAAGAACGGCTATATTGTTATTGAGAAAGATAAGATTTTAGAAGTAGGCAAAGGAACCCCCTCTTTCAAAATAGATAAAAAAATTGATTTAAACGGAAAATGGGTGTTGCCTGGCCTTGTGAACACGCATACGCATGTCGTTATGACGATATTAAGAGGAATTGGCGATGACATGTTGCTTCAGCCATGGCTTGAAACCCGGATTTGGCCTCTTGAGCGTCAATTCACCCCGGAGCTTGCGGCTTCCAGTACGGAACTTGGTTTGCTCGAAATGGTCAAAAGCGGGACAACAACGTTTTCCGATATGTTTAACCCGATTGGAATTGATTCCGATTTAATCTTTGAGACCGTCCAAAAAAGCGGAATGCGTGCGGCCGTTTCGCCGACATTCTTTAGTTTTGGAACGAAAGAAGAGCAAAGCCACACCATCCGGGAAACCGAAGCCTTTATTAAACGATACCATAACAAGAACGGAAGAGTAACAACAATGGTTGCCCCCCATAGCACTTATACTTGTTCTCCCGAAATGTTGGAAGAGTGTGCCCGCATCGCTTCTGAAAATCAAGCGATGATTCATATACACGTCTCAGAAAACGTCTATGAAGTTCAGGAAATTGAAAAACAATATGGGGCAAGACCGGTTGAGCATGCGGCACGTCACGGTTTGTTTCATCAACCAACGATAATGGCACACGGAGTCGTATTAAATAAAGATGAACGTGCATTTTTAGCAGAGTGTGACGCCAGGGTCGCACATAACCCGAATAGTAACTTAAAACTTGGGTCTGGGATTGCGGATGTCCACGCCATGCTTCAATCCGGGATAAAAGTCGGGATCGCCACAGACAGTGTTGCTTCTAATAATAATTTAGACATGTTTGAGGAAATGCGCATTGCTGCTCTATTGCAAAAAGGACTTCACCAAAATGCTACCGTAATGCCTGTTGAAACAACTCTTTCACTAGCCACAAAAACAGGTGCAAAAGCTATAGGCATGCTGGACGTCGGTTCGATTGAAGCCGGGAAATGCGCTGATTTTATTACTATCGATCCAACAAATAAACCTCATTTGCAGCCGGCGGAAGAAGTTCTTTCACATCTCGTCTATGCCGCAAGCGGAAAAGATGTATCAGATGTTATTATCGCCGGAGAAAAAATTGTGTCGGACGGTAACTGTTTAACGCTTGATGAAGAGCGAATTATCCATGAAGTGGCACACTTTAAGCAAAAATTAGGATGGACATAATTTCAGCGATAACTTTATTTTCCTGTTTTTTTGCTCGAATCCAAAAAAGAAGTTTGGATACAATAGTGTTTGAATCCGCTTATTTCTGTAAAATAGGGCTACTTTTTTGCTGTAGACTCACCATTACAGGATTTGATAAGATAAATATCTAGTTTTGTTCTGGAGGATGTAAATGGAGTTACGAGAATCAATTGGTAAAAAAGTAGCCTGGATCAGTGTATGGAGCAACGTTGTATTAATGGTAGGCAAGCTTCTCTTCGGCTTTCGCAGCGGAAGTGATGCAGTATTTGCAGACGGTATTCATTCAGCCGCCGATGTTTTCGCTTCCGTGATCGTATTGTTCGTTATTGGGATTGCGAACAAACCGCCCGATAAAGAACATCCATACGGGCATGGAAAAGCGGAAGTCATTATTTCAGGAATCGTTGGGATTCTTTTACTTTTAGTTTCATTATATATTATCGTTGAGGCGGTATTAGGTTTTTTCCATCCCGTTAAAGCTCCTGATTTAATGGCAATGTGGGTAGCGTTATTCTCCTTTTTTGCAAAACAACTTTTATATCTTTACTCCTTAAAAGTTTCGCAAAAATATAACAGCAAGGCGATCGAAGCGATTGCCTATGACCATAAGGCAGACATTGTCGCCTCAATCGCTGCAGCTGTCGGTGTGTCGATATCCATCATCGGGCAAAGCGAAAATGTGAATGTTCTTCTTTATGCTGACAAAGTCGCCAGTATTTTTGTCGCTTATCTCATCTTTAAAATTGCAAAAGAAATGCTTTCTGAATCGTTCAATATACTGCTTGAGCGGAATGTAAATCAGGAATTGATCCGTCAATATGAATCCATCGTTTTCAAGTTTCCAGAGGTTAAGCGAATTGACCGGATCCGCGCAAGAGAACATGGCCATTATATTCTTGTTGATTTAAGAATCTCGATCGATCATGAGAAAACCATTAAGGAAGGGCATGACTTAGGAAGAGCGATTAAGAAGAGGCTGATGGAAAAATACGATAACATTCAGGAAGTGCTTATTCATCTCAACCCTTATTACGAAGATTGAGAAGAAGCTAAGCCCGGCGATTTGGGCTTAGCTTCTTTTTTAAATAGGATCAATTTTCTTTAGCGGCCGCTTAGCGGGACCTTCGATCACTTCACCTGTAATTGAAAATCTTGAACCATGACACGGACAATCCCATGTGCGGTCACCGGAGTTCCATTCAATTTCACAGCCCATATGTGTGCACGTTGTATCAACTAGATGAACCTCACCTTTTTCGTCTTTATAGGCGCCGGCTCGTTTGCCGTCCACATTGACGACAGATCCCTCGTCGTTCTCAAGATCATCGGCGCTTCTAAGTGCATACTCTAGCTTTCCTTCGATTAAATGTTTCGCGACATCCGCATTTTGGATCAGGAAATTTTTTACGCTCGGCTCCGCATCGAACCGGGATGGCGTATAAAGTTCTTCATAACGATTTTCTTTTTGAATGATTAAATCTCTAAGCAATAATGCAGCAGCCGTGCTGTTCGTCATTCCCCACTTTCGATAGCCTGTGGCAACAAAAATGTTCGGTTTCCCGGAAGAAATTCGCCCGACATATGGAATCTTGTCCAATGTCGTTAAATCCTGGGTTGACCAGCGGAACAAATAGTCTTTGATCCCGAATGTTTCGTTCGCAAATTCTTCAAGAGCCTCGTAATGTTGAATGGTCGGGATGCCCTGGCCTGCCTTATGATTTTCACCGCCAATAAGAAGCAATTTTTCGCCGTTATACATCGTATAGCGTAATGAGCGGGTAGGCTGTTCCGCATTAATATACATGCCGCCAGGGTATTCTTTTTCCGTTTTCACGGCAATGACGTAAGAACGCTCGGCATACATTCTTGAAAAGTAAAAACCGCCATCGTAAAACGGAAAATGAGAACATGAAATGAGCTGATCACATGTGATCGCATGTCCGTCCCTCGTATAAATGATCGGACGATCCCCTCTTTCGACACGCACCGCCGTTGTATTTTCAAAGATCAGCCCGCCTTGATTTGTAATATCTTCAATTAGTTTCTTTAAATATTTTAACGGGTGGAACTGCGCTTGATTATTCATTTTGACAGCCGCTTTTATCGAGAAATCGAGAGGAAGGCTCTCTAGAAATTCACCATTTATCCCAAGCTTCCTATACGCTTCGATTTCTTTCTTCAATTTATCGACATATTGGTCATCATTTGTAAAAATGTAGGCGTCTTCCTCACTGAAATCACAATCGATATGATTTTCCTGAATGGTTGATTGGATGAACTTCATTGCTTCTATATTCGCATCATAATAGTTTCTTGCCTTTTCTTCTCCTATATTCGAAATGAGTTCATCATAAATGAGACCATGTTGGGCAGTAATTTTTGCAGTCGTATGCCCCGTTGTTCCATTTAAAAGATTTCCGGCATCGATCATGGCAACTTTGAATCCTTCTTTTATTAGCAAATAGGCTGTCGTTATTCCGGATATTCCTCCGCCAACGATCGCAATGTGAACATCTATATCTTCTTTTAGTTGGTTAAAGCGCGGCAATTCTGCAGATTCCCTCCAGTATGGCTCCGGAAACTGGGGCATCTGTTTATGATCCTTGTAATTATCAGTCATGAATGTTCCTCCTTGTTCAGTTGTCCTCTACATAATTTTTCCAACTAACAAGGAGTTCATGCATACTTTTCTTAATCGCTTCCTGACACAAAAAGATCGTCTTTAATCGTTGCCAATACCGTACCTGGCGTAACTTTATCGCCTTTTTTCACCTTTAACGAATCAACGATGCCGCTTACGCCTACAGTAATTTGTTCTAAAGAGCCCTGGATTTTTTTAATAGTAAACAAAGGCTCCCATTCGTAAATCCGGTCACCTGGCTGAACAATAATTTCTTCCACAACACCATACGACGGACACGGCACAATCTCCCGGTTATCCCAGCGGCTTGTTACGATTTCTTGAATCATCATTTAAAATGCCCTCCTTTTTCCCCACTTTATCGTCCAACTTTTTAAAATAGTTGCACGTTTTATCAGATGATTGTTGCAAGTTTCATGCCAGATGAAAAACGAATTTCGAGCAATATTTGGCGTAAGCGTTTTACAAAATATATATTAAGAATTGAATAGACTATGCATCATTGAATGGACAGTTTAACAGAAAAAAGGGAGGCCACCGCCTCCACGGTAGCCTCCCTCAAAATTATGCTGTATGTTGTTTTTCTTTTTTGGATTCAAGTGTTTCACGGGGCAAGTTGGCCGAGATAAGCATAGCGATAACGGCGATAATAATTAATACGAGAAAAATATGGTGCAAGCCTGATACAAGAATTTCGCGAAGAACGGCTTCTATCTTAGCCGGCAATGCATTCGTTCCTTCCGGGTTGATCAATTGGTTCATTTGTCCCATTGTCAAATCGGGATGACGTGCGATTTCATTTGATAGCGTTGCATTAAAATACGTTCCAAATAGCGCTGCGCCGATCGTTTGGCCGAGGGTTCGGAAAAAGGTATTGGACGCGGTTGCCACTCCGCGTTTTGACCAATCGACGGCCGCCTGGCTACTTACGGTAAATAAGGTGATAACAAGCCCGAAGCCGAGACCGATCAGTGCGGTAATCGGATAAAACCAGAATTCCATGCTGTCTTTTTGAAAAAACGATAAACAAACTGTCCCGGCAATGATGACAAAAGTACCTAGCAGCCCAACGGCTCGCTGGCCATTTTTCACTAACATGCGGCCGCATAAAAACGAACCGAGCATCCAGGTGAGTGACATCGGAGTGGAAGCGAAGCCTGCTCTAGTCGCTCCCTGTCCTAACACGCCCTGTACCCACATCGGGATATAAACCATTAAACCAATTAAAACACTGCTAACTAAAAAGGCAGCCGCGTTCGATACAGCCATTACTTTTGAACGGAACAATTCAAGAGGCATCATCGGTTCTTTCACTTTTGATTCGATCCATAAAAAGATAAGCAGAAATGCGATAAAGGAGGCAAATAAGCCAAGCATTGTCGGAGTTGTCCACTTATGTTCTTCACCGCCTTTTTGCAGGGCATATAAAAGGCTGATCATACTAATAGCAAACGTAATTGCGCCTAAATAATCGATATGATGCTTCTTCTTCTCAATCGACTCTTTTAATGAAACGGCAATCATGATGATCGCTACAATCCCAAATGGAATGTTCATAAAGAAAATCCAGTGCCAGGAAATTTGGTCAACAAAAAATCCGCCGACAAGCGGTCCTGTAATTCCGGCAATTCCCCAGATCATTCCCATGAATCCCATCATTTTCGCCCGTTGTTCGACCGGAAAAATATCACCAATAATGGTTGAAGTTACAGGCAAAATCGCTCCTGCTCCAACTCCTTGTAGAGCGCGGAACCAGATCAATTGCTGCATCGACTGCGAAAATCCGCACAGTGTGGAGCCTAATAAAAAGATCAGTGTTCCAACAATGAAAATGCTTTTTCGCCCGAATAGGTCCGAAAGCTTTCCGAAGATCGGGACGGCGGTCGCCGAAATAAGCAAAAAGATGGAAAACACCCAGTTCATCAGCTCAATGCCTTTTAAATCACTAACGATTTTCGGCATCGCCGTACTTACGATCGTTCCTTCGATTGCCGTCAAAAATGTCGCCATCATTAACGCAATCATCACTACTTTTCGATTAGATTTCATCATGAACCTCACTTATTATTTATACTTTTTATACTTAAAACTATAAATAATGCAAGAATAGACGTCAAGAAGTTTGCTCCAAAATGAAAAACACTCAAGTTGGATCAACTGAGTGCTTGTTTATCCTTTATATTATATGTTGCGTGTTCGAAATCATCCTAAGTCTTGAGAAGGAATTATCTATTTCCTCTCCTTTGCATATAATTGCCAGAGTCAGTTTAAATCTACGGTATTATCATAAAAATAATCGATCCATTGACCTTTCTTATTCTTTTTCTGCCATTCAACACTGACCGAAATATCTGTAATAAAAAGGCGCTTTGGTTTATCTTCTTGCAATCTAATTGAAATCAAAGCTCCTTTAAATTTATCATAATCAATCTTCAAATCATCATTTATAATCTTGTTAAACTCTTGTTCATTTAAATTGTAAGCAAGAGAAGGGGGCTCGTCTAAACCGTACTCATAATGTTTTGGCTTCACCTTTTCAATTCCTTGGAGTTTATCAAGCATAAATTGCAAGTTAAGCGTCTTATTTGTTTCTTGATTTACATATTGATTATTTGCATAACGTACTTTAAACTCTTTTGAACTTTCTTCTTTAATTTGCTTTTCTTCATTCCCCTTTTCGATACTAACATCAAAACTTTTTACCGCCTTTCCTGCAGCTGAATTTATGGCGGTATTATATATTCCTTCAAAATAGATTTCATCTGTTTCCTTTTTTATTTGGTTTTTTTCTGCTGGTGACGAAGTAATCACATAAGCATCCTGATGATATTCCGAATGTCCGTTTTTCGCACGCATAATGGATGTCATGTTCTTTTCATTTAAATCTTTTGCAATCGCATGATAGTCAATCTCTTTAATGAACAGGCAGCCACTTAATAGACTGATTACCGCCGACAACAGTAGGATAAAAAATACTTTTTTCATTGTTTCCCCTTGTTTATTGATTAAATTTTTCCTTATTTATTTAAAGAATTTGCGGAAAGATTTTACTCCTGGCTTTAACTATTATTTTACTTAAGCAGAGCCATAATTAAAGTACTATCTTTTTCTAGTACCCCGGAACAACCATTCGAGTGCATTACAATCTATAAACTATTAATAACTTTCAGATCATGCCAAATCCTTCTTCAAAATCAGTATATGATAAATGCCCGTATATTAATTAATATACGGGCATTTGAAATAGATTTAGCTAAACCTTAAAATGTTTCTTTTTACGTTTTCTCATTAGAATAATAGCAAAGACGCGCAGCGCCGCAAGTGCTATGAAAAGCAATGTATCTATCTAAAAATCGGTCTTATTGATCTTTTCCGCAACACTTCTTATATTTCTTCCCACTCCCGCACGGGCAAGGATCATTGCGTCCTATTTTACGGCTGTTCCCTCTTTCCTTTGTACCGGTTCCGGCCTGTCCGAAAGGTTCGGATGGCACAGGATTCAAGTGTGTTTTCTCTTTTTTAGACAACTCAGCAGGGGTATAACCTTTAAGAACCCACATATGAGAATTATTATAAACATCCATCATTTTTTCCGTTAATTGCTGAACAAATTCAAATGAAGGAAACTCTAACCGACTTTGCAAATATTGAAACATCATCGACGGCTCCAAGTCCATATGAATTATATTATTCATTTGTATCGCGATTTCATCCGTTTCCCCGGCGGTAAGATCATAATGTTCCAACAAAAATCGAAGAAATTTTTTCATTGCCGGAGTTTTTTCGATATATCCCGGAACTCCCGCTTTTAAAAGCTGTTTCTTTGAAAACGGGTAATAGTCGATATCGGATCTCATTTTATGTTGATCGATGATTTTCTTTTCATCAAAAATCCTATGATCTTTGAGATATCCATTAGAGAATCTTACTTGATCATAATAGTCACTTGCTGTATGGATAACATGCAAATATTCACCAATCTCTACCTTTTGCTCTGTTAGCGACCTAATCCTATCCAGGATTTTGGATGTATTCAATACCCCATAGTAATAAAGTAATCCATGGGTAAGGAGAATCCATTCTGTGTTCCTGCGAATTTTTTCTTGAAGTTCTGTGTCATCGATATGTTCAAATTCAACGCAAAGTTCAGTCGGTATCGTTAAGATCTTTTTTTCCTTTTTTATAACGGGAAAAATAATCCCGTACCCCATCAGCGATTCAATTTTTGAAATCGGAAATTCATCGTCAATAGGCAATACTCCGGAATTTTTTATAATTTTTCGAATGAGTTCGTATCTTTCCTGATCGAAAACGGATAAAACGAGTTTAAAACAAATGGGTATAGCTCGTTCAAGTTCACGTGCTAACTCATCTTTCTTCAAGGAGCTCATTCCTCTAAGATTGAGATTTTTACGAATCACATCCAATTCGTTCTTTGTCAATGAACGGAGTATGGTATAAAGCTTGCATGGTAGTTCAATCTTCTTCCAAAGCCGTTGTTCCCGTCTAATTTCTAACTGCCTGTGATGCGTTTTTGCATTTTCTAGCGCTTTTAATAATTGATTCCTAGTTTTTTTATCCATTCTGTTATTCATTGTAAACTCCAATCTAAATTTGAATCAAAAAGTTTCAACTATTTCCCGTGGATACTTTTTGCTAAAACTAACTTGCCTTTATCAGAAGTTAAATCATTGTTTCAACTGTCATAGACATCATCCCTTCTCTTGAAATTTATTCTTAGCATCAAGATTACCACTCTCTAAAAAAATACTGTTACCCATATCATAACTTATAACCTGTCCATTCTTATCTTTTTTTTTATTTTGCATTCCCTTTTTTGTCTTTTGCAAATTCATAGAAATAATAGCTTTTTTAAAAGTAGTATATTTAATTTTTAAATCGTCATTTATAATTTCATTAATTTGTTTTTCATTCAAATTATAAGAAACAGATGGTGGTTCATCTAAGCCGTATGTACATTTTGATGGTTTAACTTTTTCAATTCCTTGAAGTTTATCAAAAATAAATACTAGATCCAATGGTTTTTTCGTTTTATCATTTATAAACTGATTGTTAGAATAACTAACCTTAAATTCAGGAGAACTATTCTTTTTTATTGTTTTTTCCTACCCGTTCCTTTTTCAATACTCGTTTCGGAACTTGTTCCGACTACTCCTATTGCATTATTTTTAACGGTATTATATATTCCATCGAATCCAATTTTACTTTAATGAAGAGCTGTCGGATGGTGAACATCCACTGACTGTCATAGGATTGAGATCAATAGTAATACGGAAAGTAGTTTCTTCC
>NZ_JBBHZM010000016.1:0-83893 GCF_049843615.1 Fictibacillus sp. Mic-4 | reverse complement strand
GGCCTCAGTCGGACAATAACCTCTTACTTATTGTCAAAAAGTAAGAGGTTATTGTCTAAAACGGATGATTTATTGTCCAAATAAGAGCACTAATTGTCCGAGAACAAAATAATTTTAGATTTGTGGTCGTTTTTCCTCATTTCACAAATCGAACGAGGAGTTCTTAAAATAACGAATGTTCGATTACTGAAATCCAAACTATTTTTCTAGAAGGGGCAGGTTAGCTATAGAAAAGAAACTTAAAGAAAAATTGCCTTTTCAAAAAAGGAACAGCCATCGACATAGCGAATAATAGTTTAGCCAGCACAGGGACTACTCGTAGGAGGAGGAAAACTGAAAGCATGATTAGAGAGGCTGCAACCACAGATAGTAAGGATTTAGCGCTTCTAATGGGAGAGTTAGGTTATCCGACCAATCCTGATGATATTTAACTATTAAGATATCCCGGCGAAAGAGCAAGGAAGTTTTCCAAATGAGTATGAATTTTTATATAAGGTTGATGCTAATAAAATAAATGGAACATGAATTATTCTTTGCTGTCAGCTGATTGAAATAGTGGAGAGAGGGTGTTCTGATGACAGATAGCAGAAAAAGTCGTAAGGTTGATGGATTTATAAAAAAACCCAAAAAATGGAAAGAAGAATTTGAGGCGTTAAGAAATATCGTTCTTGATTGTGGCCTGACCGAAGATATTAAGTGGATGCATCCTTGTTACATGTATGAGGGCAAAAATATCGTTTTAATTCATGGGTTTAAAGAATATTGCGCGCTTCTGTTTCACAAAGGCGCTTTGTTGAAGGATCCCCATGGAATTCTAGTCCAACAAACGGAGAATGTGCAGGCGGCGCGCCAGATTCGGTTTACAAATGTTCAAGAAATAGTTGAAATGGAACCCATCTTGAAAGCCTATATTTATGAAGCTATTGAAGTTGAAAAGGCTGGTTTGGAAGTGAAAAAGAATACAGAATGGATCATTCCTGAAGAACTTGAAACTAAATTCGAGGAAATTCCTGCCTTAAAAACGGCTTTTGAAGCATTGACTCCGGGACGGCAAAGAGCATACATTCTTCATTTTTCGGGGGCGAAACAATCCAAAACCCGACAGTCAAGGATTGAAAAATGTATGGAGAAAATTCTTGCTGGAAAGGGACTAAATGATTAGTATATTCGAGGTCATTAAGAAAATACTGACACAAAAGTGTACCTTTGGCTTTTTGCTAAAAAGGTACATTTTTTTAATCTAACGGGTTCAAGTTATGTCGTCCCGGTTTGTTACTAATAGAATTGTTTCAATCATATTCTTATAAAAGAAAACAATGAAAGGGTGTAAAGTGGTTGATAAAAGTGAAAGTTCGGCTGCAGCCCATTGTTAGTCAGATCAATTTGCCCACTGTTTTGAAAACAACTATACTTCCGGGCGATTCAATTGAAAGATTATTTATTGCAACACAGGTAGGAGAGATTTTTTACATAGGAAACGGAAGTGTAAGGACCTTTTTAGATATTCGCCCGCGAATCATCAAACTAGGCACTTCTGAACCAGGTGTTTCTAGTGGCGGATACGATGAAAGGGGATTGCTGGGCCTGGCGTTTCATCCAGCATTTTATTATAACGGTCTGTTTTATCTTCATTATTCTGTAGCGGGAACACAGGGTCCCGGTGCTCTTTCTGAACATTTTAAGCCTGACCCGTGTGATCCGAGAACATTAAACATGAGGTGGACAAATAGAGAAACTCACTATGACCATATTGATACCGTTGAAGAATGGATGTTACAAGCCAATGGCCAGCCTCAAAAACGGAGGACATTGCTTAACATAAGAAGGCCATTTTTTAATCATAATGGTGTCAATAGCTTAAACTTTTCACCTGAAACGGGAAAACTTATTTTCACAACCGGAGATGGGGGATCAGGATATGATCCATTTAATTTAAGTCAGGATGATATGGAAATCGCAGGCAAAATCATTGAAATAGATGTAGAAAAGAATACATTTATCGATAATCCTCCTGTAGTCACACGTTTTCATGAACTCCCCGAGCCTATCCAGGAAACGCTTACGGTCATTGCCAAAGGGGTACGGAATATACCAGGCATTTCATTTCAAAGGTTTTATCATCAATACATCAAATATGTGGGAATAGTCGGACAAGATTTGGAAGAGTCGATTTTTTCATTTATACATTATCAACCAATCCCGGTTCCTCGGCTTATTCGAGAATATTCAACAGGATCTAACGAAAGATTGGTTAACTTTGGCTGGCGAGGCTGGGAAGGTTCTTTTCCTACTTCGTTTATAAGGGGCTGCTCTTCAAATCCGGCTTTGGATGAGAAAACTATTGCCTATTATGATGAGGCGGTAAACACTTCAGCGAGGCGTCTTCAGCCTTTAACCAGTTATTTTCATAAAGATCAAAGACCCGATAAGTTTGGCGGAACTGCACTTACAGGAGTGCAGGCTTATATGGGGAATAGCATCCCCGATTTAGCGGGAAGTGTTGTGTTTACCGATTTTGCCCGGAAGGAATCTGGACCTCCTGTTCGAGGAGTTTTAGCTTATACCAGGGCAAGTGCAGATGGTCAGCGAAATGATTATAGTATGATTGAAACCGATGATCACTTTGGATCCGGGTCCGCTTATTATGTTAGTTTGGGAACGAATCTGGATCAAACCAGGCTATATTTAGGAGTTTATGGCTCTATGAAAGTGACTGATTTCAATCAAGGTACTGTTTTTGAAATTGTTCCATGAATGATACAATGCATTGACAAGACATAGGCATGATCCATTCTTCTTTCGGTCATGGCAATGTCCAATTGCTTTCTCTTTTGCTGCGGATCAAGCATAATAAAAAACAATATAGAAGCCTTTCTCTATTTTTTAATGATTGAGGTGAACGATGAAGAGAGGGAGCGTTCCAAATGGGGATTGAAATAAAAGAAATACTCGCAAAGAAAATCCTTACTGAAGCAAAGGGCTATTTGGATGTTGGATTTACTCATTCGCTAAATCCGTATAGCGGTTGTGCATTTTCTTGCACGTATTGTTATGTGAGGGAAATGCCAATTCAACGATTCAAGGAAATTCCGTGGGGAGAATGGGTGGACATAAAGACAAACGCAGCAGAAAATTACCGAAAAGAAATGATAAAACTTCGCAAGAAAAAGAATCCTATAAACATCTTTATGTCTTCGGCGACAGACCCTTATCAGCCAATTGAACGGAAAGCAAACATTACACGAGGGATATTAGAAGAAATGATTGAAACACCGCCTGATTTTCTTCAAATCCAAACACGAGGTCCACTTATTACAAGAGATATTGACTTGTTAGTAAAATTAAAAGAAACATGCGATGTCCTTGTATCCATGACGGTAGAAACAGACAGGGAAGATATCAAGCGGATATTTGCTCCATATGCGCCTGGAATTAAATTACGGACAAAAGCCTTAAAGGAAGTTCATGATGCAGGAATACCAACCCAGGCTTCAATTTCTCCTGTTCTGCCATTTACCCCTGATTTCCCAAAAATATTGGATGGAATCGTAGACCATTTTTGGATTGATACGTTAAACATTGGTGATGGCTTAATGGGTAAACGTTCAGAGAGATTAGGAATGCCGCAATTATTCCAAGAACACGGGCTATCCCGGTGGTATCAAAAAGAAATCCATGTAAAGGTGGAAAACTATTTTAACAAGTATTTTCCTCGTGAAATGATTCGCGTCTCTAAAAATGAGGCTTTCCCAGGATAAAAAGATTAATTTTTAAAAGCCCCGATTCGGCGACTTTTTTATGGCGGTAACGGGACAGAATGAACATGATGAATGGTAAAATGAAAAAATATAAACTAGTGCCCCTTCTAGAAAAAAGTTTGGATTTCAATAATAGAACTCCCCGTGAGATCTGTGAAATGAGGAAAAACGATCACAAATTGTTACATCATTTAAAATGATTTCGTTCTCGGACAATAAGTGCTTTTATTTGGACAATAAATCATCCAGTTTAGACAATAAAATTTTACTTTTGGACAATAAGTAAAAAATAGACTCATTTTATTGTCCGATGGATTCGATTTATTGTCGGAAATCAACTGTTTATTGTCCAAATGCCATGAAAATAGCACCACTACTGGAGAAGTTGATGTGTTTTTTGCTTCCATCTTCTTATCTTTTTTACAGGTGAAAATTGATTCTTGAAAATAAGAACTTTCTTAGGTGAAGGGGCACTAGTTGCTTTCAATGGGGTCTATATATTAAAAAAGGAAGTGCAAAAACTATGGATTTCGAAACAGTTATGCAGGAGCTTGAAGCCCTTGGTAAGGAACGAACTAAAAAAATATACATGTCCAACGGTGCGCGTGAGCCGCTTTTTGGCGTGGCTACAGGTGCTATGAAACCAATCGCAAAGAAAATAAAAATAAATCAACGTTTGGCCGAAGAGCTCTATGCGACAGGTAACTACGATGCCATGTATTTTGCAGGTATTATTGCAGATCCAAATGCTATGACTGAATCGGATTATAATCGTTGGATGGATGAAGCGTATTTTTATATGCTTTCTGATTATGTAGTGGCAGTCACTTTATCAGAATCAGATATTGCACAAGATGTTGCTGATAAATGGATAGTAAGCGGTGATGAGCTGAGAATGTCAGCGGGATGGAGTTGTTACTGCTGGCTTTTAGGGAATCGCAAGGACAATGAATTTTCCGAAAGTAAGATTTCCAATATGCTTGATAGCGTGAAAAATAGGATTCATGAATCGCCAGAACGAACGAAATCCGCTATGAATAATTTTCTATACACTGTTGGGGTTTCATATTTGCCGCTACATGAAAAGGCAGTTGAGACCGCAAAGGAAGTAGGTACAGTAGAAGTCAAGCGGGATAAGAAAAAGAGCAGTTTCCTGAACGCTTACGAAAGTATTCAAAAAGAAATGGTTAGAGGGAGGATTGGTTTCAAACGCAAATATGTAAGATGTTAAAAAGAAATAATCTAAATGAATTAGTAAAATAATCGGTATGAAAGATCAGATTCAATGCTGAAAGGATCGTGAATTTATTATGAAAGTTTTTGAAACGGAACGACTGACCCTTCGTTTACAAACAACTGATGATGCAGAGTTTATCCTTGAGCTAGTTAATGATCCTTCCTGGCTGCGGTATATAGGTGATCGCGGCTTAAGAACAGTAGAGGACGCATGTGCCTATATCGTAAATGGACCGGTTCGCATGTATGAACAATTCGGCTTTTGTCTTTATTTGGTTGAGCGAAAGGAAGATCAACTGCCGATCGGAATTTGCGGACTTGTAAAAAGAGACTCCTTAGAAGACGTGGATATTGGATTTGCCTTTCTCCCGAAGTATTGGGGAAAAGGTTACGCTTATGAAGCTGCTTCTGCGGTAATAGCATATGGGAAAGATACATTAGGCCTAAATCGCATCGTAGCAATCACGACTCAAGATAATCATGCTTCGGCCAGGTTACTCGAAAAAATAGGCTTGAAGTTTGAAAGATTCATCCAACTTCCCAATGATCCTGAAGAGCTAAGACTGTTTGCCTTTAACGTAAGTACCTAAAAAGGGTATAAGGAAGCAATGTTTAAATTGTTTCCTTTATATGGCGAAATGCTGACAATTGCTTTTTGGAGTAAAAAAGGATTGGAAAACTAGTAAACTTCTCCGATATAAAGAGTGAGCGGCTATTGAAAAATGAAAGGAGACAACTGTGAATGTTGGAGAAGAAGCGTTATACGTTGGGCTTAAGGAAGAAGCTATTGATTTTCGTATCCATATTGGCGTTAATTACATACTCGACAAGCATCTTTTTTATTTATGTCATCCATCCTTATTTTTTTCCAAATACGAATGAAACGGCGTTTACGATTGCTACATTGGCTCTTGGCATCATCTGGTCGGGAATTTTAGCTTTCCTTGTGGCCGGTTTCATTGTAAAACCGCTAAAGCGTTTAGAGCAGGCCGCGATTCGGGCGAGCAATGGAGATATTCGCGAAGATGTGGAGCTTCATAAAACAGATGATGAAATTCGTTCATTAGGCGTCGCTTTTAACGAAATGTTGGCCAACTTGCGGGAAATGGTGCAAACGATTGAAGAGAACTTTGAAGAGACGAATGAGAATGTCATCATTATTTCGGAAAGGGCTACAAGGGCGGCCGAACAAGCGGATACGGTCGCAAAAACGATTAGTGAAATATCGGCAGGAGCGGAATCGTCAGCCATCGCCATTCAAACGACCGCTGAATCGGTGGAAGACATTACACGAATTGCCGAAGAAGTGCAAAGCAAAGCAAGGGACTCAGAACATGTTTCAGCTACGATGCTGGACGAGCTGCACGAAAGTAAGGAAGTCATCCATTCGCTTGTGGGCGGAATTGAACGGCTGGCAAAAGGCAATCAAGATTCGTTGGAAGCGGTCAATCGCTTAAAGGAACATGCGAAAAAGGTGGAGCAAATTATCCAATTAGTCGGGGATATCGCGGAGCAGACGAACTTGCTTGCGTTAAACGCATCGATCGAAGCGGCCCGGGCAGGTGAACACGGGAAAGGATTTGCTGTCGTAGCCGAGGAAGTGCGCAAACTTGCGGATGAAAGCGGAAAAGCGGTTCAAGGCATTACTGAACTCATTCAAAATATCCAGCTAGAAGTGGAAAGTGTCGTTAAGCAAATTAAGGAACAAGTGGAAGCGGCCAATCTTGAGGCAGAAAAAGGGACACAGACGAATCAAGTGATCGATGAAATGACAAAAACGATCCACGAAGTTGCATCTAAAGTGAAAGACATTACCGGCCTCGTTGATAAACAAATGGATGGTATTCATCAAACCTCCCGCCAATCCCAGGAGGTCGCGGCAATTGCCGAAGAAACTTCGGCTGGCGCCGAAGAAGTGACAGCAGCAACCCAGGAGCAGGCCGCCGTCATGGAAAACGTCGAACAGCTCGCCTTGCACTTGAGGGATCAAGCGGAAAAGCTGAAAGGAACCATTGAGCGGTTTCGGGTATGAGCCTTCACGTTATAAAGCCATTGTTGTTCAGAATAAACGGATCTTCAAAGGTATACATTTTTTGTATGCCTTTTTTCATTGAATTCAAATGGGTAATATTGGATGATTAAGCTAATAAAGGAAGCGGAACAAGTGAAGCTACCGGAAACGGAATCATGATGTGGGAAAGCGGATGGAGCAAATTTCATCATTCATCATATTTTGATATGACAACTTAAAAAAAGGAGAAGGGAAAATGATATTTCATCCACTTTGGCGGTTAGAGGAATTACGTCAATTCTATCCATTCGCCTATCCGTTTCCTGTCTGGTATCCATGGTACCACCCTCAGCCTATTCCACCAGCGCATGTCACGTACCCCTGTGCAGCGTGTGCTTTGCCTGGTTCCATATATAGTGTCGATCCCCCGGTTCTTGGGCCCGGGCAATTTGCCCCACAACCGCCAGTCACTACTGGTGCTATCGGCGGTGCAACTGGTTCTGGAACAGGTGCGGCCGGAGCCGGCATTGGTGCTGCTGGCGCAGGCGCTATTAGTGCGGGAGGAGCCGGTATAGGAGCCGCCGGTGCGGGTGTCCGATAAGGATATAGAGCATAAAAGTTTAAATATTTATCAGCCGGTTTATGCCAAATATCAGCCACTTTTAAATATTTATCAGCCGATCACCTAAAAAACGGCAAATCGGAATCGTCCATTTAACGATTCCGATTTCATCTTATCGTTCATTCATTGTCTCATCTTTGTTATTTATAATGCCCGCCGATTTTTTTTGCCCGATGAAATGCCTGCCCGGCTGCAAGCAGGGAGGAAGCGCGGACAATGGCCGTTTTTCCATACTTTGAATACACCAAATCCAATGCCCGGTTGAGCTCTTCTTTGTTGAGATGATAATCAAACAAATTCAACTGGACGTTCTCGGAGGATTGCAATTGCGACAACGTTACCCCGAGGCTTCGAATAGGTTGGCGGTCCCAATGGGTAAGCAACAGTTTCTCGGCTGCATGATAAATGTCTAAATCAAAATTCGTTGGTGACATTAATTTAATCTGCCGGTGGAAGCCGGTGGGAAAATCAAAGCTTGTGCCTCTGACGCCCATTGAAACAGTGCTTCCCATGTATCCTTTAAAACGTGCGCGCCGGGCAACTTCAGTGCAGAGTTCAAGCAAAACGACTTTAATCTCTTCCAGCGTTCCATAATCTCTTGGTAGGGTCATTTGGTGGCCGATCGCTTTTTGCTGGTCATGTGTCTTGACGGTGACTGGCGAATCATCGATCCCGTTCGCAATTTGCCATAATACTTGGCCGTTGATCCCCCATTTTTTCTTAAGCAACTCTAAAGGGAAATTCGCCAAATGCCCAATCGTCCGAATCCCCATCCGCAAAAAATGATGATTCATCCTGCTTCCTACACCGAACATTTTGCCGACCGCCAGCGGCCACATTTTTTCTTTCATGTTGGAATGGTTAAGTTCGAAAATCCCATCTTTATTTTTCTTTGCAAAATTGTCGCACGAAATCTTGGCCAGCACTTTGTTTGGGCCCATGCCGACCCGAGCATTAATGCCGGTTTCATTCATTACCGCAGTTCTAAGTTTTTGCGCAATTTCCCGTGGCGTTCCAAATAATCTTTGGCTTCCGGTCACATCTAAAAATTGTTCATCAATGGAATAAGGTTCAACGAGATCAGTGAAGCGGTTGAAAATTTCAGTGATTTGCAGGGAGACATCGATATATCGCTGCATTCGCGGCCGGACGATAACCGCATCCGGGCATTTTTGCTGCGCTTCCCAGAGCCGGGATGCATTCTCAACGCCCCATTTTTTAGCGAGCGGGCAGGCGGCGAGAACAACGCCGCTTCGCCTTTCGGGATCCCCGGATACGATGACGGGTTTGTCTTTTAATTTCGGGTTATCCGCCTTTTCAACAGAGGCGTAAAATGACTGCATATCTACGAGGAAAATGACCCTATCCCTCATCTCACACATCTCCTTACGACAAATTAAGAACTCTATCTGTATTATATGCGAAAATATGTTCGTTTAATACTGGAAAATAAAACATATGTTCTGTGTGGAATGGGGGGATATCATGAAAATCGTGAAGCCATATAACAACAAAACCCCGAATTCAGCCATTACAGCCGTTTTTCGAGGTTTTCTATGGAAGTTAGATTTCCGCTCATTCGTTTATCGTGAACTAAATTTTACAACCGAGTTGATGATGGAGTCCCAGTCTTCACTATGAATCTCATGCCCTGATCCATCAAGAGCCATTAATTCAGCGTGGGGAATGGCTTTTGCAAGAGCAAGCCCGTGCTCGAATGGCAGGGCCGGATCTTCTGTGCCGTGAATAATGAGGCAAGGTACGCTGATCTCGCCCATTCTATCGTAGTACTCTTCTCCGCCTTGCAGCATAGCATGATTAAATCTGCTCGGCAGCTGTCTGGCGCGGGATGCCTCTCTTTCCGCCAATTTATACATTCTTGCCTGCTCATAAGGTTTGGAGCCGCTTAACGTTTTCCATCCGCCTGCCAGATAGGAAATGACCGCCTCCCGATCGGTCCAATCTAAAGAAGCGCTTTTCGCATGGTAATCCAGTATGCGCTG
Source organism: Fictibacillus sp. Mic-4 (assembly GCF_049843615.1). NCBI lineage: Bacteria > Bacillati > Bacillota > Bacilli > Caryophanales > Fictibacillaceae > Fictibacillus > Fictibacillus sp. Mic-4. The sequence continues at coordinate 74,263 of NZ_JBBHZM010000016.1, read as the reverse complement.
GTCCATTGGAGGAAGCTTTTCCATCTCTGTTCCGAACACGCTTGAGGCAATTAGAGTGAGCGTAAGTATGCGCTCCGGGTATCTTAAGGCAAGAATCTGGCCAATCAAACCGCCCATGGACATTCCAACGATATGAGCCTGCTCAATGGAATAAGCATCCAGGACTCCAACCGCATCATCAGCCAGGTCTGTTATGGTGTAGTTGGAAGTGCCAGGATCATAAGTGACGGATCGTCCAAGATCGCGATGATCGTACCGAATGACAAATCTTCCCCGATCAGCAAGCCGGAGGCAGAAGTCTTCATCCCACCAGTCTAATGAAGACATTGCTCCCATGATTAAAAGCACAGCAGGGTCCTTATGGTTTCCAAAGCTTTCTGCACAAATATCCACTTTATTGATTTTCAATATTTGTTCACGCATAGTTTTTGCCTCCTTTTAGCAATAGGAAAATCGTTCCTATATTTATTTCGATCACCGCAAGTCATTCCCTCCTGCCAAATGCGCATATTGCTTCTTTTTAAGTTACGCTTTACGGAGAGGTTGGAGAAGGGGTTGGTAAATGACTTACAGAATAAGTGTAGCTTTTGCTTTATTGGGATGGGGGTATGGATTTATAATCTACATACTTCTTACTCAAGGAACAATTACAGATACAGTAGAAATCACATCTGCAATTGGGATCGGGATTTTTGGCGCAATTGGATCGTTGGTATTTGATAAAGTAAGAACATCCAATGGTCACCCGGGTTCCAGGAACAGTATATGATCAAACAGGAACATTTGTTCGTAAACATTTTAGCTGCGACTAACTGAAATTCATCTCCCACTTACCGTTGGGCAAATCCTTCACACACTTGAAGTGGGAGACTTCTTTCGGAAGGATATTAAAAAAGCTTTTGTGAAGGTAGCGTTGAGGAAGTCGGGTCAATCATCAGGCAAAGGATTGCCGAACTATAGTCATTTAGCGGATACACGAATTATGTTCGTCCATATATTGATAACAGGCAATTGAATAAAAATGAAAACGGGAGAGGAAAGAAATGGCTTCGGATATTAGAGCTCCAATACAAATTTCATCTGTTGGTGATGGAACAGTAATTTTCGGAAACACGCTTGTCATCGATCCAAAGAGTACGGCTAAATCTTATTTAGGAGCTGCAGCAGGAAATATAGGCGATAATATACAAACCATCTCGTATAAGAGTTCAACCAACACATATGATGTTGACGCTTTTGAGGAAGTAGCACCATCAGAAAGGCTCTGGTAATCCGGGGCCTTTACTTCCTCAGCTCCATTGCAAAACTAAGGACATTGGAAAAGGAACTGAGGAGGCTAAAAATGATAGATGGTACGCTAAAATAAGCGCAAAAAATATTTATAATTTCTTAAGGGAGATAATTTGAATGGTGCTTCAGTTGTGACATTCGCCCAATTCTGTTCATAAGATAAAGCGAAAGAGAATCGAAAGAAAATGAAGACAGAATGATGTGGCAGGAGGGAATAGGATGCGATTCATGGTGGAATATATACCTCTGAAAAAAATCAAGCTTGATGAACCGGTGAAGCTTACAGACCGTCTCAAAAAGCTCCGGAGTTTGATGTGGGAATGCATGCATGTTATAGTCGTGAAAAAGGATCAAAAAGACAACCGTTTTATTATTGTAAGCGGACGCGACAGGTATGAATACCTTCGAAAACAGACGAAACATCAGTATGCTCCTTGCATTATCGATGAAAGCAATACTTCATCTGGAATGAAATATTGGATCACCCGCTTGTGGAACAGAAACTTGCCTCCTGACATTCCATCTATTCATTCCGGTCCATTCCATCCGACAAGCCTATCCATCATCCGTTCATTTATAAAGAAGGAGCCCCGCTTTGTCCAATTGTCCCGCTCTCAGCAATTCAAGGTACTCATCCTCGGGATTCGCTACAAGAAAACGGTGGAGTCTTCCATGCGGGAAAAGGTCGATGAGATCCTTTCAAAATAAAAAAACTTACCGTTGAAAACGACGAACAAAAACGCACGAAATCTGGAAACGATTTGTGGGTTCATTTCTAATTTTCCAGGACCGTGTTCCTCAAGCGGCGGCCACCTGGTTTCGGCCTCTTCTTTTTGCTTTGTAGAGAGCTTCATCTGCCAATCTGTACAAACAATCGGTATCCGCTGTTGAGTCCGGATACGTAGCCGCACCGATGGATACAGTAATTGAAATGCGTTGCTCTCCGTTATGGAGCAGGAATGGGCGGTTTTCAATTTTATTTCGTATTCGTTCTCCGACATTCACCGCATAATCAAGGGGGCAATCGATCAATAGGACTGTAAATTCTTCTCCGCCATTTCTTGAGACGATATCAAAAGGCCGCGCTACTTCTAAGAGCAGTTTCCCAACCTGCTTCAAAATTTCATCCCCTTCAATGTGGCCATAGGTGTCATTGATCTTTTTGAAAAAATCGATATCGATCACCAACATTGAAAGTTTCTCGTTATTTTTCATCACTCGATTGACAGCATTGTTGATTTCAAGATCAAAACTTCTAACGTTATTGAGACCCGTTAACGGATCCTTCAACGAATTTGTCTTATATTCTTTAAACAATTGATTCATTTTTCTTAAGTAGTTGTTCATATAGACAGCTGTTAAACCCCCAATACCCGAAACGACCCAAAAAAAGATATTGATATAAATGTAGGTTCGAATGTTATCCATCGCCACGTACATAAGAAGGCTAAACCAAAGATTAGAGTAGATGATCATGTATAGAGAGCTACTAAACACATTTTTTACTTTTTTTGGGATAATTAGATACCCGATCAATGAAAAAGTCATGATGAAAAAGGCAGTGAGCGAAGAAGTGTTTATTCCAATTGCGAAGCGGGCAAGCACAATAAGCGCTCCGGATACAAGTGCGGGGATCCATCCTCCATATAACGCGACTAGCATGACGGGAATTTGTCTTAAATCGATTCTCGTATCTGTACCTACTTTTATACTAAATTGCATAAGAAAAATGCATAATAACCCACATAAACAACCGATGGCAATTTTCTTCTTTAATGGCGAGTTTCTCGATAAAAAGGACTCACGGAATAGCTGATGATAAATAAAGAAAAACGAAATCATGATGGCTAAATTGATGAATAAAGTCCGAATCAATTATGTTCACTCCTTGCTAGTTTTATATCGGTATTTTATCGGGAAATTAAATCGATTTTTTTAATAAGGGCAATCGTCCGGGAAGTTGAATAAAATAACACACTTCATTTTGGAAGGGGGAATCAAGTGTGTTTCCTGTGTATCCTTATTATTCGTACCAAACCGAATGCAAGACAGTTCCGATTTCTTTTCCGCCTCAACATCAAAACGTGCAGCCAGGGCTCGAGTATGTAATGAATCCGCGGCCAATTTCTGAAAATCCGCATTATCGGGGATCTGATAAGCTTAAAAATAAAGTGGCAGTCATTACAGGAGGCGACAGCGGGATTGGAAGGGCGGTGGCCATTGCCTTTGCGAAAGAAGGAGCCGATGTAGCGATTGCCTATTTAAATGAACATCGGGATGCTGAAGAAACGAAGCAGCGAGTAGAACAATTAGGGAGAAGATGCCTATTGATCCCCGGCGACCTTCGCATCGAACAAACGTCAACAGATGTTGTTCGAAATGTGATGGGCACGTTCGGGAAAATCAGCATTTTAGTCAATAATTGCGCCGTCCAATATGTGCAAAAAAGCATTCTCGATATTTCCGCTGAGCAATTAGAAAACACATTCCGGACGAATATCTTTTCCTATTTTTATATGACAAAAGCCGTTCTACCACATCTTCCATCGGGCAGCTCCATTATTAATACAGCATCGGTCACGGCGTATAAAGGGAGTAAGCAGTTGATCGATTATTCGGCGACAAAAGGGGCGATTGTGACATTTACCCGTTCTTTATCGCAATCTCTGGTCCATCACGGAATACGGGTGAACGCTGTCGCGCCGGGTCCGATCTGGACGCCGTTAATACCGGCCACGTTTTCTGAGGAAAGTGTCATGAAGTTCGGGGGCGATGTCCCAATGAAACGGGCGGGCCAGCCATTTGAATTGGCCCCGACCTACGTTTACTTAGCTTCAGATGATTCGAGCTACGTCACAGGACAGGTGCTGCATGTAAATGGAGGGACGATGGTGGATTCGTAGCATTAGATAAAAGGCAAGGTTTCTAAGCCGCATTTTTTATGTGGAAATGCGGCTAACTTTTGAAAATATGAAGCAGTTTTTCTTAAAGCCTATTTCTTTTTAAGTTTCTCGATTTCTGTAGAAGTTAAGCCGGTCGCCTTAATGATCGTTTCAAGATCAACGCCAAGCTCCAGCAAATTAACGGCAACTTCCTGCTTACCTTTTTCTTTGCCTTCTTTAATTCCTTCTCTTTTGTAAAATTTAGCAAAAGATGTGTCACCTAATGATAGGCCCATTTCATTTCCCTCCTCAAAATATGAACTGTATTCCTGAAAAAGTACTTCATTATCTTCTTCCGGAAGTTGCAAAATATGATCAATAAAAACAGATAGCTAAAGCATAAATTTTACGGTTGTATTTATCAAGTCGATAAAAATACTGGAACATGCGATTTGAAAACTCTTGTTCATTTTTTCCCTGAATCTCTACATGCACTAGTACCCATTGTTCTTGTCCATCTTTCAAATGAAGCTTTACAAGTTTGTCTGAATTTCTCTTTTTGTTTTTTGATTTCGGAAATAATTTGTGAAGTTCTTGTTCTAAAAATTGTGGTTTCTGTCTGAAGTCGACTTGTTCATAAAAATGCGGGGCGAAAAACAAAAAGGAGTTCCTCAAATAACGTTGAAATGACATCTTTCCAAAGCCGATCAAAATCTGGATGGGCAGTCATGTACATCACCATCCTGTAAAAAATAAATTTCTAACACTTTTTAGGAACGTTTGTTCGTATGTTAATTATAAAATATTCTCCAAAAACATGCAAGTAAATTTTTAAGTTTCTGAACAGGAAGAATGAATATGTAAAAGAAATGAATATAGATTAAAGAAGATAAATCAGGTGGATGGATCAGTAATAAAACGAAAAAGGGGTAACAGAATGCTCGATGAATTAGCCGTATCCATTAAAAACAAAAATGTCATTCTTTTTGTCGGGGCGGGTGTGCCAAGGAATATCGGGCTGCCGTCGCATTCGGAATTGATTGATAAAATGGTAAAGGATCTGGGATACGAACCGACAGAATTCAACCAATTAGGAAATGGAAATTATCTCGAGCTTGCCGAATATTATTACCTGGAAAAAGGCTCATTGCGATCGCTTAGAAGCTGGATGGATCAATTATGGGATACGAAAGACGTTGACATCGGCCAGTCGGAAATTTATAAGCATATTATCGATTTGGACATTCCTTTAATTTACACAACGAATTATGATCGATGGTTAGAATGTGCGTTCGATTACTACAAAAAGAAGTATATTAAAATCACCAATGTAGCTGACATCGTAAAAGCAAGAAACAATGAGCCGCAAATCGTGAAATTTCATGGCGATCTTGATGACGATGCTTCAATTGTTTTGACGGAGTCGAGTTTCTTTCACCGGTTAGACTTTGAAACGCCTTTAGACATCAAGCTGCGGTCGGATGCGCTAGGAAAATCGATTCTGTTCATCGGCTACAGCCTTACCGATATTAACATTCGATTCATGCTTTTTAAGCTGCAGCAGCAATGGAAGTTATCTAACTGTGAAAACATGCGGCCAAAATCATATATTTTTTTGACGAAATCCAATATGGTCAGGGAACGAATTCTTGAGGAGCGCGGCATCACCCCGATCGTCTCAGAAATTGACGATCCCGGTGAAGCGCTCAATGTGTTTTTGAAAAATTTAAAAGAGCAAGTGTTAAGAAGCTGAAGGAATTGAAAAGGGGAGCGCTCCATCATGTAATGAGGTCAGAATTGTTCTGGCCTTTTTAGATTGTAAGGCGCTCTTTACACCGAGTACGCTTTTGTGAAACTTGTAATACAAATCCCCTTGTTTTTTTAAAAGGAAGAGAGTAAGATGAAGATGAATTAAAAAATATTCTTAAAATTAGCATGCAAAAACGCATTTGTTTTGTCTGTGTTTTTTTGGTGATTCATAATTTGTATTACATGTTGGAGAGGAGTAGAGGAATGTACGATTATATCATTGTCGGCGGGGGGATCGTAGGGCTTTCAACCGGTTATGCGCTTAGCGAGAAGTATCCTCATGCGAAAATCGCGGTGATCGAGAAAGAGCGGACCCTCAGCTTTCATCAAACGGGGCACAACAGCGGAGTCATTCACTCCGGTATTTATTATAAGCCGGGCAGCTATAAGGCAAAGTTTGCCCGGGAAGGAAATGAAGCGATGGTCTCCTTTTGCAGAAAATATGGAGTCGCCTATGAGGTGTGCGGCAAGGTGATCGTCGCCACAAGCAAAGAAGAGCTTCCGCTTATGGATAACCTTTATCGCCGCGGCTTGCAAAACGGATTAAATGTAAGGAAAATTGGAGTTGAGGAACTTAAAGAGATTGAGCCGCACGTAAATGGTCTTGGGGCGATTCATGTTCCGAGCACAGGAATTGTCGACTATAAAGGGGTTTCCCATACGTTTGCTCGCCTGATTCAAGAAAAAGGCGGGGATATCATTCTTGCCACGAAAGTTGAAAAGATTAGCGAAAGAAAAGACAGAATCACGGTTGAAACGGACCGTGGGACCTTTCAATCTTACTACTTAATTAACTGTGCCGGATTGCATAGTGACCGGGTCGCTAAAATGAGCGGCTTGCAAACGAAGGCGAAAATTGTGCCGTTTAGAGGAGAATATTATGAGCTGGTTCCGGAAAAGCGCCATCTTGTCAACCATCTTATTTATCCGGTGCCGAATCCAAATTTTCCGTTTCTCGGCGTTCACTTCACCCGCATGATTAACGGTGAAGTCCATGCCGGTCCGAACGCGGTGCTGAGCTTTAAGAGGGAAGGGTATACGAAAACAGATTTTAATATAAAAGACTTTTTGGAAGTAATGACATACTCCGGTTTTTGGAAGATGGCAATGCCGAATATAAAGGAAGGGATTCATGAAATGATCCGGTCGTTCAGCAAACAGGCTTTTCTGCGCAGTTTGAGGCGGCTCATTCCTGAATTAACGGAACACGACATCGTGCCAACACATGCCGGGGTGAGGGCCCAGGCGATTATGCGAAATGGCAGCATGGTGGATGACTTTTTAATTGATGCAAGCGGACGTTCCGTTCATATTTTAAATGCGCCTTCACCAGCAGCAACTGCTTCCATATCGATTGGCCGGGAAATTAGCGTTCAAGTTCCAGAGCCGCCGGGGGTGCACAATTATTCGAAATCGATGTAATAGGGAAGGATAGAATCTTGTGAAAAAAGAGAAAGTCTCACAAAAAATTTCACGTGAATTGCTTGCGATGATTGAGAGAGGGGAATTCCCGCCGGGTTCGAAACTCCCAACGGAAAAGGAGCTGGCGGACTTATTCAGTGTTAGCCGGATGCCGATTCGGGAAGCTTTAAGCGTTTTGCGGGCGATGGGCCTAATTTCGTCTCAGCAGGGAGGCGGAAGTTATGTGGAAGAAAGGATCCCGACTTCAATTAGCCAGCATTTTCACATTCAAAAAGCGGATGAAGAGAGTATCCGAAACTTATTTGAAATGCGGAAAATATTAGAGCCCGAAGCGGCTTACCTTGCCGCATTGAGAAGAACGCCCGACGAATTGGAAAAAATGAAAGAAGTATTGAAGTGGATGGAAGAAGATTTTATTTTAAAGGAAAAGACAGGCCGGGAAGCCGATTTTGAATTTCATCGGACGATCATGCAGGCCACGCATAATTCGGTAATGATTCACATGTTTGAAAATCTGTCTTCTCTTTATCATAAAGTGTTGGAAATTACCTTGAAACAAAATGTCGGGCTGGCAAGAAAAAGAGAAATTGTCTATAAAGAACACGAAAACATTTATTTAGCCATCGAAGCGGAAGAGCCAGAACTCGCAAAAGTGCAATCCATCATTCATTTGAAAAATGTGGAAAAGAAAATGGATCTAAGCTTATAATGTTTAGCTCGGTTAGGCGAATAAATGCCTGCTTTGGACGGATAAGTGGCCCGGTTAGACGAATAAATAACCGCGCTAGACAAATAGCGTCAAACTTAACACCGATAATCGTGGCAAATTGACGAAACGAGCAGAAGATAAATGCCCTGCCCGTTTTTATGCGCCAATCTGATGTTTGCGTTTTGAATGCCTTTTTAATTCTTCAAAAGCGCCGGAACCGAGAATGACGCCAAATAAGATGAATAGGAAGCCGACAATCTGGGCCATCTTGATTTTTTCGCCTAAAAAAAGAACAGCGCCTATTAGAGCAAAGAACGGATTTAAGTTAATGAAAATAGACGCCTCCGCCGCTCCAACTTTCCCTATCGCATAGTTGTAAAGCATGTGGCCAAGTGCGGTTGCAACAATAGCGGACGTAAAGAACACTGCCCAAATCGAAGGAGAGCCTTTTGTCATCGTTTGGAGTCCGTTCGGTTCAAGGAATGCACTGATGGCAAATAGGATAACCGATCCAATGAGCAGCATATAGCCTGTCATTAAGCGGGGATCCAACGTCTTTGAAATTTTTTTAATCAGGATGAAGCTTGCGGCCTGGGATAAAATCGCAAAAAACACATACAGATCACCAATCGAGACTCCGTGAATAGAGCCGTTTCCTTCCAGGACGATAAAAGCGACCCCGGTAAGTCCCAATACGATTCCAAGCGCCCTTGTTACCGTTACAATGCTGCCTAAAAAGAGGATGGCTAAAATGGTCGTTAAAAGAGGTCCCATTCCTAAAATGAGCCCGCCATTGGAAGCGGAAGTTTTAGAAAGCCCGATCGATAAAAAATAATGATGGCCGACTACATTAAATAACGCAGATATGAAAACATAGAGAAATTCTTTTTTAGTAAGCCAGCGCACCTTTTTCAGCAAGAAAAGAACGATAAATACACTGGCCGCGGCCGTCAAAATGCGAAAGGATGTCATTGTAACCGGTGCGAACTCGGCAACTAACAATTTCGTCATAATGACATTAAATCCCCATGCAATCATAATGCAAAACAAAACAAAATAAATTTGCTGTTTTTTCAAAAGTTCCACTTCTTTCTATATCATAATGTTTGGTGAGAAAAAGACGGGTTCAAGCTATGCGGAAAAACTTTGAATGGAGAATTCATTTTAGATTGTATTTTAATACAGAAGTGGAAATTCGCAAAAAAATATGCTTATCGTTTTGAAATTTATGATGTCCGCGCGTTCTTGTTTTGTTCTTGATTTTTCGCTAAAAATCTGTTGCTTTTTTTAAATGCATTTTGTTAAAATCGTAGTGAAAATCGATTACTCAAACTCACTGATTTGTGAGAGGTGAATTTTGCAGGGCTTGGCTCTGTTTCGTCGCCTGTTGTCCATTCGCGGACAGCAGGCGTTTTTTATATAAAGGACAAAATTCAGGTCAAGGAGCGTGAAAGTGTCCAATAGAAGGGTTCTAAAAGACAATATTCAGTCGAGACGTCAAAAATAGGCTTAATAAAGTTGGCATGGATTTAAGAAAGAAGTGAGGGATATTATGGGGAAATTAAAGTATTCGTTATTGGTGCTTTTAGGAGGGTTTAGTTATGGACTTTTATCAACCGTCATTAAACTCGGGTTTGTGGATGGATTTTCAATTCAGGAGCTAATAGGTGGGCAATATCTTTTCGGCTGGTTTGGCTTACTGTTCATCGTCCTTTTCTTTTCCCGGCATCAAGTATCGAAAAAGCAGTTATTTACGCTTTTGGCGGTAGGGACGACAATGAGCATGACGGGCATATGTTACGGGTTCGCTGTTGAAAAACTTTCTGCATCAATTGCAGTTGTCTTTTTATTTCAATTCACATGGATCGGGGTGCTAATTGAGGCGATTGCGAACAAAGCTTTTCCAGGTCATGACAAAATACTGTCGATTATTATTTTATTTATTGGAACTTTGCTTGCGGGCGGCCTATTGGAAGGGCTGGCGAAAAACTTTTCGATAAGCGGAATGTTGTTCGGGCTTTTAGCTGCTGTATCGTTCGCTTTTTATATCTTTGCAAGTGGCCGTGTGGCTACAAATGTGCCGACGTATACAAAAAGCTTTTTCATGACGACAGGCGCGAGCGTTATCATTTGCATCGTCTTTCCGCCAACATTTTTAACGAATGGCGTATTGCAAGCAGGCCTCTGGAAATATGGGTTATTTCTTGGTTTATTCGGCGTCATCATTCCCATTGTTTGTTTCTCGATTGGCATGCCAAAAATCGATACGGGGATTGGCACTATTTTAGGGGCATTTGAACTGCCGACCGCCATTGTTGCTTCCATTACGTTCTTGAATGAAGCGGTTTCCGCCTTGCAATGGGCAGGCATCGTCCTTATTTTAATTGGAATCATCACACCTCACTATTTATCGTTGCGAAAAGACGGGCAAAAACGTCGGCATGTGGCATGAGCCGATCCGAAAGTAAGCTACATTCCACCGAAAACGAATGTTTCATTTACTTGTTATTCTAGATAAATGAAAAAGAGGGATGAAGTTGGAGATTTCGGTTGTCATTTTTTCCATTGCCATGATGGCCATCATGATTGCGATTGGATGCTTACTGGCGAGGAAAGTTCCGTTCACGGCAGAGCGGCGTGAGCTTCTCATTGCGATTATTGTCAATGTGGCAATGCCATGTATTATTTTAAACAGCATTTTTCACACGAAAATGGACCAGCAAATTATGATGGTTTAACGTTTCTTAGTACCGTTTTAATCAATTGCTTTGGGGTCTTTTTTTAATAGGGCAAACGAGGGCTGTCCCGGATAACCAATTGCCGGGGCAGCTTTTTTATACGTCACGATCCGAAAATTGGCAGCAAAAGATAAAGGGGAAAGTCACTCTTAATAATTGAAAAGATAGGCGATTGCCTTATTTGACATTTATAACAAAGGGATTATAATGAAATTGATTACGAAATGAAGGTGATTAAGTGTGGATTCATTGGATATAAAGATTATAGAACTTTTGATGTCCAATGGTCGAGCTACCTGGGCGGACCTGGCGGGGAATCTTGGAATGTCCGCGCCAGCTATCGCTGATCGGGTGCGCCGGCTTGAAGAGAAAGGCGTAATTAAAGGTTATACGGCTATTGTCGATCCGGAATCGGTAGGTTATGAAATGACCGCTTTTATCTTTTTATCCATAGACAAAGTTGAGCATCGTGAATTATTTTTGGCCCGGGTGTCCGAGTTGCCTGAAGTGCAAGAGTGCCATCATGTTGCGGGAGAAGAAGATTATTTGCTGAAAGTTCGATGTCAGGGGACGAAAGATTTAGATCGGATCATTAGCCAGGAATTAAGGAAACTGCCGGGTGTTTTTAAAACCCGGACGACCATCGTACTCAATACTTACAAAGACGACCAGGTCATTCCTTTGTCTGCTAATAAATAATGCGCAAAAAATAGAAATAAAATTGGAGGGGAAAGTATGAAATATAAAAGTGTTTTTGATATTATCGGTCCCGTGATGATTGGGCCATCAAGTTCACATACAGCAGGAGCAGCGAGAATCGGAAGAGTGGCCCGGCATTTATTTGGAAGAAAACCGAAATATGCCAACATTTCTTTTTATGGATCGTTTGCGAAAACGTATCGCGGGCACGGCACGGATGTCGCAATCGTTGGCGGAATCCTCGACTTTGACACATTCGATACAAGAATTGTGAATGCGCTTACGATTGCAAAAGAAGAGGGAATTGCCATTAAAATGACGGAAGAAGATGCGGTGACCGACCATCCGAATACGGCAAAAATCGTTCTTGGCGATGATCAAGGCCAGCTAGAGCTTGTCGGGATTTCTATTGGAGGCGGCAAAATTGAAATTACGGAACTTAATGGGTTTGAGCTAAAGCTCTCCGGCAACCATCCCGCTCTTTTAGTCGTTCACAATGACCGTTATGGCGCGATTGCGGGAGTGGCTAACATCCTTGCGAAATATCAAATCAACATCGGCCATATGGAAGTGTCTCGGAAAGAAAAAGGCGAGGAAGCATTAATGGTCATTGAAGTGGACCAAAATATTGACCAGTCTATATTGGATGAATTAGAAGGGCTTCCGATCGTACAACAAGTTGTAAAAATCCATGAATAAAAGAACGGAGGTTTATACATGTTTAGAAATGTAGCGGAATTAGTAAAGCTGGCCGAATCAAAAGGCTGCAAAATATCAGACATCATGATTGAACAAGAAATGGAGGTCACCGGCCGATCGCGGGAAGAAATCTTAGCGCAAATGGACAAAAATTTGAAGGTGATGGAAGATGCCGTTGAACGAGGGATCACAGAAGACGTAAAGTCTCATTCCGGGTTGACTGGCGGGGATGCGAAACTTCTTCAGGCGTATATGAAAAGTGGCAAAAGCCTTTCTGGCGAACTGATGATGGACGCCGTCAGCAAGGCGATGGCGACAAATGAAGTAAACGCGGCAATGGGAACGATTTGCGCGACCCCGACCGCCGGTTCTGCAGGCGTGGTGCCAGGCGTGCTTTTCGCATTAAGGGAAAAATTAAACCCGACGAGAGAACAAATGCTTGCTTTTCTTTTCACTTCTGGAGCATTCGGTTTTGTCGTGGCCAATAATGCATCCATATCAGGCGCTGCAGGCGGCTGTCAGGCGGAAGTTGGATCAGCGACGGGAATGGCTGCGGCTGCAGTTGTAGAGCTTGCGGGCGGAACTCCATCCCAATGCGCGGAAGCGATGGCGATCGCTTTGAAAAATATGCTGGGCCTTGTCTGTGATCCTGTTGCCGGTTTAGTGGAGGTGCCATGTGTGAAGCGGAACGCGATGGGCGCAAGCAATGCCATTGTTGCGGCAGATATGGCGCTTGCCGGAATAAAAAGCCGGATACCATGTGATGAAGTTATTGACGCGATGTTTAAAATCGGGCAAAACATGCCATCAGCCTTAAGGGAGACGGCAGAAGGCGGGTTGGCGGCTACACCAACCGGCCGAAAATTAGCGGAGAAAATTTTCGGCATGCCTTTAAAAGCCCAGGAAGAGGACTGATAAGGGCAGATGTTTTTATGGGGCGTTATCTTTTAAAAAGATGCGTCCTTTTTACTTTTTTGTAAATCTTGAAAGGTTCATCAGATTGCCATCTTTGTTCCGAAAAAGGTCTAGTTTTCTATGGTAAACTTCAAGTGAAAATAATCACAAAGAAAAAAATCACGTTGAAAAAGTTGAACAACAGAGAGTAGACACGGAATGGAGATGGAAACCATGATTGAAAAGCAAAAACAGGTTTTTAAAGTCATTACACTTTTATTGCTCTGCTACTTAATGATTTCTTCGCTTGCTCTAGCTGTAAGCGTTCCAGATATGGCGATGATGCTAAGAGGAATTTCTGCATTGCTTGGATTGATTGGAGTAGGTTCCCTCATTTATTCGAAGGAATTTGTTATAAAAGATGCGTTTAAAAGTTTCCCGCGTAAAATGAAATTGATGTGGTTTGTCGCGTTAGCCGTAACGATGTTTATGGCAGTTGACGGGATCATGAATTTTATAAAATAAAAATGACTTCTTTAAAGCCTCCCGCTTTATATGCCATCTTATGCATATGCCGGGCGGCTTTTTATTTTTAAAAATCGTGCTATTTTTTTCATGTCATCTGTCATTTCGTTTATGGACAAACTAAAATGTAAAAAATTCTATAAAAGAAAGGAAAGGATTCGAATGGCAAAACTTTTGTACATTACCGCCCATCCGCTAAATGAAGAAGCATCTTTCAGCATGGCGGCGGGGAAAGCGTTTATCGATACGTATAAAGAAGTCAACCCAAATGATGAAATCGTGCATATTGACTTATATAACGAAAATATTCCATCTATTGATCTTGACGTTTTCAATGGATGGGGAAAACTGAAATCCGGAACAGAGCTTTCGGCTGATGAAAAAGCAAAAGTGGGCCGGCTTTCAGAGTTATGCGATCAATTTATCTCCGCGGATAAGTATGTATTTGTCACGCCCATGTGGAATTTCTCGTTTCCGCCAATTATGAAAGCATATATTGATGCGGTTTGTGTTGCGGGAAAAACCTTTAAATATACTGCACAGGGTTCGGTCGGCCTTTTAACTGATAAAAAAGCGCTCCATATTCAGGCCCGTGGCGGGATCTACTCAGTAGGACCAACGGCTGAGATGGAAATGGGACACCGTTATTTAAGCACGATCATGCAATTTTTCGGCGTACCGTCTTTTGAAGGCATATTCATTGAAGGTCATAACGCCATGCCGGAAAAAGCCCAGGAAATTAAAGAAAGCGGCATTGCCCGGGCAAAAGATTTGGCACATACTTTTTAAATAAAAAGAGTCAACGCATGTTGACTCTTTTTTTGGTATGATTAACAATAAATACATATTCAAAGGGTGAATCCGTTGCTTATCATTAAAGTAATCCTTTCCATTGTTCCAATTGTCATAGTTATTGCTTCGATCGCAGCATGGTTCAATACACAAGTCATCTTAAGGGAATTGGCTGAAATCAAAAACAAGTTAGGTATTAAAGAAGAGAAGAATCCTTCGTTTCTTAACAGGGATCTTGATGACTAGCGAATCATTTTTTGATGCATAAGAGAAACCGCAATGGAAAAAATAATAAATGGGTCTGTAGCTCAAATGTAGAGCAGCCAGTTAAGAGCTGTGCATTTTACGGGTGCCAATCCCGTCGGACCAACCATCAAAAGATCCTGCATGAATTGCAGGGTCTTTTTTTAATAACTGAACTCTCGGCCCCTCTAGATTGGATAAATATCAATCATTTAGGCGGGCGGGATTACAAAAATTCTCAGGCAGATGATTAGATAATTCCTGTAAAATCGTGTACTCTGTAAAAAGCATGTGTGCGATAAAATAGGGGGAGGGAGTAAATGATACAAGGCTACAAAAAGTCTACCATTGTTGCGCTTTTGCTTGCAGGAGCTTTCATATCCATATTAAATCAAACGCTCATGATCACAGCGATACCGCCGATTATGAAAGAAATGGATGTCACAGCGAACAGCGCGCAATGGCTAACAACCGTCTTTATGCTTGTGAATGGGATTATGATTCCTGTAAGCGCCTTTTTATTGGAACGCTTTTCAACCAGGCAGCTTTTTATATCCGCAATGAGCATATTCGCCTTTGGAACATTGGTCGCAGGCTTAGCTCCCAATTTTGAAATGATATTACTCGGAAGGGTGATTCAATCAAGCGGGGCTGGCGTCATGCTTCCGCTTATGCAAACCGTCTTCTTAATGATTTTTCCTGTTAATAGGCGCGGTGCGGCGATGGGTCTGGTTGGGCTCGTCATGTCTTTTGCGCCGGCAATCGGCCCGGCTTTGTCAGGATGGGTGACATCAAATTATTCCTGGCGTCTCCTCTTTTTCATTATTTTGCCGATTGCGCTTATCGATATCCTCGTCGCCTTTTTTAAAATGAAAAATGTGACAGAGGTAACGAAACCAAAAGTGGATGTCCTGTCGATCCTATTATCTTCTGCAGGGTTTGGCGGATTGCTTTTTGGATTTACATGCGCAGGCAATAATGGCTGGCAGGCTTCCAGCACGCTTATTTCACTTGGCATCGGGATATTTGCGCTTTTGTTTTTCGTCACAAGGCAGCTGCGCCTGGATCATCCAATGCTTGAATTCAGGGTTTTTAAAAATTCCATTTTCCCGCTTACCGTTTTCACTGGCATGATCACTTTTATGGGATTGATTGGAGCGGAGACGATCATTCCTTTGTTCATGCAAAATATGAGGGGATTTTCAGCGTTTGAAGCAGGCCTTGCCCTATTGCCGGGTGCGCTCATTACCGGTTTTATGTCACCTATTACGGGAAGGATTTTTGATAAAATCGGAGCAAGATGGCTGGCCCTCACTGGATTGACGATTATCACTGCAGCTTCTTTTGCCTTTTCGAATCTAGGTCCATCGACTTCCTTTGCTTTTATAACGATAATGTACGGGATACGGATGTTCGGGCTGTCAATGGTCATGATGCCAGTGGCTACAGCTGGATTAAACCGGCTTCCGAAACGGCTGATTCCTCACGGCGCGGCGATGGATAATACGATGAAAATGATCGCGGCATCGGTCGGGACGGCGATTCTTGTCACTGTGATGACAACGACTGCAGAGACCGCAAGCCGGCATCCAGAAATCTCCCATCCAGATATGTATGGGGCAAATCGGGCCTTTATCGTCATTTCAATTCTATCATTATTAGGCGTCATCATTTCTTTTTTCATTAAAAACAAGAAGTTGACGGAAGAAGAAGTGAAGAAAGAAGAGGTTAGAAAAATAACTGTAAATGAGTGATTAATTTTTAATGAGTTTCAACAAAGTAGTCTGGAATAATTCAGGCTACTTTGTTTATCCCTTAAAAAAAAAAGCGAAAAATAAATTGATATCGACTGCAAAATGATTGAAAAGTGCTTTGAATTGATTGATATCTATACTGAATTGATCGATAATCGAAAAATAAATTGATATCGACTGCAAAATGATTGATAAAGTGCCCGAACTGATTGATAACTATCCTGAATTAATTGATTTGTGTTCCGATACGAGTTAAAAACGTCATTACCACATAGGAGCTCTATATGTATTGCATATATATTCATAATTATGTATATTTATTATATGTAAACAACGGATAAGGAGATCGGTTATGGAAATTTGCAATGCAGTGATAAATGACGTAAAGGAAATCTATGGTTTGATTGACACGTACGCCAAACAACAGGTCGTTTTGCCTCGTTCGTTATCCTCACTTTATTATGATTTGCAATGCTTATATGTCGCAAAAGTTGACCGGAAAATAGTAGGGGTCGCAGCATTGCATATTCTCGGGCCAACGATTGCAGAGGTGCGGTCTTTGGTGGTGAATCAGGACTATTTTGGAATGGGAATCGGGCGCAAGTTGGTGGAGCGCATAATAAGCGAAGCTTCCCGGCTTGGGGTCGGAAAATTAATTTCGCTCACTTATCAGATTGAATTTTTCGAAAAGTGCGGATTCCAAATTGTCGCAAAAGAAATGTTGCCGGAAAAAGTATGGAAAGACTGCATCAACTGCCCTAAGATTAAACACTGTGACGAAATCGCAATGGAGATTCACCTCGCGCGTCAAACGGAAATGGTGTTATAAGCTGACGGCCTGAATTCTATTCAACTGAATTCAGGCCGTTTGTCTTAAATTAAATTTCAAGAGCTGATGGAGAAAGCACAATCCCGTCTTCGTCCACGTAAACGTAATGCCCCGGATGCCATTTTACATTGGCGAACTCGAGAAGTATATTTTCTGTTCCTTTTCCTTCCTTTTTGCTTTTTAACGGGAAGCTTCCTAATGCCAAAATCCCTATATCGATCATCGCAAGGTCTGCTGTATCCCTGACATAACCATTGACAATCATTCCAGCTAATCCTCTTCTTGCCGCAATTCCCGCAAGATTGTCGCCAAGCAAGGCACAATTGGCGGATGCCTTTCCATCAATAACCAACACCGTTTTAGGTGGGAGCGTTTCAAGCAATTTGCGGATAAGCACGTTATCGTCATCGACCTGCACTGTAGCAATCTGGCCGGAGAACGACTTTTTCTTGCCAAAACTTTTAAAAAGGGGAGCCGCAATGCTTACATCAGGATAAAATTCATCACACAAATCGGTAGTTTTCATTCGCCATCTCTCCTTTACATATCAATTGCATAGTTTGATCATAATCGTTTATATCAGGGAATTCTATTAATTTGACTGAAGAGTCGAAAAAGAAAGAAATGGGAAGGATATAAGACAAATGATTAAAAATGTACGCTTTTAGAAAGTATAACTTTGTCTATCATGTTGCGACAAAGTTAGTTTTCTTCGATGTTGAATGCAAAAAAGGCATGCATTACGATTAAAGGGAACTTGAAGTAAAGGGGAGAGTACAAATGGCTCAATTGAATATAAAAGTGGCTGTGCAAAAATTCGGCAACTTTCTAAGCTCGATGGTTATGCCGAACATTTCAGCTTTTATCGCGTGGGGATTGATCACTGCTTTGTTTATACCCACCGGATTCTTTCCAAATGAAAGCCTTGCCAAAATGGTCGGGCCAATGGTCAGTTATTTGCTGCCACTTCTAATAGGATATACTGGCGGCAAGCTAGTGCATGACCAGCGGGGAGCGGTTGTCGGCGCCATCGCTACAATGGGGGTCATTGTAGGCTCTGATATTCCGATGTTCCTCGGTTCGATGATCATGGGGCCGATGGGCGGCTATGCCATTAAAAAATTTGACCAGTTAATTGAAGGGAAAGTGAAGGCAGGATTCGAAATGCTTGTCAATAACTTTTCAGCAGGAATCATTGGAGGTCTATTGGCGATCCTGTCATTTTTAGCGATCGGCCCTGCTGTTGATGTATTTACAGGGTGGCTTGTTCATGGTGTAGATTGGCTGGTGGGAACAGGCTTATTGCCGCTCACAAGCATCCTTATCGAACCAGCAAAAGTCTTATTCTTAAATAATGCCATTAACCATGGGGTATTGTCTCCAATTGGAGTCGAACAAGTAAAGCAGACCGGAAAATCCGTCCTCTTTTTGCTTGAGGCAAATCCTGGACCTGGTATCGGCGTCTTGCTTGCGTATTGTATTTTCGGGAAAGGCACTGCAAAGAAATCCGCCCCGGGAGCTGCAATCATTCAATTTTTCGGCGGTATTCATGAAATTTATTTCCCTTACATTTTAATGCGCCCTCTGTTATTTTTCGCTGTGATTATTTCTGGAATAAGCGGAGTCTTTACATTCGTCCTGTTAGGAGGCGGATTATTTGCGCCGGCATCGCCGGGGAGCATTCTTGCCATTACAGCGGTCACTCCTCATCACGCAAGCAGCTATATCGCGAATTTTGCTGGTGTGCTCGTGGCGGCTGTTGTGTCCTTCTTGCTTTCATCATTGGTGTTAAAAATGGATAAAAGAGAAGATGTAACCATTGAGGATGCGGCTAAAAAAATGCAAGAAATGAAAGGGAAGAAAAGTGCGGTTGAGGGTGTGTTCACTGGCAGCTCCGGAAAATTCCCTGAACATGTTGAAAAAATCGTATTTGCATGTGATGCCGGAATGGGCTCAAGTGCGATGGGAGCTTCTCTTCTCCGCAAAAAAGTGAAGGAAGCAGGACTTTCCATTACCGTCACCAACAGCGCGATTAGCAATCTTACTGAGGATGCCCAAATTGTCGTCACACAGGAAGAGCTGACGCCGAGAGCCCGAAATAAAGTTCCGAATGCGTATCATTTGTCTGTTGATAATTTCTTATCCAGTCCAAAGTATGATGAATTAATTAACCGACTTCTAGAAAAAGATACGGGGGAAATGGTCGAAGAGACCAAACCAGGCGATTCTCCCAACCATGAAAACGACAATGATCTTTTAAAAGAAGAAAATGTGTTCCTTAACATGCGGTTTGCCAATAAAGAAGAAGCGATAAGATTTGCCGGACAAGTTCTCGTCAATGGAGGATACGTACAGGAAAGCTATATTGAGGCGATGATTGAAAGGGATCAAATAACTTCTACTTATATGGGGAATGATGTAGCCATCCCTCACGGAACCGAAGAGGCGAAAAAGCAAGTCATTAAATCGGGTTTCACCGTCATTCAAGTTCCCGATGGAGTCGACTTTGACGGTCAAAACGTCCGTTTGATTTTTGGAATTGCAGGCAAAGACGGTACGCATCTTGAGATATTGTCGGGAATTGCCGTTACATGCTCGGATATGGAAAATATCGAGAAAATGGTTGAAGCTAAAACAGCAAGAGAATTAATGAATGTCCTAAATCAAAAAGAAGCTGTTTCATCTTAATCTATCGTTGCGTCAAACTGCGCTTTCCATTATTGGTTCATTAACCTGAAAAGAGTGGGTGGCATGTACATTACCTCAAGGGAAAAAACAATTATCGAATTAATTATTAAAACATCCGGGAAGCATACGGCATCGTCCATTTCTGGTTATTTAAATGTAAGTGTCCGGACCGTCCATCGCGACTTAAAATCGATTGAAAAAATTCTGAAAAAGTTCGGTCTCCAATTGAATCGAAATACAAATGAAGGTCTGAGTATTGAGGGGAAGAATGAACAAATCTTCCGCCTCATGCAGCACTTAGCCGGTATTCAGCCTATCGACCGGACACCTAAGGAAAGAAAGCTTCTTCTCTTATTATCTTTGCTAAAAGAAGAGGGGACGCATAAAATCCAGGTTCTGGCCAACGAACTCGATGTAAGCATCTCGACCCTGACAGCCGATTTGGAGGAGTTGAGTGAGTGGTTGATGAATTTCCATGTCCGGCTTAAGAAAAAAAGAGGTGTCGGTGTTCAGATTGACGGAACGGAAAGGGACAAACGAAAAGCGCTGGCCACCTTCATTTTAGTTCATTTTAATGAAGAATTATTTGAGAGCATCGTTTTAATGGAAAAAGGAAATTATCCGGACGAAAGAATTTTGCATTATTTTCGTCCGGAATACCTTTTGGAAGTCGACAGAACTGTTAATTCGACCATTAACAATGGTTTATCAAGACTGGCTGACAGCGACTATATCGGATTGGTCATCAATGTATGCATTGCCCTGCAGCGGACCGAAGACCATTTCCTGATGGAGGATGATGCCGAAGATGATCAATATGAAATTACGGACGAATTCTCCCTCATTAAAAAAATGAGCAAGCGACTTGAAAATAAATTTTCTATCGCTCTCTCTAACAGCGACTTGACCTATTTGGCAGTACTCCTTAAAGGATCAAAGCTTCAAGCGGCGGATAGTGTGCCCTATGACAGAGTCGATCTTAGACAGATGGTTAAAAACTTGATTCAGCATGTTTCCGCACAGATTCATGTAGATTTGACGAATGATTTTTCATTGTACCAGGGACTGCTTGCCCATATGGAGCCTTCTCTTTATCGGGCAAAGCAAAAAATAAGGCTCTATAATCCGTTAACTGAAGAAATTAAGCGAAAATATCCAGTTTTATTTATGGCGGTGAAAAACAGTGCGGAAAAAGAATTAAAAGAGATGGGCGATATTCCTGATGATGAAATCGCCTTCATCGTTCTTCATTTCGGTTCGGCATTGCTCATGCAAGAAGAGGAAACATCGATTAAAGCTTTGATTGTCTGCCCTACTGGAATCGGAACATCTAAAATGTTGGCGAGCAGGTTGAAAAAAGAGATTCTGGAAATTGACTCGGTGGAAATCAAATCAATGAAAGAACTTCAGCAACAAGAGACTTTCGATCAATACGACATCATTCTGTCGACGGTTCGCCTCCCATTCCTAAACGCCGATTATATTTTGGTCACGCCGCTCTTAAGCGAAGAAGACATTGCGGCTATCCGAAATTTTTTAAAGCGAAACATTAGCGGTTTGACGAAAGATAAGTACGTCATTAATAAAGGACGTAAAGAAAAAAAG
Organism: Fictibacillus sp. Mic-4; assembly: GCF_049843615.1. Classification (NCBI taxonomy): domain Bacteria; kingdom Bacillati; phylum Bacillota; class Bacilli; order Caryophanales; family Fictibacillaceae; genus Fictibacillus; species Fictibacillus sp. Mic-4. The sequence continues at coordinate 52,685 of NZ_JBBHZM010000016.1, read as the reverse complement.
GTACAGAGAAAAATACGGAAGCCGATCCAGGAAGTTCTTGCTGAGCTGAAAGATGTCGAGCGAAGCATCGAGTCAGTTCTCCATAATTTTAGATTTTATCGGATGCCATTATCAACAAACCATGTACAGGTTATTAAAGATATGGTCTATCAGGCTGAACGCGAAAATCTTCTATCCGATGCGAATGATGTGATCAGATGTCTGGAAGATCGTGAAAAAAAGGGCGGTCTTGGTATTCCGTATACTGGAATGGGTATCTTTCATTGCAGGCACGAAAAGGTCAAGGAGCTTATTTTTCAAATTTGCCATATAAGCCAGGCTTGTGTGATTAGGGGAATGGATGGAAATGAAATGCCCATGAAAAATTTGCTATTAATGCTGGCCCCTAAAGAATTAAGCTTAAAACAGCAGGAAATTGTTAGTTTGATAAGCACAAGTTTGATTGAGGACAATGAGGCGATTATGATTTTTTCATCCTCGGATGAAAAGATGATTCGCTCTCGTCTGGAAGAGGTTTTTTTAAATTATCTCCATACTAATTTAATGAAGGAATGAAAGAAATGAAACAGGCTATACATTTTGGTGCGGGAAATATAGGAAGAGGATTCATCGGCGCGCTCTTTTCGCAGTCGGGCTATCATGTAACCTTTGTTGACATCGCTGATCCGATCATTAAAAAACTCAATGAGGATAAGCAATATAAGGTGATTCTCGCTACAGATAAGAAAGAGTCTTACATGATTAACAATGTATCAGGTTTGAATAATATGACCCAGGAAAATGAAGTCATAGAAGCCATGAAGACTGCGACATATTTAACAACGGCAATAGGGCCGAACATTTTGCCCCGCATTGCGCCATTAATCGCAAAAGGGATCACTGAACGGGTCAAGCAATCGAATGAAAAACTATATGTCATTGCTTGCGAAAACCAGATTTCGGCGACCGATTTATTAAAAAAACATATTTATGATCATTTGGACGAAAAAATAAAAGAGAGATTGGAAGGGAGCGTCTATTTTTTCAATTCGGCTGTGGATCGGATTGTGCCTATGCAAAGCCAGCATGGATCACTTGACGTCCTTGTCGAGCCTTACTTTGAGTGGGTAGTCGAGACAATGGAAAGCATTCCGCCTGTTGAAGGTATGAAAACCGTTTCAGATCTTGCTCCGTTTATTGAAAGAAAGCTTTTCACCGTCAATACAGGACATGCTGTAATCGCCTATCTCGGATACCTTAAGGGGAAAACGACCATTGACGAAACACTGGCAGATAGGGAAATTGCAGGGCAGGTGAGAGCCACACTGGAAGAAACGGGAGCTTACTTAATTAAGCGGTATAATCTGGACCCGAACGATCACCAAAATTATATTGAAAAGATTATTCATCGTTTTAAAAATCCTTATTTAAATGATGCAGTAACAAGAGTGGGTCGTTCGCCTCTCCGGAAACTTGGACCCAATGACCGCCTCGTACGCCCGGCGATGGAAGCAAAGAATGAAGGCCTTTCATATACCCATCTTGCAAAAGCGATCGCATCCGCCCTGCATTTCGATTACAAAGAAGATGAAGAAGCGGTGAAAATGCAAGAAATGATTAAAGAGAATGGCGTGCCCCATGTGCTAGGGGAAGCGAGCGGCTTAAGCGAAGACTGTGAAATCACGAAGGAAGTTGTAAACTATTACAACACACTAAGGAAATAATTCCGCATTCTTATAGAGAGAACCTTTCTATGGTTGAAGGTTCTCTCTTTTTTGTATGGTTATCTTTAGAACGGTGAAGCTTCCATATTACCATGCAAGTTTACTATGCCAATGCTTCCATCAGCCGCTTTTCGCCGTTGTTTGGCCTCTTCGGAAGGAAATGTCCGGGTTGGACAGCAGTCGTGAAATGATAAGGCCAAGAATAGCGGCAACAAGCAGAACCGCAAATAATGAGCTGGAGCCGGCCAACATGCTGACCAGAGTGGAGGAGATCATGCTGCCAAAATAACGGAATGTGGAATAAATCCCGGAAGCGGTACCTGACATTTCCTTGCTGACGGATTCTAGAGAAGCGGTTTGCATGGCCGTTGAACCAATACCGCCCGCAATTCCGCCAACGGAGAGCGCAATGATAATGTAAGCCAGGGAATGAACCGGCTTTAACCCGAAATAAAGCGCCGCTGATCCGACCGCAATGCAAAAGGAAACAGCGATCATTTTCCGATTGCCTATCCGTGCGGTCAACTGCCCGCCGAGCCAGCCGGATAAAGACATGGAGACGGAAAAAGCGGCCATCACCCACCCAATCGTCTGATGGGAATAGTTGAATTCATCCTCCAGCAAGAGTGGCATCATCAACAGGGTTGTGTACATGATGAAATTGCTGACGAGAATGGACAGATTCGCCCCTAGAAACGTATGATTTTTAAATAGCGAGAAGTCAATGAGCGGCACTTGTGCTTGAATTTCCCTTTTAACAAACAATGCAGAAAATAGGGCAAATAGAAGCGCGATCAAGGTATAGACCATGAGGCTATGGCGGTGAGTCAATAAAATTAAGGCCGAAAAGCTAACCGCCAAATATATTGAGCCCGCGATGTCCAATGAAACAGCCGTCTGTTTTTGTATTTTCGGCAGAATAACGATCGAAGTAAGAAGGGCGAAAAATAAAAATGGGACATTCACCCAAAAAATCGACTTCCATCCCCATTCGCCGATCAAACTGGCCCCGAGCAAAGGACCGACCGCCGCACCAAGGCCCATTCCCATTCCGAAAAGACCAAACGCTTTCGGAAGCCTTTCTTTTGATAAGGCGTGCCGCATAATGGCCGTCGCATTCGGCGTGATTAGCGCGCCTCCGACGGCCTGAAGCGAACGGAAAACGATCAGCCACGACAAATTGATAGAAAAAGCGCAGGCAATGGAAGAGATGAAAAATAACGAGAGCCCCCACATGTAAATATTACGGTTGCCGAATAGATCTCCAAGTTTCCCTGCGATTGGCTGGGTGACGGCCATTACGATTAAATAAATGGTAACGACCCATGAAATGTTCGCAAGGCTTTCGTGGAAATAGGATGAAATGGACGATAAGGCTACGGAAATCATGGTTGAATTGATGGGCGCTAGTATCGTTCCTGTCAAAATGGAAGCAATTAAGAGAAGTTCTTTAATTTTGTTTGACAATAGTAACCACTCCGTTTGTTCCGTCCACTGCCACAACATCTCCATCTTTTAAAGTGGCGGTCGCGACCCGTGTCCCAACGACTGCGGGTATTTTATATTCTCTTGCGATGATTCCGGAGTGGGAAAGAATGCCTCCAGCGTCTGTAATGACTGCGCCAGCCGATGAGAACAACACTGTCCATGGAGGCGTCGTCGTTTTACAAACGAGCACATCCCCTTTTTTCAGTTTTTGGAATTCGTCGAGATGATGAACGACTTTAACTGTCCCGGTATACGTTCCTTTAGAAGCGGCAAATCCTTTAAACGATGTTTGCGTCGCCGTCGCCTTTTCCTCGATTCTCCCCAAAACTCGTTCAAACAGTTGATTTTCGTGAAACCCTTCCGGAGGCGTACCATATGTGACAGGAACTTTTTTCTTCAAGTTCTCTTCATATTCGGCCTTTCGCTTCTCTATTAATTTTACAGCGTCATCAGGGGCTTTCAAAAGAGTTTGCACTTCATCCAAATATAGAAAAAAGATGTCTTCGCTGTTTTGGATCGCATTTGATTGAACGAGCAGCTTCCCAACATTTAATAAGAAAAGCCGTGATTTGGCCGTAAGCATGGCGTCAATGTAGAAATGGTGGTCGTCCCTTATGCAAATGCCTTTTAAAGCCATTTCATAAGTTTTTATAAAATTATCCTTTAATTCGCTCTGAGGCAAACGTTCAAGCAATCTTTCATATTTCTCTTGCCTTTCTTTAGAAATTCGGTCGAATTCTTTTTGGAAATTGTAATTTTTTTCGATATACGACTGAATAATTTCCAGCGGGCGCTTTCGATTTTCGATCCACGTTAGCCCAAGGAATTCATGCGGTTCGTTTTTGCGGTAACCATATTCTGATAAAAAACGGTCGAGATGTTTTAAGAAAACACTTCCTTCTTCCGTCTTTGAAAGATTATCTTCTAATTCTTCAGGCGAACTGTTCGCGAAAATCCGTAACACTGCGGGCTCTTTTTTGGCAAGTTCGGAAAGCTTCCACAATTCTCGTTCGGTTTCCAACGATTTATTCATGATCCCGACAAGCAGTTCGTAAACTGCCGCAGGATTTGTTTCGCCCGTCAGCTTTTCGTACATTTTTTCAAGCATGGTCCCAATGGCGGATTGTGGCATGACGATATCGAAATGGATTTCCCAGGCTTTTTGATAAAATGAAAAAAGCTCATCCAGCTTCTTCAAGGCTTCTTCATGGGTTAAAACACGGCTTGCGTCTTCATCCAGCTGATTGTAAAACGGCATCAGCTTTTGTTCCACCGCTTCATAAAGCCGCTCCTTCATCCGTGGAAAAAGGGGGCGCATCGCTTCTTGATGTTCTTTTATTCTTTGTTCGAAATCACCCTCATAAGGGATCATCATTTGGTAGGCATGGCCGTGGCAACTTTTGAGAACGGTCCGCTTTAAAGGGAGTTTTGCCTTTTGCAGGGCGGTATTAAAACCGTAAGTAAAAGCAGGGATCATAAATGATAAAAATAACGGGCACTTTGCGTTAGGGAGGTGATTATCATCTTGTAGCCAAAAGCCGTTTCGTTTTTCTTCATCGCTTAACAAAATTGATTGTTGAAATTCGGTGATTTTTTCGGTGATCATCTATATTCATCTCCTTAAAAGCGTAGTGATCGGGCGAACTTGCAGTACAAACAATTCGTTCCCTTGAAGCCCAAATTCTAAATCAATGGGAGCGTTGTAAATGTCCTCCACTTTTTTTGTCATTTCAGCGATTTGCTTGACTTGAGCATCAGAAAGGCAGAATCGGCTTTGCTCTTCCTCAGTCGTCTCGATTTCTTTCGTGCCAGCCCCGTCCGGGATGATTTTTATTTCCTTTAATCCGAGTTCTTTTTTAATTTCAAGACTGTCTTTATTAACGATAAACAAATCGGGTGTTACGATGCCGGATACTACAGCTTCGCCTAAACCGAAGCTTGCGTTGATGACCATTTCATTTGTGCTCTCCGTAAGCGGATTGGCGCTGAAAACGACGCCGGATACATCAGAATGGACAAGCCCTTGCACGACAACCCCCATCGACCAATCGGCTTCCGGCATGTTCATGTTTTTGGCATAGTGGCGAACTTGAGGGGCAAACATCGAGCGCCAGCAGTCTTTTATTTTATCCAGAAGATCTTCAAACGAAGTGACATTTAAATAACTTTCATACTGGCCGGCAAACGAAGCGTCTTCGAGATCTTCACTACTTGCCGATGACCGGACGGCGACAGCCGGGTATATCTTCATTAATTTTTCAAACACCACCTTAAGCTCGTTTGCAAGTGCTTCAGGAAGGACCAAACTCTTCATCTTCTCTTCCATGTCCCGGGCGTCGTCCGTAGAAAGGCCGCTTTCTCGCAAACTATGGAACAAAGACTCTATCGTGACAATAAAACCATCGGGAACAGGCAAATCGTGCTTTTTCATTTTCACCAGGTTCATTGCTTTTCCGCCGATTCGTTTCTCTCTATCCGTTGCTTCTTCAAATGAAAGCGTATACAATAATGAAAAACTCCTTTCTCTATTTTGAAAAACTGGGGCACTGTTGCGAGAATACAAGCGCCACAGTGCCGATCCCCTTTCAACGATTATGTTATAAAGTAATTAAATACACAACATACTATGGTAGGATTTATTAATTAGGAAATTAGTCCTTTGATCAACAGTGAATTGTTACCGTATAGAAAAACAGAAAAGTTAAAGTCGAATGACATTCGCGAAAGAGGCTATTCCATTAGCAGCGAAGAGCTTGAAGGCGGGATTTATTCGATTGCCGCACTGATCTTTGACAATCACGGAAATGCCGTTGCGGCCGTTAATGTTGTGGCTCCTCTCACTTCCTATAATGTTGAATGTATCGAGAAAACGGCTCTCCCGGCATTGTTGAAACGGCAAAACAGCTGTCACCGATATCAGGGCATTTAAAGGCATAGGAAGAACGCTTCTGCGTTTTTCCTATGCCTTTGTCTGCTGATGCTGTTTTTGGCCGACATTGGCTTTTTTAGGATTAAACAAGAAATAGATACCGATCACAATGACCGCGATGAGCAATGTAAGGTAAAGCTGTGAACGCATGGATTCGATAAAGGCCATTGATCCAAGAATGACGAGAATGACAGCGATGGTGACATATGTTAAATACGGAAACAGCCACATTTTGATTTTAATTTGCTCCGGATTTTCTTTCTCTAGCCGATATCTCATACGCAGCTGTGAAAAACAGATAACGAGATAGACAAGAAGAGCGACGGCGCCTGATGAATTCACTAAAAATAGGAAAACTTTATCGGGTGATACGTAATTCATGACGACGGCAATATATCCGAAAAACGTGCTTGCTAAAATCGTCCGGACGGGAACCCCTTTGCGATTTAACGTAAGAAAGCTTTTTGGAGCATCCCCTTTTTGCGCAAGCGCATAGAGCATGCGGGAACAGGTGTACAATCCCGAATTTAAACAGGATAGAACGGCTGTCAGAACGATAAAGTTCATAATTTGAGCCGCTGCCGGGACGCCGATTTTTTCTAAAACGGCAACGTACGGGCTTTTTAAAATGCTTGCTGAATCCCATGGCAACAGTGTAACGACAACGGCAATCGAGCCTACATAAAAAATGAGGATACGCCAGATCACGCTGTTTGTGGCCTGGGAAATCGCTTTTTGCGGCTGGGCAGATTCGGCTGCGGCGATTGTCACGATTTCTGTTCCCATAAAGGAAAAGATGACGACGACAACGCCTAACAGGATGGACCCGGGACCCTTTGGCATAAAGCCTCCATGGGCGGTCAAATTAGAAAAGCCTGCGCCGTGCCCTGGAATAAGGCCAAAAATAACCGCAGCCCCCATCAGCAAGAAAACAATAATGCTGACAACCTTAATCATCGAAAACCAGTACTCAAATTCGCCGAATGACTTAACAGAGTAGACGTTTGTAAGCGTTAACAAAACGGTTAAAACTAAACAGGTAAACCATAACGGTACGTCAGGCAGCCAGTATTGAATGATGCCGGCTCCGGCTGTTGCTTCAATGGCGACAACCACAACCCAGAAAAACCAATATAGCCAGCCGATCGTAAATCCTGCCCATGGTCCAATCGCTTCACGCGCATATTCGGCAAAGGATCCGCTCGCTGGGTGTGCGGCGGCCATTTCTCCAAGCATTCTCATGACGACGACAACCATCGCGCCAGCAAGAATGTAAGAAAGAATAGCTCCGGGTCCTGTTGAATGAATGACAGCGCCGCTTCCGACAAATAGACCGGCACCAATGACGCCGCCAATCGCAATCATCGACATATGGCGCGTTTTCAACCCTTTTTGTAATGTGTTCTCATTCATTGCCACAACTGTTCCCTCCATTTCTAGTTTAACCTAGTAGAAAAATGAAGTGCTACTACTATAGTAACATTAATTTTACAACATTCTAAAAATACAGACACTAGTCATAATGTAAACTTTTAATCGCAGTTTTTTTGACAAATTGTAAAATAAGCATGTGATTTAATAAAAGGTTATAAGCACAAGGGCTCACTTCCCAAAATTAAATTTGATTACATAGAACCATTCACGAAACCATTCCAAAAGGCTACAATTTAGAAGTCGATGAAACTAAAGCGAAGGAGGAATTGACATGATGAAATGGAAGTTGCCATTGATTGCGATGTTCGTTTTTGTTCTGGTTTTTTTGCCTGTATCTAGCGCTCTCGCATATTCTGACACCTTTGTCTATGATTTTGACACGAACTTAAGGAGCAAAGACCGGACACTGAAAACGTTTAATGATGCAACAATTACGTTCCATTCTGTCAAATGCAGGAAAGGCCACTATATGACAGTAACCGTAAAACATAATGTTTCCTGGGGGCGTGACTCATTATTGGCAAAAAAGAAAATACCGGAATGCGGAGGAACGGTCGGGCCATTTGGACATGATAAAAATACACCTGTTTATTTTATCATTTCAAAGCCACATGACGGCTATTGGGTCCGGGGAACGGGAACGATAAAAACGAAATAAAGGCTCCAGGCACAAAAACACTTGTTTCCTCAAGCCAGAGCCTGATGTACGGTTTCTTGATCATTTTCATTGTTTGATAGAATCAGGGTCGGTGGAAACATAAAAAGAGCGGATATTACCCGCTCTTTTTATGTTTCCATTTCTTTTGTGTGTGTTCGAAAAACGTTTCGGAGCCTTGCCTTCATTTCGATCCACATTTCATGTTTTACCGCGTTGTCAAAGAAAACAAATGACGGATCTATTCCAAACTATTAGCAAATTTATACATTGCTTGAAGGGTGTTTATCTAACGCCAAATGAATCAAGAAAAAAACACGTTTCGGAGAGGAAACGTGTTTTATCTGAACCTATAATTGGGCAAAGCTTTCCTTTATTGTTTTAACAATGAAGGAGAAGTCGTCTTCGGTAATGCTTAATGGCGGGGCGAGCTGCAGGATGTTATTGAAGCCAGCAACAGTGTCGCCGTTTTTTCCGATAATGAGCCCTTTTTCTTTGCAAAGGCCAATAGCTTTGTTCATTTTATCAATCGATGCCGGTTCCTTCGTCTCTTTGTTTTCTACAAGCTCAATTCCGATAAGCAGGCCCCTTCCGCGAACATCGCCGACATCCGGGTGGTCCTTTAGTTCGGCAAGCTCATTTAATAGCCGTTTGCCTAACTCTTTTGAACGTTCTACTAGTTTTTCATTTTCCATGATTTCGAGATTTTTCAAGGCAAGGGCGCAGGCGGCCGGATTTCCGCCAAATGTGTTGACATGGCGGAAGTGGTCATATGCGCCGCTTCCAGAGTACGCTTCATAAATTTCCCGTTTGACGGCAGTAGCGGACAGCGGGAGGTAGGCGCTCGTAATTCCTTTTGCCATTGTAATGATGTCAGGTTTGACCTCATAGTTCATAAAGCCAAACTTCTCGCCCGTTCGTCCGAATCCGCAAATGACTTCATCGCAAATAAGGAGTGCGCCGTGCTTCTCGCAATATTCTTTTACCTTTTTCATGTAGCCGTCAGGAGGCATTAAGATTCCGCCGCCCGTAATGATCGGCTCCATAATGACTCCAGCGATTGTTTCGCTTAATTCCCATGTCATGACGCGGTCGATTTCAGCGGCGCTTGAGAGGGTATGAACGTCTTCTGGATTTCGGTACGTGTCAGGCGGTGCGACATGAATGAATCCCATACTGAGCGGTTCATATTTATATTTTCTTTGCGCCTGGCCGGTTGCGCTAAGCGCACCCATCGAGTTGCCGTGGTACGCGCGGTAGCGGGAAATAAACTTATAGCGTCCATGATCCCCATTTTGCTGGTGGTATTGACGGACAATTTTAAATGCGGTTTCATTCGCTTCTGAGCCGCTGTTAGAGAAGAAAATGACATAATCGCCGCCAAGCCATTCATTCAGCTTTTCAGCCAGTTTAATTGCCGGAACATGGCTCTGGGTTAATGGGAAGTAGGGCATTTCTTTAAGTTGTTCGTACGCCGCTTCAGCAAGTTCGGTTCGTCCGTAGCCGACATTGACGCACCAGAGGCCGGACATTCCATCTAAATAGCGGTTTCCGTCACTGTCGGTCACCCATGCCCCTTCTGCTTTTTGGATGACGAGATTAGCAGGATTGGGTGCGGAGCCTTTCATCGAATGCCAGAGGTACTTCGCGTCCTTTGCCAGAAGCTCTTTCGTTTGGTCAGTCGCTTGCATGATCATCAACTCCGTTCTTTTTATTCACGTATGGATAACCGGAATCGGCGATTCGCCGATTCCAATCCACAAGATTGCTAGAATAATTTTGTTAATATCTTGCAGTTAACATTTTCTTGCGTGTATAGAATTCTACTCCGTCGCGTCCATTCGTATGAAGGTCGCCATAGAACGATTTCTTATAGCCGGAGAATGGGAAGAAGGCCATTGGCGCAGGAACCCCGATATTAATGCCAAGCATGCCTGCATCTATTTCTTCACGGAATTCACGGATCGCTTTTGCGCTATCGGTATAAAGACAGGCGCCGTTCGCGAATTCGGATTGGTTTGTAATTTCAATGGCTTCTTGAAGGCTATTGGCGCGAACGATGGATAAAACAGGGGCGAAAATTTCATCTTGCCAAATTTTCATTCCCGGTTTTACGTGATCGAAAAGGGTAGGACCGACAAAGTAGCCGTTTTCGTTGTCTCCTTCACGTCTGCCGTCACGGACAAGAGTTGCCCCCTCTTTTTCACCAATGTCAATGTAATCGATCGTCCGTTTTTTATGCGCATCGCGGATAACTGGTCCAAGGAACACCTCTTCATCCATGCCATTGCCCATTTTGATTTCATCCGCTGCTTGTTTTAACCTGCTGACTAATTCATCGCCTATGTCTCCAACGGCGACGACAACAGATGCCGCCATACAGCGTTCGCCTGCAGAACCGAATGCAGCGCCGATAATATTTTTAACCGCATTGTCTAAATCGGCGTCCGGGAGAACGATGGAATGGTTTTTCGCGCCAGAAAGCGCCTGTACTCGTTTTCTGTTAGCTGCGGCAGTTTTGTAAACATACTCGGCGACCGGCTGGGACCCAACGAAAGATACGGCTGCCACATCTTTATGTTCAAGAATGCCGTTTACGACATCGTGAGCCCCATGCACTATGTTAAGGACGCCGTCAGGAAGCCCTGCTTGCTTGAAGAGTTCAGCGAGGCGATTGGCCAATAGCGGCGTGCGCTCAGACGGCTTTAAGACAAATGTATTTCCGCATGCAATCGCGAGTGGAAACATCCAGCAAGGAACCATCATCGGAAAGTTAAACGGCGTGATCCCGCCAACGACGCCGATTGGGTAGCGATACATTCCGGATTCAAGATCGGTTGCAATGTCAGGAAGTTGTGTGCCCATCATTAAAGTCGGTGCCCCTGCGGCAAATTCAACGCATTCAATCCCGCGCTGTACTTCTCCGTAAGCTTCGCCATAACTTTTTCCGTTTTCTAACGTTACAAGCTCAGCTAGTTCCTCCCAGTTTTCAACGAGGAGCTGTTGAAAGCGGAAGAGGATGCGAGCGCGTTTTGGAACGGCGACCTTTTTCCATGTTTTAAACGCTTCTTTCGCACTAGCGACGGCTTTGTCCAAATCTTCTCTTGTGGAAATGGGGACACGGGCGATCACTTCGCCTGTCGCAGGATTTGGAACTTCTTCTGACTGTTTGCCGGCCGATTCGACCCACTGTCCACCAATATAGTTTTTTAGAAGCTGTACATCTTTTGTTACAGTCATTGTAAAACCTCCCGGATTTAACGTTTTGAGTTCATTATAGTCCCTGTGATAAGCGCTTTCATTAGACAAAACGTTAAAAGATTTCTGAAGATTTCGCTACGTTTTGCCTACCGATGTGGAAAGCTGCACAAATTTTGGAGTCGGTGTGTTAACGAACACAAGGCAGTTCCAGATGTACAGCCGCTCTTTGCCTGGTCCAAACCAGGTAGAGAAGTCAACTATAAAAAAACCATCGCCCAATCACATGGCAATGGTTTTGTTGGTCGTTCATTGATATTGAATTTTTTTAAGATTTTGGCGTTTCCATGCCTAATACGGCCCACTCCTCTTTTGATGGGCCGTATATTCCGGGAACGGTTAAACCCGCTTGCCGCATGAGAACCGTCATTTGCCCGCGATGATGGGTTTGATGCTGATTTAAGTAAAGTAAAAGCACTCCTTTTGGCATTTGCTGTCCAAAAAAGTTGATGGATTCAGTCAGATCATGATCCGTCCATTGAGCCTTCAGCGATTGAATAAAGGCATCAGAAACTTTTTCGTAACTTTTGGCGATAAACTCAGCCGAATGAGGGACGGGCCAGTCTTTATCGGGCGCCTCAAAGGTAAGTCCCGCCTGTGATGAAATGACTTTAATTGCAGTCACGGTGTGCCATGCGATCCGTCCCAATGTCCAATTCTCCGGAGAGACTTCTTGATCAAGCGACTCGTCAGTTAATTGGTTGAGCACTTTCTTCGTGGCTTTAGCCTCGTAGTGCCAGGATTGGAAAAAGTCGTTCAATGACCGATACATTCTTTGCCTCCTTAAATTCAGAATAATGATTATTTCGCTTGCTTACCAAAAACTCCTTTTTTTCTTGGAACTTTAAAATTGAATATTGTTGAACGTCAATGGATGCAATAAATTGGCGAACGGTGATTCCGCAAAACAAATCCTTTTCCGACAAAATCACCCCGTACAATTCTGGACAAGGATATGTCACAATAATAGTAAGCAGACGTTCACAGCAAAAGCTAGGGGTGATGAAATGAACAACATTATTTCGTTTAAAGTGCTTTCCAGTTCAATTCCACTGCCGAAGATCATAAAGTTCCATGAGATTTGCCAGCAGTATCAAGACTGTACGGTTTATGTTTACAAGAATAAGGAAACGTGCATAGTAGAAAGTATGACGAAGTTGGTTTCATTTATTTTAAACCTCCGTGGCCGTGATTTTCTTGTGATCATTGAAGGGGAAGAAGTTAAAAGCGCTTATAGGGCGATTCAATCTCTTTTAAACGAAAAAGAAGAAGCGACGATTGCGGAAGAATGCGAACTGCTGAATTAAATAAAGGATATTGAACTAGCCGGGAAAACGAATTTCCCGGCTAGTTCTTCTTTCCGACCTTCTAAAAACATGAAACCTCTTCCTGTTTTGAACGTAATATGACTATAACTTCAAACAGAAGGCTAAAATAATGTTCACGTTTTAATATTTCATGAAACAAAGGATTTTTTTTAGGAAGGGTGTATGCCAATGGATTGGCGGCAGGTCGTTCCTCTCATTCAACGCATAAAAATTGAAGCCACTGAGGACAATGGTATAGTCCGGGTCAAAGAAGCCCCTTCCGAATTGACATGCATCGGCAAGGGAACGGATGCAGCCGTATTCGTCCATGACGAATTTCCGCGATATGCGTTTAAAGTTTATGCGATTGGCAGGGAAGAAAAGCGGAAAAATGAAGAAAAAGCGTACCGGCTATTAAAGGATAGCCCATATTTCCCCCGTTTTTATGGATCGGGAAAGTCTTATATTGTCATCAGCAATGAAAAAGGGATCAATTTGTATGACTGTTTAATTCGAGGAATTGAAATTCCGAAACACGTGATTGATGAAGTAGATCGGGCGATGGAGCATGCCCGTCATGTTGGCTTGAATCCTCGCGACGTTCATTTAAAAAATATTATTCTTCAAGGTGACCACGTGAAGCTGATTGACGTCTCTGAATATGTCAACCCGGGAAATGACCGAAGATGGGAGCATTTAAAGGAAGGGTATCAATTGTACTATCCATTAATCGCTTCACGAAAAATCCCCCCATCTGTTCTTGATTTTGTGAACAACCAGTATAAAAAACAGAAGTCTCCAACTTTTTCCGTTCAAAAGTTCGGCAAGCTCCTTCTGCCGCTTCTTTCAAAATTGCTGGAGGAAAGGGCGTAGCCGGAGAATCAAAAATTTTCTTTTTTTACAATGACGGAATGGTAGCTGTTGAATAGTTTGAGTGATAAATCTTTCGTAAATTCTTGCGCTTCATGGATAAAGGCAGAGACGACCGGCAACGTATACCTTGAAGCGCGAAATGCCAGGCCGACATTTTGATACACTTGCGGGTTCAAATAGGAGGCGGAGACTTTCGGCAATGTCGCGGGGATCGCCATTTCTGGCAAAATCGTATTCCCGACGCCCTCTTGCACCATTGCTAAAATGGTCGCAATGTCCCTGACTTCAAATTGGATGTTCGGCGCACATCCCTGTGCATTAAAGATGGAGCGAAGCACCCGGTCGCATTCTTTCGGCATAATAAAAGGCTCATGGGCGATCGTTTTTAACTCAAGGGAAGCCTTTCCGTTTGCCGGATGGTTTTCAGGCAAAAAAATGACCATTTTGTCCTGGACAAGCGGGACAAAGTCGAATTCTTGCATGTTTTCCGAGACGACCGCAAGATCAATGACCGATAGCTTTAACCAGTTTCGGAGCTCTTCAAAGCTCCCTTCGTAAAGAATGACTTCAATGCCGGGAAATCGTTTCTTGAATGAGCCGATCATCCCAGGCAATAATTTTGCAGACATGCTTGATATACCTCCGATGCGGATCGTCCCTGTTTCAAGTTCGGTGATACCGGCTGCCTCATTGATGATTTTAGTTTTGATGGCCATTAGTTCCCGAATAAGACCCGTGATTCGCTCTCCGACCTTTGTTAAGCTGACTCCCTTGCGATTCCGGTTTAATAATTTAACATTTAAGTCGGTTTCTAAAGCTGCAACGGCCTGGCTGACAGCGGACTGTGAAAGGCCGATTTGTTCTCCGGCTTTTGTAAAGCTTTTCGTTTCAACGACTGTTAAAAAAACTTCCAATTGAAATAATGTCATCGTTAGTTCTCCTGGAATTAGTTTTTCTTATGCTGTAAATTTAAAACATTAATTTTACTTATTCTAAAATGCGCCATATACTATTGTCAACGCTAAAGAAAAGGAGAGAGTCACATGGGTTTATTGCATGCCGATGGAGAAGGGATCTTGAAGGAAATCGAAACGAGCAAAACCGTGCTCATTGACTGCTGGGCGCCTTGGTGCGGTCCATGCCGAATGATCAACCCGATTCTTGAAGAGATCCATGAAGAATTAGGGGTAAAAATCGTTAAAGTAAATGCCGATGATAATGAGGACTTCATTAGCCGGCAACAAGTGCTTGGCATCCCGACGTTGCTACTTTTTAAAGATGGTCAGCTTGTTGACCGGATAACGGGATTCAGGCCAAAAGAGCAAATCATTGAATTTTTGAAGTCACACGAAGTTGTTGAGGTGTAAAGCATATGACCAGCTCTGGCGAAAGAGCTGGTTTTTTTATATGAAGTTTTTTAATTGCTATTCGCTTCCGAATGTGTACTTTCAACATAACGGCCATCCCGTTTGAATAGGATGATAACAATAAGAATCATCCTTCGGGTGAATTAAAGGAGAACGGTATGACTGCTCACATGCTTCCTCAATTAACACCCGCTCAAATGCTGTCGGTTATCGAAAAAGGGCTTCCAAAATCGCGAATTCCAAAACGCATCACCGTTGTTGGCGCGGGAATGTCAGGGCTTGTTGCGGCTTCTCTATTAAAAGGAGCGGGACACAGTGTCACGATTCTGGAAGCTTCAGAAAGAGTGGGCGGGCGCGTTTACACCATTCGCTCGCCTTTTAGCAGTGGGCTATATTTTAACGCAGGGGCCATGCGGATTCCCGACAGCCATTATTTGACCTTAGCCTATATTAAAAAATTTGGATTGCCCGTCAATGAATTTATTAATCGAACGCCAGTGGATTTGATTTACGTCAATGGTATAAAAACGAGACTCGATCATTATGAAAAAAATCCGGGCATATTAAACTTTCCCATTTTCCCAAATGAAATGGGAAAATCATCAGAAGAACTTTTGCTTTTAGCCATCAAGCCAATTCTTGATTTTATACGTAAAGATCCTCATAAAAATTGGCTTTTAGTCCAAAAAGAATTTGGCACCTATTCGTTAGGTTCATTTTTGAGCACCTATCATTATCAATATGGAACGACGTTTTCAGATGGGGCAATCGATATGATCGGTGTCCTTCTTGATCTGGAAGCTTATATGGGAATGTCCTTTCTTGAAGTATTGAGAGAAATGCCGTTATTTGCATATAAAAGCAAGTTTTATGAACTTACAGACGGGATGGATCGGCTGCCGCACGCGTTTCTCCCGCAATTAAAAGAGGATATTCGATTCAGGCAATGGATGACGAAAATCGTTCAAGACCAGACGAGTGTAACCATTTATACGAACGATCAGAAAACGTCACAGAATTTCACAATCACAAGTGATCTTGCCATTGTCACCATCCCTTTTTCTCTAATGAGATTTGTACAAATTCAGCCATACCAATCTTTTTCCTATTTTAAGAGAAAAGCGATTCGTGAACTGAATTATATGGCATCGACAAAGATCGGGCTTCAATTTAAAAGCAGGTTTTGGGAAAAGTACGGTCAATATGGCGGAAAGTCGATAACGGATTTGCCCATTCGGTTTTCCTATTATCCAAGCGTCGGGATCGGCTCAAGCGGGCCCGCCATTGTGATTGCCAGTTATACATGGGCGGATGAAGCGTTAACTTGGGAAGGATTATCAAACGATGAACGCGTTCGGCATGCCCTTCAAAACATGGCTCAGTTATTTGGGGATCAAGTCTATAAAGAGTTTGAAACAGGGACTTCGTTCAGCTGGACGGGAAATCCATATTCTTGCGGTGGGTTTACCGCTTTTGAACCGGGGCAGGAAACAGAGCTTTACCCTTATATTGCCTTGCCGGAAGGAAGAGTGCATTTTGCCGGAGAACATACAACTTTAACGCATGCCTGGATCCAGGGGGCAATTGAGTCCGGAATTCGCGTTGCTTATGAAGTCAATGATTTGCCGAGAGCTTTTTGAAAGTTTAAAGACGGGCCTTTAGTGTGTGCCCGTCTTTTTCTTTTAAACCGTTTAATTTTCATTCACAATTGCTTTAAATTCATCATCATCGTTAATTCTTGGATGGGGGGTATCGGTTTCAATTTCGCGAATCGTAGGTCGTTCAATTTCAATACTTGTTTTCTTGTCTTTTTTCATTGGTCAAACCTCCTTCAACTATTACAAATTCCTTTTCTGCCAGACCTATTCTATTGCAAAAATATTTACAATCCGTTCAACTATTCCTATAATTAAACTTATCGCTAGACGTCTGACTTCTTAAAGCAATGCAAGGATTTTTTCAACTGAAAAATGCCCATACTTTAAAACAAAGAATTGGAATGGAGGAAATATAGTGAAGAAGATCGCTGTTTTGACAAGCGGGGGTGACGCTCCGGGAATGAATGCTGCCATTCGCGCAGTCGTTCGAAGAGGCATTTTTAAAGGGCTTGATGTGTATGGCGTAAAGAATGGTTACGATGGATTGATGGCAGGCAATTTTGTTCATATGGATCTTGGCAGCGTAGGGGATATTATTCATCGCGGAGGAACGATTTTACGAAGCGCACGGAGTGAGAAGTTTAAGACAGAAGAAGGCCAAGAGCGTGCACTAGAAAAGCTGAAAGAAAAGGAGATTGACGGGCTCGTTGTCATCGGAGGAGACGGTTCCTTTAAAGGAGCGGAAAAATTAACCGCGAAAGGCTTTCCGACGATCGGCATTCCAGGAACGATTGACAATGATATTGCGGGTACGGACTACACCATAGGCTTTGATACCGCTGTTAACACGGCTGTCGATGCGATTGACAAAATTCGCGATACCGCTTTTTCTCATGAACGGACTTCGATCATTGAGGTGATGGGACGTGAGGCGGGAGACATCGCTTTATGGGCCGGTTTATGCGGCGGCGCTGAATCGATCATCATCCCGGAATCACCCTATAACATTGATGATATTGTTGACCGAATCGAGCAAGGACACCAGCGGGGGAAAATGCACAGCATTATCGTCGTAGCCGAAGGGGTATGTAAAGCCGAGGATATTAGCCAATTAATTAAAACGAAAACCGGTCTTGAAACAAGAGTAATCGTGCTTGGTTATCTTCAGCGCGGAGGCTCTCCCACTGCGCACGACCGCATGATGGGCAGCCAGATGGGGGCAAAAGCCGTTGATTTATTAGTAGAAGGAGAAAAAGGGGTAATGGTCGGTTGGAAAAAGGGCCAATTGATTCATTTACCTTTCGCTGAAGCGGCAAAGGACAAGCACCGGGTTGATATGTCCGTTTATCATCTGGCAAGAAGTCTATCGATATAGGAAGAGTAAAAATGCCAGGCATTATGTAGATCAAGAAAACCAATCTTTGAAATTTAGTTCAATAGCTTTTTTATAAACTTTATGGGACGTAATTTGTCTATCTGGGACATTTAATGTCCTTGTCGCCAAATAGACAATACTGACCGTTTCAATTTATAGGAGGAGAATCATATGGCTTTAGTCTCAATGAAAGAAATGTTAAATAAAGCGTTAAAAGAAGGGTATGCGGTAGGGCAGTTCAACATTAATAACCTGGAATGGACTCAGGCCATTTTAGCAGCGGCCGAGGAAGAGAAATCGCCGGTAATCCTCGGCGTTTCTGAAGGTGCGGCTCGTTATATGGGCGGCTTTAAAGTCGTGACTGCCATGACTGCAGCGCTTATCGAAGAAATGAAAGTGACAGTGCCTGTAGCGATTCATTTAGACCACGGCTCCAGTTTTGAAAAATGCCAGGCTGCGATTGATGCTGGCTTTACATCTGTCATGATCGACGCTTCCCATCACCCATTTGAAGAAAATGTGGCCATTACAAAGCGGGTCGTTGAATATGCCCATGAACGCGGCGTTTCGGTTGAAGCAGAGCTCGGAACGGTAGGCGGACAGGAAGATGATGTAGTTGCGGATGGGGTGATCTACGCGGATCCGAATGAGTGTGAAGAGCTTGTGAAGCGCACTGGAATTGATTGTCTTGCGCCTGCATTAGGCTCTGTCCACGGGCCATATAAAGGCGAACCGAAACTGGGCTTTAAAGAAATGGAACAAATTTGCCATACAACCGGCTTGCCGCTTGTATTACATGGCGGTACAGGCATTCCGACCGATCAAATTCAAAAGTCGATCCGATTAGGAACGGCAAAAATCAATGTCAACACGGAAAACCAGATTGCCTTTACGAAAGTCGTGCGTGAAGTATTAAGTGCTGACTCCGGCGTATATGATCCACGCAAATTTATCGGGCCAGGACGGGATGCGATTAAAGCGACTGTGATTGGCAAGATGCGCGAATTCGGTTCTTCCGGCAAAGCGTAAACCACTCTTTTCATAAACATTTAAAATTATCGAAAAAATGTATTGACAGGAGAACATTAAATTCATAGAATATAACTAATTCATTGCTACTAGAAAGGCAGCCCCTTTCAGTAACAGCAATGCAGACGCTTGAATTTAAAATAACAATAACTGTAAAGTCTATCGGACTTCCGCCAAGAAGCCGTTAGTAGACTATAGCCAGTTATATCATTTCCATTGGAATGGTATGGCTGGCTATTTTTTATTCCCTTTAAAGCGTTTGTGTGTTGCTGATTAAAGATTTAAGGAGGAAGGAACAATGAGTATGGTTCAAGAGAAAGTGAAGTCATTTGTAGGAAAGTATGAAACATTTGAGGTAAAGGAACATCCGCATCATCATCGCCTTTATCACATTGAACTTAAATCCGAAGCGCTCGATTTGTTTTTAGCCGGAAATGAAGAAGTGAATAGCCAGCAACTTGAATATGTCCCTTATATGCGCTTGATTTTAGCAAAGCGTTTAGAAACGATTCTTGGAGAAACATTTGCAAAAAACATCCGGGAAATCTTGCATGACCGCAATTCCGGCGGATTCACGATCGGGATGCAAAACCAAACGACAGAGGTCGAGGATTATATTAAATTTTCAACCGCATTGACACATCTTGTCGGCGGAGTGAATTTCGATGCGATGAGCGGCACGTATTATGCCAGGTTTTCCGTTAAGGATACGGACGATAGCGATTCGTATTTGCGCCAGGCTTATCGGCTATTTACGCTCCATACCGATGGGACATTTGTAGATGAACCGACTGATTGGCTTCTTATGATGAAGTTTGCGGAAGAAAATGCGGTTGGCGGAGAGTCCCGCTTGCTTCATCTCGACGATTGGGAAGAACTGGAGAAATTTGCTAACCATCCGCTGGCAACAACCCGAATCGAATACAAAGCGCCGGCAAGTAAAAATGTAACACAAACCGTTTACAATCAAACCTTTTATGAGCAAAACGGAAAGCCTTGCATTTGTTTCATAGACCAATTCGCTTACCCGCAAACATTGGAACAAGCGAGTTACTTAAAAGAACTCTCCGATTCAATGGAAAACAGTCCTGCGACAATTGCCCTGCCGCTTCCGGTTGGAGATTTGGTGATGATCAACAATACGTTCTGGCTGCACGGAAGAGCGCCGTTTGAAAAGAATCCAAAACTCTATCGTGAATTGCTCAGACAAAGAGGCCATTTTGCAAAGGTGTGAGCGGGGCGGGGAGGACATCTATTTAATGCAAAAACGCATTGTGACCGTTTGAATCTGTTTATAAAGAGATAAACGAACTTAAGCCTTTTATATTCACAAATGCCAGGAACCCAGCCACTATTCGTGAATGGGTTCTTGCAGCAATTGTTCCTTCATCTGCTCCGCTTTTTTCAGGCGGTTTAAAAAGGATTGCTCAATGACACGCAGCTTTTCTATTTTTTCTTGCGTTCCATTGATAATTTCTTGAAGCAGTTCTGTTGCTTCGTCTAAAATCTCTAGCTTTTCATCTGTCAGACCTGTTTTCTTATACGTACTTTCTAGCTCTTCTAAAGAAGCTTCCATCACTAATACCCGGTGAATCCCGTCAAGAGAAAGGCCAAGATTTTCTTTGATCCGTAAAATATGCTTTAACTGGCGAAGAACATGTTCATCATAGATTCGATGTCCTCCCGCTGTTCGCCTGGAGGGAGAGATTAAGCCAATCTCCTCATAATATCGCAAAGTTCTTGCGGTAATGCCGAGCATTTTTTTGACATCATCAACAGAATAAAATGTTTCACTCATTTCCAGCACTCCTCTTCTATATTGAGAAGTTGGTTACGCAGCGGGAAGTATGGCCCCCGCTATGTAACCTGATACTACTTTTCTTCCATTGTAACAAAATTTTTAACGACAGAGCGGACGACGTCTCCGCGGCTAATGATGCCAACAAGCAGTTGATCGCGAACGACAGGCACTTTTTTAATGTTCCGTTTTGCAAGCACATTCGCCACATGAACGAGACTATCTTCTTCCTTTACGGTTACCGTCTTTTTGACTCCGACATCTAACACATTTTTTTTGAAAACGTGAAGCGAATTGCGCTTAAATTCGTCTTTTTCTTCGCCCGTGGGCGTTTCATCGTCCAGTCTTTTCGGGTCGACCGCGTAATAATAGGCATAAAGAGAAATCCAGGAAGAAAAGCTTTTGTCGACATGTTTACCGAGAAAGCGCATAATGTCTCCATCACTGATGTATCCAACAAGATGATAGTTATCATCCACGATCGGCATTCCGCTAATCCGAAATTTTGCGAATTTCTCCAAAACCGTTTGCACATTATCATCTTTGTTTACAGTATAGACATTCTGAATCATAATATCTTTCACTCGCAACATCTCTTCCACCTCCGAAAATGATCGAAAAAGTTACGTTAACGTTAACTGTTAGTTATAGTATACTACAAAGTTTGAGAGCTAAACCAAAAAAATAGGTTTTACAGGAAAAAAACTGTACATTTGGACATACTATATACAAAAAGATTCGGATGGTGGATGAATTGGAGAAAATAAATAAACGGTTAAATCTCTGTTGGGAGGGATTGACGTTAAAACATGTATCTCATCCAGAAATCATTATTCCTTATATGCTATTCTTCATTCTTGCATTTATTTTTGAGCTGTTTTTGGCCGGTTTGTTCATCTTTTCTATTCATTTATTCCACATTTACGGCTACGCGCCAGGGGGACAATACTATATAACTGCTACAATTTTGGCCGCCATGATCATGATTACCGTTCCGCTGCTCATTGCAACGCTAAAAGGGCATAAAAACATTTTTCTCAAAAAGAAGCCCCGGTCTTGAACCGGATCGGTTTTGCCTATCTAGCAATCAACGTTTGCGCGATGCTAAGCGCTTTATGGAGTTGCCCGGTTTTGGAGTAATAATCAAAAAGTTCTCTTTCAGATCGTTCGGCTAAGAACGTGTGGCCATACGTTTTAAAAAAAGGCAGCGCTTTTTCGCTTAAATAGTGAAAGTACTGGTCCTGTTCGTTTTTGATTAAAAATAGCGGAAGTGTAAGAAGGTAAATATATAGCGGATCTTTCAATTCCCGGGCAATCGTCAATCCCTCGGTCGCAAGTTCTAATAGTTCATCATTGTTTTTTAGTCGGCCTTTTATTAAACTTCGCAAATATCCTTCTAAAGACATTAAGTATTTTCCGGAATTTTTTTTCTTAAGGTTCATCGATTCTTTATAATGTTTGCTTGCTTTCTCATATTCTTTTCTTATGTAGTACTCATACGCTAAATTATGAAAGACCCTTGCCTTTTTCGCATGTGCTGACATGAGGTCGCAGCTTTTTATCAGCAGTTTATATCGTTTCAGCCTCTCTTCAAAATTATTATCCGAGTCCCCTTGTTGAAGAATTAATATTAGTATTTCTGCATCAATAATTCCTAAAAAATTATTGCTTCTTTTGAAAAAGTGCAGCGCCTCTTCCGCATAGTAATAGGCCATATGTTGAGCATTAGAATGATAGGCGATCGCCAGGTGAAAATAATACTCTGCGTTTTGGTATTCATTAAAGTTGATCGCATTTAATGCTTCTAGAGCATTTTGAAATTCTTGTTTCTTTAAGAAGTAGATCCCGATGACATGTTGAAGAAAGTTTCTTTCAAATGGCGGTAGCCTTTTGTGTCTTTTGCGTAGCTTTTTTATGATGGTGAAGGCTTTCATATCATCTTGATGCAGAAGATAGTATCTTGCCTGAAGGATGTTGTAGAGAATTTGATAGTCAGAAATGACGATTAACGGTTCATTGTCAAGTTCATTTTTGATCGTTTCGATTTCTTGTGATCTTTGCATAATGATTGCTTCATGCCAGCAATATAGCTTTTCTTTAATTTGGGAAAGAACGTATTTTTCTTGCTTAATGCTGATACCGAGCCGCTCTTCTAGAAGTTTGACAAGATTGGGAGAAAATTCCGTCAATCCTCGTTCAATTTTGCTAATGTGTGTAGCAGAACAAATGCCTCTTCCGAGTTGTTCCTGAGTTAATTTAGCCTTCTCCCGATAAAATTTAATGATTCTCCCATCATGCAAAAGAAATCCCCCCTTGAAAAAGACCTGTTTTTATCTTAGAGATTGAAAATACTGTTATTATTTCCTTTATTTTTTATTCTTTCATTATACATTGTGGAAATCTTTGGAGACAGGTTCAAAAGACCTATTCGTTTAGAAGGATGGTAAAACGAAGCTTTTTTTATTTTACCGAAATTTTTTCGACACGTTTTATTGCAACTTTGCGAAAAAAGTCGATTCTCCGTAAAAATGGGGGATTTTTAAATGCTTTTAGAAGCGATTAAAGTAGGGCGCTATGTCAATAGAATGTACTTTTAATAGTTTTATCTAAGCCCCGTTATGGATAACAATTTAAACTTAGCAACAAATAACCCCAATTTACAATTTTGGGAATAGAAGTTTACTATAGCATATATAAGTTCTTTTGAAAGAACGAATTTGTTCTATAAAAAGTTGGGTGGGGATTAAAAATGAAGAAAGTGTTGAAGCTTACAAGCGGTTTCGTCTCTATTATCATGATTGTCGTTTTCATTTGTCTTTCGGTTGTGGTCATTTCGGCGAAAGCAAGCGGCGGAGAGCCGACGATCATGGGCTATCAAGTTAAGACCGTACTTTCAGGATCGATGGAGCCGACGTTTATGACAGGCTCGATTATTGCCATACAGCCTAAAACCGATGGTGAAAACTATAAAAAAGGCGATATCATTACATTTCGTGAAAAGAACAATAAATTGATTACACACCGGATTATTGACGTTCAAAAAGTAAACGGGCAAGTAATGTACAAAACAAAAGGGGACAACAACAATGCGGCGGATAGGGAACTCGTTCTTTCACAAAACACCGTTGGTAAATATGTAAACTTCACCATACCTTACATTGGTTATCTATTAAACTATGCGAATACGAAAACGGGTTCAGCCCTTTTAATGATCGTCCCGGGAATTTTTCTTGTTATCTATTCAGTTGTTTCGATGTACAGCGCGATCAGAGAAATCGATGAGAACAAGAAAAAACTTGCAAGAGAAACGAGCCAGTCCATTTAAGGGATTATCTCTTATGCATTTTTAGTTAATACATAAGAGTTCCATAAAAACAATGAATGGGGAGGAAGTTAGGATGAACTTGAAAAAAAAGCTGGGCCTAAGCGTGATCACAGCATCACTCGGACTGTCTTTGATTGGGGGAGGGACGTATGCCTATTTTAACGACACAGAAGTGACGAACAACACCTTTGCTGCTGGTACGCTGGATTTGTCGCTTGATCCATCAACGATTATCGATGTAAGTAACCTTAAGCCAGGGGATACGATGAAGCGTGACTTTAAGTTGACAAATGGCGGCACCTTAAAAATTAAAACCGTCGATTTGAAAACCGAATATTCAGTAGGAGATGTGAAAGGGAACAACGGTTCTGAAGATCTCGGCAAGCATATTAAAGTGAAATTTTTGTGGAACTGGGATAAAGAAACTGAACCGATTTATGAAACGACGCTCTATAATCTGAAAAACATGAAACCTGATGTTGTGCAGAGGGATATTATTGACCCGTTATGGAAACAAAAGGGCGGTCTTGCTCCCGGGGCATCCAATGACTTATGGGTTCAATTTGAATTCGTCGATAACGGGAAAGATCAAAACGTGTTTCAGGGCGATGATTTGAAATTAAAGTGGACATTTAATGCGACGCAAACCGAAGGCGAAGAAAAATAATAGGTTGATAGCCTTCAAAAGAAATTCGAAAAGTGGTTAGTCTAAAAAATTTCTATAGGAGAGTGAGTTCATTTGAGAAAGAAATTGGCTTCTTCGACATTTGCTCTATCCATTGCGCTGGGGGCATTTGCCACAGGAGGAACAATGTCCTTTGCAAAAGAAAGCAAAATGGAGTACAACAAAAAATATGCCACTCCTTCTATCATGATCGAAAACTGGAAGGCACCAAAAGGGCTAACAAAAAAAGAAGTGGCGTATGCCTGCCTTAAGCACAAAAGCAAGCAATTGAAATTAAACGGAGATATGAAGAAAAATTTTAAAGTGGTGAAAGAAGTTGCAGATAAGAAAACAGGCACCCATCACTTCCGCCTTGTCGAACAATTGAATGGTGTACCGATTTATGGTTCGGATCAAACGATTTCTCTGGATAAAAATAATCAAGTAACATCTTTCTTTGGACAAGTTGTGCCGGATTTAGAAGATAAGGATGTCTCTACGACAGCTTCAATCTCAGAAAAAGATGCTGAAAAAGTCGCCACAATAGACATTGAGAAGCAAGTGGGGGAAGTGGATCACTTTGATGGTGTTAGCAAAAAATTATATATTTATCAACATGATGGAAAAGACCATCTTGCCTATCTCGTGAAAGTTTCTTTGTCTGATCCAAAACCGGGATATTGGCATTACTTCGTCGACGCGACGAATGGAGAGATTATTAATAAATATAATGCCATTGACGAGATGACTGGATATGGCTACGGCGCAAAAGGAAATAAAGAAGTCTTTGAAATCTCGCAAAAAGCAGATGGAAAATATTTGTTGGCTGACCAAACGCGCGGAAATGGAATTAACACGTATGATGCGGAAAATTTTGATGAATTCTGGTTTAATATTTTGTCGCAGCTTTTAGGCTATACTGGACAGGAAATCACAAGTCAAAGCAAAATGTTTAAAGATTCTGCAGCGGTTGATGCCCATGTGAATGCTGAAAAAGTATACGATTATTATAAAAAGACATTTGATCGCAACTCTTTTGACAATAAAGGCGCAAAAATGATCTCGGCCATTCATGTAGGAAACAAATGGAACAATGCAGCATGGAATGGCAAGTTGATGATGTATGGCGATGGTGACGGAATTAATTATTCCAATTTTTCATCAGGCATTGACGTTATTGGACATGAACTTACACATGCGGTAACAGAATACACGGCGAATTTGGAATACCAGGGCGAATCAGGAGCGCTTAATGAGTCGTTATCCGATATAATGGGCGCAATGGTCGAACGGAAAAACTGGGACGTTGGGGAAGAGGTTTCCGTTTCTGGAAAGCCGCTTCGTTCAATGAGTGACCCGGCTTCGATTAAAAATCCATTGAAGCCTACAGAAGGATACCCGGATCATTACAGCAAGCTTTATAAAGGAACGCAGGACAATGGCGGCGTCCATATTAATAGTAGTATCAATAATAAAGCGGCTTACCTGATTTCTGAAGGCGGCACGCACTACGGAGTGACCGTTAAAGGGGTTGGGCGAGAAGCGACCGAACAAATCTATTATCGCGCGGTTTCCAAATATTTAACGTCCACCTCTAACTTCAAAATGATGCGCCAGGCTGCCATTCAAGCAGCGACCGACTTATATGGACCAAATTCGGCAGCCGTTCAAGCTGTGACAAAAGCATATGACGCTGTAGGCGTAAAATAGTGAGAGTGGAAAACCTTCCTAAAGTACAGGAAGGTTTTCCCTATTCAAGGTATTCTTTCGCTAATGAAGGATTGAGATAGCGGGCCATAGCAATTTTCGCCTTTTTTAGGCACAGAAAAAAGTCACTTTATTCTTAAAAAACAACAGGAGGGGAGACTTTGAACTACTTTTTAAGGGGTTTGCTGATTTTAGGTGTTTTGGGAATATTGTTCGGATATATGAATCAAGAGTTTAAACCAGATAAATTGACTCTTGAGAATAAAAAGATGGTAAAAGAAAACCGAGAAACTGTAACATATTATAAAGGAAGTTTAAAAGATGTTAGAAATGCCGTCCCATTTGAAATAAAAACACTTTCATCAAAGTCCAGGTTTAAACTAAATCCAACTGTTTTCGTAAAAGATTTTAAAAACATGAAAGGTAAGCCAAAAGGTCAAACGGCATTATTAGTAACAACCGAATATTCGGATCAAAAGGAAAATGATGGGGTGACATTTGAAATCGCTAATTTCCCTATGTTTGATGACATGGTAAAGTCGAGAAAATACATTGAGATAGAAAAAAACATTAAGGGCAAGTATGATGAAACGCCAAAATTTAAAGTGCTGACATGGAAAAAAGATGATTTATATTATGCTTTACAACTAGTAGATTTAAATGAAAACCACAGTACTTCCAAAGATGAAGTAGTTAAATTAGCAAAAAGCCTCCAATGAATTTTTACAAAAAAGCTCAGTTCAAGAAGAGAGAACCGAGTTTTTTTAAAGAATAATGAGGTGGCGTGATCATTTTTCCTTGTTTACCCCGCCTTCAATCATCCTTTTCTCCTATTTTTTTTAACAAAACCTCCAATTCTCTTTTACTATCAGTTTATATCACTTCTCTATACTGAAGATGGTTGATTACATTACATATTTAGGAGAGTGGAGAAATCGTGAAAAAGAGAGCGTTCCTTCCGTTATCGCTGGCTCTTTCGGTTAGTCTGGCTACTGGAGTCACATCAGATAAGCGGGTAGCAGCTAAAGAGGCCGATCCGCAATCTGCGCTTCAGCCGATTGCAAGTTCCGTCGTGACCATCGCCCATCGCGGCGCTTCCGGATATGCCCCGGAGCATACGAAAGCCGCCTATGAAATGGCTCTTCAAATGAAAGCTGATTTTGTGGAACTTGACTTACATATGACAAAAGACGGCCATCTTGTCGCCATCCATGATTCTTCCCTTGCGCGCACAACGAACGCTGAAGAAGTATTCCCTAACCGTTCTCCGTGGCTTGTGAAAGATTTTACTCTTGCGGAAATTAAGCGGCTTGATGCCGGCTCCTGGTTTAAAAAGGCCTACCCGGAGCATGCCAAAAAGCAATATGAAGGACAAAAAATATTGACACTTGAAGAAGCGATCCACTTCATCGGAAAGAAAAACAAACATGCGAAATTGTACATTGAAACGAAAGCGCCTGACGTGTACCCGGGAATGGAAGAGAAACTCGTCCAAATTTTAAAAAAGACGGGTTATTTGAAAAAAGACAAAGTGATGCTTCAGTCATTTAGTGAAGACAGTTTGAAAATACTGCAAAAAATCGCACCAAAGGATATTCCGCTCATTCAGCTTTATTCGCCTGGCATGTTAAAAGGGAAAAACCTTAAAAATGAATTGAATAAAGCGGCTGAATACGCAGAAGGTGTCGGTCCTGATAAAGCGCTTGTCACACCAACTTTTATGCAGGAAGCACATAGAAGCCACTTGCTCGTTCATCCATACACCGTCAATACGAAAGAAGAGATGGCAGAAGAGCTGTCTTTAGGCGTAGATGGCATGTTCACCAATTTTCCGGATGAGCTTCTCTCACTAAAGAAAAAACCGTACATTTCGCACGGTGTCGCAAGCGGTGAAATCACTTCAACATCCGCTGTGCTCTGGACAAGAGCAAACAAGCCGTCCGCGATACTTTTTGAAGTGGCGGAGGATCCTTCTTTTAAGAAATCAATAAAGAAAATCGCAGGGGCAAGCAGGCAACATGATTTTACAGCACAGGTTAAAGTGGATCGTTTACATCCGGACACGACGTATTATTACAGGGCGGCGGCACTTCCAGGTTCTTTTTCCGCGACGGGCAGCTTTAAAACGGCTCCTGCTGAAAATACGGAAAAACCTTTAACCATTGTCTGGGGTGGAGATACGGGAGGCCAGGGAAACATCCCCCCATTTAAGTCCTTCTCGGCGATGGCGGATTTGCATCCTGACTTTTTCCTGTTCAGCGGCGATACGATCTATGCCGACAATCCGACGCCTGCCGTGCCAAACGCTCCATCGAAAACAATGGAAGACTTCTGGGCGAAGTATAAAGAGAATCGGACGGATCCAAATTTGAGAAAATTGCTTCAATCGACGAGCACATACGCCATTTGGGATGACCATGAAGTGTCAAACGATTTCTCCGGGCCGTCTAACCCGCTCACTTCAACCGGCTATAAGGCATTTAAAGACTACTGGCCGATCCAAAAAGAGCGGAGTGATTCGGAAAAGCTTTACTACAAATATTCATGGGGGAACACCCTCGATTTGATCATCTTAAATAACCGGGGGTACCGCGATCCGAATACGAAACAGGACGGTCCAGACAAAACGATGTTAGGAAAAGAGCAATTGCAATGGCTGAAAAAAGAATTGCTCCATTCGGACGCAAAAATTAAGCTCGTCGCTTCCTCTGTGCCCATTTCGACTCCGACGGGCAAACCAAACGCGCGAGACGGGTGGGCCAACGGCGATCATATTGATCCGAACGATAAAACAGGCTACGAGCATGAGTTCAAAGAGATCTCCGATTTTATTTTGAAAAACAAAATTAAAAATGTGAACTTTGTCACTACCGATGTTCATTTTGCGGATATGATCGAGTATGATCCGGATCATAACGGTACAGTCGATTACCGGGAATTGGTCAGTGGGCCAATCGGAGCGGTAACGATTCAGCCTCCTAAACTGGATTCGACATTCGGGCCAAAACGGCTTTACGCAGAAGGAGGATTCTTCAACTTTGGCGTACTCAAGGCAGATCCTAAAAATGGGCAAATGACCGTCCAAATTCGCGATGAAAACGGGAAGATCCATTATGAAGGGAAATTCTCTATTAGCTAAAGGGAGACTAGCCTACTTTGAATGAAAGTAGGCTAATGCCCTTTCAGCTAAGAAAGCTCTTATTTTCAAGAATCCATTTTCGTCTGTAAAAAAATAAAAAAATAGAAGCAAACTTCTCTAGTGTGGTGCTATTTTCATGGCATTTGGACAATAAACAGTGGATTTCCGACAATAAATCGATTCTATCGGACAATCAATGGTCTGTGTCGGACAATAAAATGAGTAGTTTTTTCACTTATTTTCCAAAAGTAAGATGTTATTGTCTAAACCGGATGACTTATTGTCCAAATAAGAGCATTTGTTGTCCGAGAACGAACTCATTTTAAATGATGTAACGATTCGTGATCGTTTTTCCTCATTTCACAGATCTAACGAGGTGTTGTTAAAAATACTGAAAACTATTTTTCTAAAAGGGGCACTAGTTTTTTCATTTGGCCAGTCTTAAGAAATCGAAAACTGCGACAGGAATTTGAGAAAATGCTCCCCCTGTGAGTTTCCGTGTTTCATAATGACGTATGTTTTCATTGTCGGCAGTTCAAATTCGGGGCATTCTATGGAAAGAAGCCGCCCTTCCTGAACTTCTTTTCTGACTGCGATTTCCGGAAGAAAGGAGATGCCCAAACCTTCTTCGATAAACCGTTTGGTGACACCCACTTGTGATACGACCATTGTCCGCACGTTTCGATACCGGCTATGGATTTGGGAAAGCAAACGATCCCAATATTCGGGATGATTATGCGTTAAGAGAAGCTTATTTTCGAAAAGCTTGCCAGGATTCCTCACCGCTTCTTTTTCTTCAGCGCTTTTAGCGGGCGGCACAACGAGCACGAGCCGGTCCTCGGCTAATACTTTGCAGCTTAACTCGCTTGAATGGACATGCAGCCTTGAAAGGCCAAGGTCCACCTTCTCTTCCATAATAGCAGGGATGATATCTTTTGATTTTAAGAGCTGAACTTCTATTTCCACCTCAGGATGCTCCTGCACATATTGATTCAATATGGATGGAATGGACAATTCCGCAATGAACGGGGAGATGCCCAATGTCAATTTTCTTGAAAAACCCTGTTTAAAACGATTTAAATTTCGAATCCCTTCTTGCGATATGTGGATTAATTTTTGCGCGTAAGGCAAAAAGAATTTCCCCTCATCCGTTAACTTTACTTTTTTTCCTTCTCGCTGAAAAAGCGAGCAATTCAAATACTTTTCCAGCAATTGAATATGGATCGTTACAGATGATTGAGAAATGTACAGTTCTTCTGATGCCTTTCGAAAATTTTCTGTTTTTGCAGCGGCAATAAACGTTTTTATCCATTTAAGTTCCATGATGCTCCCCACTTATTAAAATTTTTCAATACAAGCATTATAAATATTCAATGATTTTCAATACATCTATTATGTATAATGGATGTACAAATTGTAAAGAAAATTTCGTGAATTCAGGTAATGGGGGAGAGGTGGGAAAATGCCAGATAAGGAGACGGAAAAAACGAGCCTTAAGGGCGGACCGCTTAATGGAGTGAAGGTATTAGAATTAGGGAGTTTAATCGCCGGTCCTTTTGCCGGCCGCCTGATGGCTGATTTTGGCGCAGAAGTTTTGAAAGTCGAACCTCCTAAAAAGGGTGATCCGATTCGCAAATGGAGGTATTTACATGAAGGGACTTCCCTCTGGTGGTACGTCCAATCGAGAAACAAGAAAAGCATTTCAATGGATTTATCGAAACGTGAAGCGCAGGAAATGATCCGTGAACTTGCTAAAGAGGTTGACATAGTCATCGAAAATTTCAAACCAGGAACCTTAGAAAAATGGGGAATTGGCTATGAGGATCTAAAAAAGGTCAATCCGAAAATCATCATGGTGCGTGTCTCCGGCTACGGCCAGGACGGACCTTATCGGAATAAGCCGGGGTTTGGGAGCATTGGCGAGGCAATGGGCGGATTGCGCCATTTAACAGGGTTCCCTGATCGTCCGCCAACGAGGGTCGGGGTAAGCCTCGGCGATTCCGTGTCAGCCCTGTATGCAGTTATGGGCGGGCTAATGGCCCTATATTACAGAGATTGTAAGGGAGGAGAAGGGCAATACATCGATGTCGCACTCTATGAGTCGGTTTTTAGTTTATTGGAAAGCTCTATTCCTGAATACGATAAATTTGGCGTTGTTCGTGAGCGGACGGGCAGCTCATTGCCTGGAATCGCGCCATCGAATACGTATCAGTGCAAGGACGGGAAATACATTGTCATCGGGGCAAACGGTGATGGCATATTTAAGCGGCTGATGGAGGCATTAGATAGACCTGATTTGCGGGATGATGAACGATTTGCCACGAATGACGGAAGGGCGAAATTTGCCGACTTTCTTGACCGCATCATAGAAGACTGGACAATCAAAAGAGAGTTGAAAGAAGCATTGCGTATTCTAGATCAATACGATATTCCGGCGGGATCCATTTATAGTGTTGAGGATATGTTTAAAGATCCGCATTTTCTGGCGAGAGACATGATTTGCGAAGTCGAGGCAGGCCAATTAGGGAAACTGAAAGTGCCGGGAATTGTTCCAAAGCTCAGCGAAACTCCCGGCAGCATTAAGTGGGCCGGACCGAAATTGGGAGAGCATACCGAAGAGGTGCTTAAAGAAACGTTAGGAATAACGGAGCAAAAATATAAAGAACTAAAAGATTCAGGGGTTATATAGGAAACATTCATCATTGGAGGAAAACTTGAAATGGGAGGGGAACGTTGTGGGAACAGCAATTGGGGAACGTTTAAATCAGCTTCCAATTGGCAAAACCCATAAAAGGGCGACGGCGCTAATTGGAGTCGGATTGTTTTTTGAATTCTTTGAGGTGTTTTTAGCGGGTGTGCTAGCTTCCGTATTAGAAGAAAAGTTCCATATTCATTCAAGCATTATGCCGCTTCTGCTTGGCTCCAGTTTTTTAGGGATGTTTTTCGGGGCGCTGTTTCTAAGTCGGGCTGCTGACCGTTACGGACGTAAAATAGTGTTTATTGTGAACTTAACGATTTATTCGCTCTCATCATTATTAATTGCGATAAGTCCAAACGTAAGCTTCGTCATTCTTTTTCGATTTATTGCGGGATTTGGACTCGGGGCGCAGCCCGCTTTATGCGACACTTATTTGAGTGAACTTATACCAGCCGGAAAACGGGGGAAATTCATTGCCTGGGCGTATACACTCTCGTTTCTCGCCATTCCTATTGAGGGATTTTTGGCCCGTACTCTCGTTCCGTTAGCTCCTTTAGGGATCGATGGATGGAGATGGATGTTTGTGATTGGCGCAATCGGATCAATCGTTGTATTTGCCGGAGCCCGCCATTTGCCCGAATCCCCATTATGGTTAGCATCGAAAGGTAGGCTCCATGAAGCGGAGGAAATCATCCAGCAGCTTGGTGAAAAACGAAAGGTTGGCCATGTTCCGGGCATGATCATCCATCAACAAGAATCTTATGAAAAGCTGCCATTTTCCGCGCTTTTTAAAAAGCCTTTTTTGACCAGTACAGTGATGCTCTATATTTTTCAGATTTTCCAAACGATCGGCTATTACGGATTTGGTACGCTTGCACCGATCGTCCTTGCCTCAAAGGGTTATACAATTACACACTCCCTTGAGTATGTTGCGTTATCATTCATCGGATATCCGTTAGGGTCTTTGCTTTCCGTTCCGCTAATCGACCGGATTGACCGGAAATGGCTTGTCGTTCTTTCGGCGTTTTTCATGGGCGTATTTGGCCTTATGTTCGGCGTGGCAGATTCGTCTTCCTTGATCGTCATCGCAGGATTTATTTACACGATCGTAAGCAACATCTTTTCAAATGCTTATCATACATTACAGGCGGAGATTTTCCCGACAGCGGTTCGCGCAACGGCTTCTGGAGGCGCTTACAGCATCAGCCGTTTAATGAGCGGATTAATGCCATTTGTTTTGCTGCCTGTTTTGGAGCGCTCCGGGGCAACGGTCATGTTTACGATTGTAGCCGCGGCGATGATCATTGTCATATTGGATGTGGCGATCCTTGCACCTCGGACGACAGGGCAATCGCTGGATCGTTTAGACCGTCCCGATCAGCTGCCGATTCCAAAAAGTTCGGACATATCCCAAATATAGAAGAAAAAATCGTAGAAAAATAGGCTGGGCGTGGTGATCAGTCTATACATTTTGATAGGAAAGCATACAGCATTTTATGGAATTGAGTTCATCCCGAAGACATTTAGCTTTCTGCTATGATAGGATAGAATGAAATATGCTTTCTATCATTAAAGGGGTAATGCTTCATGCAATATATCTTCACAGTCCTTTTGCTCATCACGAGTTTTTTATGGGGTGGGAATTTTGTCGTTGGCAAATTTCTCGTCGGCCATGCATCGTCGATTACGCTGACCGATTTGCGCTGGATCATCGCGGTCATCTGCTTATTTCCAGTTGTCTGGATTCAGGAAAAAAAGATTTTGCCGCCAAAACGTTCGATCCTTCCGTTGTTTTTAATGGGCGTAACAGGGGTCGTTCTTTTTAATGTCTTTATGTTTTTTGCTTTGGAGCGAACGACGGCGATGAATGTCGGGCTTCTATCTACATTAAACCCGGTGTCGATTGCGCTTTTTTCACTGGTCCTCGTTAAAGAAAAACTGCGTCCGCTGCAAATTGTGGCAATGGTTATTTCATTCCTCGGTGTCGTCATTGTTTTATGCAGAGGGGAAGTCGATCGTTTACTTTCTCTCCGGTTTAATTCGGGTGATTTATGGATGCTCGCGGCCGTTAGTTCATGGGGATTGTATTCCGTGTTCGGAAAATGGGCGATGAAAGATACTTCGCCAATGATGTCAACGCTTTATTCGGGCATCTTCGGCGTTCTGACGCTCCTGCCATTTAACCTTTCTTCATTTACGATTACGAATGTGAATGCTTCGTTTGTCGTGTCTTTGCTTTATATTGGCATTTTGTCAACCGTTGTGTCGATGGTCTTTTGGAATATCGGCGTTCAAAAGCTCGGCGGGACGGCGGCAGGAATGTTTTTAAATTTCAACCCTGTTTTTACAGCGATACTCGCTTTTTTCTTGCTCGGTGAAAAAATGACATGGATTCAATTTGCCGGCAGCGTCATCGTCATTCTCGGCTGTTATTTATTTGCCCGATTTAAGATGCCGCTAAAGCCTGCTGTCAATATGCAAAACATAAGTTAGAAAAGCTGGCGAACATTTTTGCCAGCTTTTCTGTATGGAATCAACGATTCACAAATTTTCACTTAATCGAGCGACGCCTCAGCTTTTTTTATTCGAACAAATCCATGGATAAGTAACGCTCTCCGCTGTCCGGGGCGAGTGAGAGCACTCTGGAATCGGAAGGTAGCCTGCTTGCGATTTTTACGGCGAAGTAGGCGGAAGCGGCGGCGGACGGGCCGACGAGAATTCCTTCCTTTGCGGCGAGTTTTTGCGCCATTTCTTTTGCATCATGATCTTCAATATGCAAAATTTCGTCGTATATGTCCCGATTCAGGATGCTCGGAATGAATCCCGGTCCCGTCCCCGGTATTTTATGAGGCCCTGGTTCTCCTCCGGCTAGCACTGGTGATCCGGCCGGTTCTACGACGTAAATTTTCAAGTCCGGCAGCTTCTTTTTCAATTCTTCTCCCGTCCCGGTGATCGTTCCGCCAGTTCCAGCCGTTAGAACAAGGGCATCCAGTTTTTCTCCAAATGCTTCATAAATTTCAATGGCCGTCGTTGTCCTGTGGGCATCGGCGTTTGCGCGATTTTCGAATTGCATCGGAATGAAGCTGTCCGGGATGTCGCGGGCAAGTTTTTTCGCGAGGTTAATAGAACCTGTCATACGTTCGGAAGCCGGTGTAAGATAAACTTCCGCGCCATAGGCTCTCATCACGCTAATTCGCTCTTTTGTCGCATTGTCCGGCATTGTTAAAATGCAGCGGTACCCTCTTGCCGCACTGACCATCGCCAGCCCAATCCCTGTATTGCCAGAAGTCGGCTCAATAATCGTTGACTTCCCCGGAGAAATCAGGCCCGCTTCTTCTGCCGTCCGAATCATATTGAAAGCCGCCCGGTCTTTGACGCTTTTTCCCGGATTGAACGATTCCAGCTTCATATAGACGGATCCGCCTTTTGGAGCTACGACTCGATTCAACCGAACGATAGGTGTATTCCCGATTAAATCCGTTATTGTATTTGCAACCTTCATGGATATGATCACTCCTGAACGATAAATTCCTCTCCATTAAAGTGTAACGTTTCTATGAAGGCAACACAATAAAACAGATGAAAATGACAAACCATCGTTATTTTTCATCTTCCAAATCCATAAATGATAAAACTTCTTTCACGATGGTGTTGATTTTATGATTAATGAACGCTTCTCCGTATTTTTTCTTCGCTTTTTCAATGTCTTCAACGACGCGCTCTTCAAATGCGATCAACGGAACATCATCGGCAGCCTCATTGTAAAGATCAATCATGGCATCAAGTCCTTCTTGCATTCGGTCAATCGCATCACTGTATCGTTGTCTCGTTTCTTTATTTAGCCGCACATTCATCACCCTTACCATTATTTCCGTTTACTAAAAAGAAGAAACAACAAAAGCTAACTTTCTGCGATCAGGGATCGTATGTTCTTTTGATGTCAGAAGTTATTACATCTTAGAAACAATAGTTTGACAATTCTGTTTGTTATGTCATATAGTATATCTATAAAATGTTAGAAAACATAACACGAATGAAAGGGGATAAAAAATGAGCGAAAAATGGACATTTATGATGGATTCTCTCTGGGTGGTGGTTGCCGCAGTTTTAGTGATCGGTATGCAAGCGGGCTTTGCACTGCTTGAAGCTGGCTCAACCCGGATGAAAAACTCCGGTCATGTTGCCGGGAAGCAAATAGTAAGCTTTGCAATTGTATCGATTGCCTTTTGGGCGTTTGGCTTTGGGCTGACGTTTGGGGATGGAAATCGCTTTTTCGGTACATCCGGATGGTTTTTGACAGAGAGCAGCAAAAAAACATTTGCTTCACTTGATTGGGCCAATGTGCCGCTTTCGTTAAAATTTTTATTTCAAATGGCGTTTGCAGGCGTTTCTTTAGCGATCGCCTGGGGAGGGTTCGCGGAACGGGCAAAACTTTCCGTTTACTTTATCTTCGGCACGTTGTTTACGGTTATCATCTATCCTGTAATTGGCCACTGGGTATGGGGCGGCGGTTGGCTCGGTTCGATGGGAATGCAGGATTTTGCAGGCTCCACGGTTGTTCATTTACAAGGCGCGATTGCCGCGCTTGTTGCGACGGTTTTGCTTGGTCCGCGCATTGGAAAATTCAACAAAGACCGAACGCCAAATCTTATTCCAGGCCATAATCAAGTGTATACAGTGCTTGGCGGCTTGCTGCTCTGGGTCGGCTGGTTCGGATTTAATGCGGGAAGCACAATGAGTGTCGGTGATGGCTTCTTCGGTTATATTGCGTTAACGACAAATTTAGCGGCGGCATCAGGGGCGATTGCGGCAATTTTAACAGCCAAACTATTAACGGGAAAAGCGGACATTCCGGCGATGGTTAACGGGGTGCTTGCCGCTCTTGTTGCCATAACAGCGGCCTGTGCCTTTGTTGAACCGTGGGCTGCCGTTGTCATTGGGGCGGTAGCGGGCGCCTTTACGTTCTGGACTTCGGTCTTTTTTGAGAAAAAAGGAATGGATGATCCGATTTTTGCTTTTTCCGTTCATGGCATTGCAGGAATGATCGGAACCATCTCGACCGGTTTGTTCGCGTCACCTCGTTTAGTTGAGAAAGCAGGTGTCGGCAAAGCAGGGCTGTTCTATGGCGGCGGATTCCATCAACTTTATGTCCAAACGATCGGAGTGCTTGGAGCTGCCATTTATGTTGCCGCCATTTCGTTCATCATATTATTCCTATTAAAGAAAACGATTGGCCTGCGTGTGACCGCAGAACAAGAAATCTCCGGCCTCGATATTAGTGAACACGGCTCATACGGATATCCGGAACATCTCGATCCATCCTTAACGAAAAAAGCGGACTCATTTTGAAAGTACAGGTGAATCGTTATGAATGTCCCTGAAAATTGGGAGCAAGTTTTTCACATGATCGATCATGCTCAAAGCCTTGATGAACTGAAAAGAATTCACGAAACACTCATTCCTTTTTTAAAACAACAGACGATTTCGGTGGAGGAAACCGAACGTATTTATTCCT
The DNA here is from genome assembly GCF_049843615.1 of Fictibacillus sp. Mic-4. Taxonomy (NCBI): domain Bacteria; kingdom Bacillati; phylum Bacillota; class Bacilli; order Caryophanales; family Fictibacillaceae; genus Fictibacillus; species Fictibacillus sp. Mic-4. The sequence continues at coordinate 14,823 of NZ_JBBHZM010000016.1, read as the reverse complement.
TTCTTAACAGAGCACATAGGGGAATGATGAAAAAAGCGCTCGAGTTGGCTGAGAATCGAGTTCTCCAGGAGAATGCCGGCAAAAGGCCGGATAAAATCAGCTGGATGATAATGGGGAGCGGGGCACGTTGTGAGCAAACCGTCTGGACTGACCAGGATAACGGAATCGTTTATTCGTGCGAGAATCATGAGCGGGATGATTGCGAACGATTTGTGGAGCGGTTTTCCGAAATAGGGGTAGAATATTTTAGGAAGATTGGTTATCCGCTTTGCCCGGGGAATGTCATGGCAACGAATCCGAGATGGCGGCAGTCAATAGAAGAGTGGAAAATAACGCTCTTAGAGTATTCAAGCGGAACAACGTTCAACAGCATGAAATTCCTTTTCATCGCCATCGACATGGCCCCGATTTACGGGAATGTAGAACTGGTCCATCATTTGCGAGAATGGCTAATTTTAAATGTTAAAACAAGAAAGTCAATTCTTTTTCAATTAAAAGATGCGATTCTCTCACATGAGGTTCCTATCAATCTATTTGGAAAAGTGTTTACAGAAAGATGGGGGGAATATTCGGGGCAATTTGACATTAAAACAGGAGTGTTTTCCCAGTTTGTCAATGCGATCAAGTTTTTAGCTGCTAGCTCTGGCTATCAAGAGACATCCACGTTATCCCGAATGGAACGGCTTTTTAAAGATGGAAAGTTAACCACGCCAATGTATGAAGCATTGAAGGACGCATTTACCTTTTTATTGTTTTTGCGAGTAAAGAATTCTCTTGCGGAAAAAGGCGACAGCCACTCCCTTGACCAGCATATTTTTTTAAACCGGTTGTCAGCCGATAGCTTAAAGCGGCTAAAGCAGGCGATGAAAATAACGAAGCGGCTTCAAAGCGGCATTTATAAAAGGGGAGATGGTGATTGAACCCTCCTCGCTTTGATGGCAACTTTAAACATATGATTAACCGGCTGATTTCACTCGGATTGAAAAGGGAACAGCTGATAGGTGGCCATGTATCGCAAGGCGATTTCCAGCATGAAGCGTGGATCCGAAAACAATTGAAAGCGATGAGTAAAAAACAGATGGGTCTAAATACGCCAATCGAAGAAGTGACTTTTATTATCCTGGATACGGAAACGACCGGTTTTCGCCCCGACCTCGGCGATGAAATCTTTTCGATTGCTGCAGCCCGCATAAAAAACGGAGAAATTACGAATCGTTATTCAACCTTCATCAATCCCGGAAAAACAATACCGGAAAGTGTGCAGCAATTGACAGGTATACAAGATGAAGACGTTAGTCATGCGCCTTTTTTAAAAGATGAAATTCAGTCACTCTTAGACTTTATTCATCATCATATTATAGTCGGTTACCACATCGGGCATGACCTCGCTTTTTTAAACCATTTTCTTTGGAAAACGTATAAAACGAAGCTGCCGCAAAGCTCGCTTGAAATGCGGAAAGTGCTGGAATCGTTTCTTCCTGGCATGTCCTTTCCTTTACTTGATGACGCACTTCGCTATTTTTCGATTGAATGCACGAACCGGCATCAAGCAGAGTCGGATGTTTTTGCGATGTGCGAGCTCTGGCAAAAGATTTTTGCAATCATTCGCAAGAAAAATATCCAAACACTTTACGATTTTTACGGGTACATTCGATAATAGGTCTGGTGCAGCCTGTTTTTTCGGTTTTTTGTCCTTTTCGCCCCCTATTGGAAATTGTTAGCCCTTGCAGCTTGAATTTTGTCTTTGAGAGCTCGTCTATTGGACATTTTTGGCTCTTGCGCCTTGAAATATGTCTATGAGAGCCCTTCTATTGGACATTTTGGCCCTTGCAGCTTGAATTTTGTCTATGAGAGCTCGTCTATTGGACATTTTTGGCCCTTGCGCCTTGAAATATGTCCATGAGAGCCCCTCTATTGGACATTTTTAGGGCCAGCGCCTTGAAATATGTCCATGAGAGCTCGTCTATTGGACATTTTTGGCTCTTGCGCCATGAAATATGTCCATGAGAGCTCGTCTATTGGACATTTTTGGCCCTTGCAGCTTGAAATATGTCCTTTAGAGCCCTTCTATTGGACATTTTTGGCCCTTGCAGCTTGAAATATGTCCTTTAGAGCCCTTCTATTTGTTATTTCACGTGTTTTTTCTTCTAGCAAAAGCATTTATTCGTCTAACCGAGGCACTTATTCGTCTAACTGCAACTATTTATTCGTCCAGACATGTTTGTCCCCATTCCTGTTTATAATAGTGAATACCCTACTTATGGAATTGAGGGATGAACATGGAACATTTTTTGGGAGAACTTATTGTCCGCTTCGGTTATATCGGACTTTTTGCCGCACTTGCGCTTGGCATTATTGGGCTCCCGGTACCCGATGAAACGCTGTTGACATTTGCTGGATATAATGCTTTTTTAGGGAAGCTTCATTTTTCGATCACATTGCTCATTGCATTTATAGGAGCGGCCTCAGGGATATCAATCAGCTATTTGATCGGTTACAAATTAGGGTTGCCTTTTTTGAAAAAATACGGCCCGAAACTTCATATAACGGAGAAGCGAATTGCGCGGACCCGGAGGCTTTTTAAAAAATACGGGAATTTCTTGCTCATCCTCGGTTTTTTCATTCCGGGGGTAAGGCATTTGACGGCCTACATTACGGGCATAGCAAACATCGGATGGCGGCGATTTATGCTTTATGCCTACTCCGGCGCATTGATCTGGAGTATTACCTTCATTTCGCTAGGATATAAATTAGGAGAGAAATGGTATATTGTCGGAAAGTATGTTCACAAATACGGATTTTTCGTTTTGCTCATTTGCCTTATTGCTGCGTTTTTCGTTTTTGCGTATCTTTATCTTAGGAAAGCGAAAGTGACGGGAGAGCCGGGATAACCAAAAGTCGGCTCTCCTATTTTTTTAAAAGGACAGTAATACAATTGACATAAAATTCTGTTAGTTATATCCTAAATGAAGGGAACATACATTCTTGTTGAAGGAGGATTTGATAAAAAGTTTTGTAGTCATTCTTAAAAACAAGAGGAAGGAAGCGCTGACTGACGATTTACTGAATATGCATGTAAAGTATGTAAAACAACTTTATAAGGAAGGGGTATTGAAATTATGCGGGCCTTTTACCGATAACGATGGGGCTTTAATGATTTTTAACTGCCATACAAACGAAGACGTCCAACATTTCCTCGCGAATGATCCCTTTATTAAAGAAAAATATTATGGAACATATGAGGTTACGGAGTTTATCGAAGCAAATGACGAAAACAATTGGCTCCTTGACATACCGCAAACTCAAAAAACTTAAGATTCAAAGGCTTTTGATACATAGAAAGCACAACGTAAAAAGTAAAAGAATTGTAATAAGAGAAGGAAAAAAGATGAAAATGGTGAATATAATCTATGCGGTTTGCTTCCTAATTGGAGAATACTAGCAATCAATAAGAAATTTCTACAATGATTGCATGCTAAAATGAGGAAGAAATGGCAAGCCAACTATTAAAAAGAGGTGTTGTTCATGGTCGTAGGTATTAATCCTTATTTAGTTTTGAATGGAAATGGGCAAGAAGCGGTGAAATTTTACGAAGATGCGATTGAGGCAAAAGTGGTTGCTGTCCAAACATTCGGAGAAATGCCGGAAAATCCTAAATTCCCGATTCCAGAAGAAGCAAAAGGCCGCGTCATGCATGCGCATTTAAAAGTCGGGGATTCAGATCTGATGATTTCTGATACATTCCCTGGCCATTCTTATCAACTTGGAGATCAAGTCACGGTTGCCCTGACGGTTGATGATGTGGAAAAATCAAAAGAAGTATTCGATAAATTGCAAGATGGGGGCAAGGTCATTATGCCGCTTCAGGAAACGTTCTGGAGCCCGTCTTATGGACAAGTAACCGATAAGTTCGGGATTACATGGCAAGTGACGACCCGTGGAGAAAAATAGCTGATCATTTGTTGAAAAAGCGCCATTTTCGAAAAATGGCGCTTTTTTGTATAGCTCTGGAATTGCGTTAAGTGTTTATATGATTCAAATTCCTTATCACTCTATATAATAAAGTTCTAATTTTCTTATCATAACTTTAAGAATAGGATAAAGGAAAAGGAAGGTGATGGAAATGGACATTAAGAAAAGTGTTCAACAACAATTCGGGGACAATGCTGAAAAATACGTCACTAGTAGAGGCCATGCAAAAGGAGCCGATCTTCTGAAAATGGTGGAAATTGCTGAAGTTGAAAAAAACATGTCGTTATTAGATATCGCGACAGGCGGTGGGCATGTCGCCAACGCATTTGCCCCATATGTGAAAGAAGTAGTTGCTTTAGACCTGACGCCTGAAATTTTGGCGGCGGCTGAACGGTTTATTCGCTCAAATGGCCATACAAATGTAACGTTTATCGAAGGAGATGCCGAATCCTTGCCATTTCCAGATGAGTCGTTTCATGTCGTAACATGCAGGATCGCTGCCCACCATTTCCCAAATGTGCAATCTTTTATAAAAGAAGCGCATCGTGTGTTGAAACCAAACGGAATTTTCCTTCTCATTGATAACGTCGCACCCGAAAAAGAAAGTTTTGACCGCTTTTATAACGATGTCGAGAAGAAGCGCGACCGAAGCCATTTTCGGGCATGGAAAAAATCAGAGTGGATTCAATTTCTGGAAACGGCTGGATTTCATACCGAGTCATTGTTTACGTTTAAAAAAACGTTCCCATTCGACAGCTGGTGTGAACGAATGAAGCTTCCAAATGCCGAAAAAGAACAATTGCGAAATGACCTGATTCAATCAACAGAATCGGTTAAACGCTGGTTGAATATAATTCAGCAAAACGACAATATTGTCAGCTTTCAAGGGGAGGCCATTTTAATAAAGACAAAAAAATAATAGAATGGTAACGTGGAAGGGAGTTCCATTTTAAAGCAGACTGTGAACCGCCTCTCGTTGAGGGGCTGTTTTTTTATGCCGATAAAAGAGGTTCGCATTTTTCATAAAAACAGGGGGATTTTTCCTTACAGTTAACGAAATAATAAATAGGCAGTGTTATAGTTTTAATTAAGAGTTTCAGAGAAAGGAGAGAGACGACCGTTGAATGAGAAAGCCGTATGGAAATGGATTTTTACACATATGGATGCCAATGACTTAGCCTATCTTGCAGAAGATACAAACCTTCAATTAAAGGGTTTCAGGAAAAAGACGCTACAGAAAAATGTTGTGTTTATGAAACCGCAAATCATTAAAGGTTTTTTAGAATCGAAGGGGCTACAAAAAGTAAAGAAAAGCATTAGAGATCATGTTAAGGAGTGTAAAGAATGTTCAGCTTACTTGCAAATGAAAGAAGAAGAACTGGCTAAACTCATGGAATCTGAAGAAAAGAGAATCGACCTTTTAAAAGTTTTATTAGCTTCAGAAGATGAGAAGAAACAAAAAGCCGGTAAGAAATTATTTTACGAATGTATAGCTAATGAACAGGAACATGGCATCAAAGTAGATGAGCCAGAAGAGGTTGCTGATGAAGAAGTTCATGCATTAAAAAAGACGATAAAAGATCAAGAAGTAAAACTAAATAAGAAAGAGAAAAAAATAGCGGAACTTCAGCAGCAATTAAGTAAAAAAGAAAATGAATGGAAAAAGGAGAAAGCGAAATGGGAGAAAGAACGGAAAGAACTGCAAAAAATGGTCCAGAGTAAGAGTGAAGAATTCAAAAAGCTAGGAGAGTCATATGCTGATAAACTTGCTCATCTCGAAAAAAGTTATAAGGAAAAACTAGCCAATGCGAAAAATCAAATTGAAGGGTATAAACTGGAAATGGATCATATAAAAGAGCAGTATAAAGCATTGAAAATGGCAACAGAGGAAGCGGCTGCAGGGACAGCGAATGGACAAGTAGCGAGCAAACATATTGCACTGATTGGAAATGCGAAAAATTGGAGCATGCATCCCAATCACCAATTGACGTTGATTGGAAGCGAGCAATTAGATGAGTGGCTTGAGTCTGAAGAGAGTTGGGATGAATACGACGAGGTATGGCTGTTAAAATATGATATAACCCCGGGAAGATTTCGGAAACTTAAAAATCAAATCGAAAAGGGGCACTTAAAGGAGTTTCAAACGATGAATGCACTGGCAAAATATGTAGATCAATTGGAGGCGAGTAGATGACGAGCCTCAGAACATGGGATGTATATTTAATAGGAACGCTTCCGAGTAACGAATATGTGCAACAAAAAATAGGAAGAGACAAAGGAATTTTTATTAATAGCCAAAATGTAATTCAGTCGGTGTTGAAGGTCGTCTCGAAAGAACCGGACCACTTGCCGAAAGAGCGGTTATTTACTTGCTTCTCCCACGACCTGGAGCCATTTGGCTTTGTTGATAACAGTATGGAAGCGGATGCGGTGAGAGAAGAACGATTGATTCAGTTTTTAAACGATTATCTTGTTGTCTTTAATCCGTCAAGAAAGATTACAGCATCACGTAACGAAGTCTATCAAGCCAGGGATATCCAGCTCATCCGAAAATCAGATCGTTATAAAGAGGATGACTGGTTTATGCCGATTCCGATTTTTAGCAAGAAGAAAAATGGGCTTTCCTTTGAAGAGTTTACAACACGCCTTTTAAACCAGCGGCATGTCGGAAAAGTCCCGTTTGTTTCAACAGAGCCGAATGATACGCCGGATATTATTTTATGGAAAGACGACGACGGAAGCCTGACGGTGTTTGGCACGTTCCATAGCCATTCATATGCCTACGGCGGATTTTGCTTTATGGCAGATGATTCCCTTTATGTAAAACCATTTCCGGATAACTGGATGGATGATGTATATGAAGTCGATGAATCCATTTTGTTTATACCTGATGGCCGGTATGAAGATCTTCTTTTATTGCTTAAAGGGGAAGGAGCCTCAATGCATACATCCGGAAATCAATCTGAAAGTGCAGGTGAAGTGGCTGCAGCCATCATGGAAGTTGTTCGGCCAAACGAAATCGCGGAAGACGGAAAGTCTCCGATCGATTACGAGCAAGAAGAACTGAAATTTTTGGATCATTTTATTCAATTAACGAAAGAAAATGGATTGTATTATGAGGCGAAAGACCTCGTCAATTTTCATACGGCGATGAAAACATCCAATCTTGTCATTTTGCAAGGAATGAGCGGGATTGGAAAAACGAGGCTCGTTTCAAGCTATGCAAGGGCGTTAAATATTCATAATGAAAGGCAATTTACGATTATTCCGGTGCGGCCGGCGTGGGGCGATGATGCCGACTTAATCGGGTATGTGGATGCTATGAATCATCTGTTTCGCCCGGGCGATTCAGGGCTTGTAGATGCAATCATTCGAGCGGCGAAAGAACCGGATCATTTATTTATGGTTGTCTTTGAGGAAATGAACCTGGCTCGGGTAGAGCATTATTTTTCTCAATTTTTATCTGTTTTAGAGCTGGATGCGGACAGGCGGATTATCGGGCTGTACAATGACCATCTGGAAAGCGGGCTGAAAAATGCCAATCAGTATCCAGCGAAAATTCCAATCGGCAGCAATATGATGTTTGTCGGGACCGTAAATATGGATGAATCAACGTATCATTTTTCCGATAAAGTACTTGACCGGGCGAATGTCATTAACTTGCATGTCCTTCCTTTCACCCGATTACGGGAACGGACGAATGTTCGTACGTTAACTAGTAAAATGTCGTATCCGCTATTTCATTCCTTTAAAAAGCAGGAAGAAACGCTGCAGCTAAGTGAACGGGAAGCTGAATGTTTATGGGAGCTGCATCTGCAAATGCAGGAAGCAGGGAGATATTTAGGCATCGGTCCGCGCGTTGTCCGGCAAATTGACCGTTATTTGCAAAATCTAGTTCCAAGTCCTTATCTTTCAAGGCGGGAAGCCTTTGATTTGCAAATGGTCCAGCGCGTTTTGACAAAGATAAGAGGTAGCGAAGAATTGCTTCACCCTGTAATCGGATCGCTTCACCCTGAGTCAAATGAAGTCGTCGGCGGTTCCTTTTTATCCGTTCTAAAGCGGTTTGAAGATATTTCCGATTTTACTGAGACGAAGAAGGTGTTACGCCAAAAAGCGAAAGAGTTGAAAATGAATGGGTTTACATTCTAATGTGCCATTTTCATTAATATTTGAACAAGGGTATAAAAGACAAGAAGTGACCAATTTTTGTACGGACGCCCATTTTCCCGATACATTCGTTCCCGTTGAAATAATTGAAAATGTAGAATTAAAGGTGACGTTCAACAGCAATGATGATCAGGCAAAGTTTTATTTTGAAGGGCTAGAATCCATCGAACTGCAGGATGATGGCGAAGGAGATGACGAACGGTTTATTACGCCCTCACCCGAGCCGCTTGTCCTTTTTAAAAACGATTATTTTCCGTTAATCCCGGGGAAGTATTTGTTGAAAGTGGTGCAAGCCGGCATTTCCTACTATTCCATCGTGAAAGTCAGCCCGAAACAAATAACGGAAGACCAATGGGAAATGATGAAGCGAGAAATTGAAGGGTATGTACAAGGTTTAGGCAGGGAGCTTGTAAAAAGCCACTCTTTTTTCCCGGATGATCATAATGATCTATTCTCGCCTAACCGTTTAAGCCAGATTCAAATCATCGAAAAACATTACCATTCTCTTATGGCTGCCATGAATGACCTTTATTCAAAAGCCAACTATCGAGTAAAAAAAGAGTATAAAATGATGGCGGCCGAACGGGCAAAAAAACTCGATGAACGTACGATCGGGCACCGGATGAGGCGCCTTGAATCAGATCAAAAGCTGCTGGCACCTTCACCAACGTTTGATTATGATCTTCCTGAAAATAGATGGGTGAAAAAAATTATTGGTTTTCTTTTAAATGTGTTAAAAGAATGGAATGAGATAGCGGGCCAGTATCTTGACCAGCTACAAATGGACAGACGGGAGCTGGAACGTTTTTCATCTTATCAAGAAAACACGCGTCTAGAAATGAACGATAAAGTAAGAACACTCGAAGAATTTAGCTGTTTTTATAGAGAAACGAAAAAAATGTACAGCTCACTGCTATTCATGACGAGGGCGGGCTGGTATAAAGAAGTGAAGGAGCCAAGGCTTGAGCCCCCTAATCAAGTCATGTTTCTCGACTCAAGGTATCGGGCGATTTATAGAGTATACCGTGATTTAAAAAAGGAGCGTTTAGAACCACTGGCCAAAACGTATCGCCTGCAATGGAAACGATCTGAAAAGCTATACGAATTGTGGGGAATCCTTCAATTGATCGAAATGTTGAAGGAACTTGATTTTACTCCGTATGATGGATGGGTCTTTTCAAATGCTATGAAACAGATTCCGACATTAGAGCCGGGTACAATCATTTCGTTTAAAAAGGAAACAATTCGGGTCAACCTTGTCTATGATACTGAAATTCCGCTTGTGGGCAGGGAAACGGATCGCAATAGCCATCCAATCTACACGAGTTCGAGAAACAATCGGCCGGATGCGAGGCTGGATCTTTTTCAAGATCGTCTATTTATCGGAAGTCTTATGATTGATTTTAAATATCGTCCATTGAAATACATTTGGGATCACTCTCTATTGAAGACAAGAACCAAGCTGACGTCAATGGAACAGTTGTTGAATTATAGCAGTGCATGCCGCTCGCTCTATTTATTCGGAGCCGGTTCAATCGCTACATCTATTAATCCTGTTTATGAAGTATGGGCGGCCTATCCCGATCAATATGGAGAGGATCAAGCTTCAATTAAAAGCGATGACTTTGACATTCGGCTTGTTCCCCTGACCCCTGGTAAGTCTAAAAAGCGTGCAATTGATGATTTACGGAGCGTTATTCGCGGGATGTTGATACGGAAAAATCAATTTCATCTCTTTAACGTTCCATCATCGGGCCAATTAATGGAATAAAATTGCGAATGGCTTAAGGATATAGGGGATAAGCCTTTAGAATGCGAATTTTTAGCGGAAATAGCACTCTATCGAAGGAGGAAGACATGGAAGTTTTTGCGAACTATTTAGCTGGCATCGATAATCCCGACCATAGAAGTCGAACAGAGGAAATTTTGGCGTGGGTAGCAGATAATTACCCAAATTTGGAACCGCAAATGAAGTGGAATACGCCAATGTTTTCCGATCACGGGACATTTATCATCGGCTTTTCCACGGCGAGACATCATTTGAGCGTTTCGCCCGAAGAAGCAGGCATTGCGCAATTTGCAGATGACATTGCACAGGCCGGCTACAGCGCTACTAAAGGCTTGTTTCGAATTCCATGGAATGAGCCGGTAAATTACGGATTGCTTGAGAAAATCATTGAATTCAATATAAAGGATAAAGCGGAATATACGAAATTTTGGCGGAAATGACACATAAAAACGCATGACACGAAAAAATGTCATGCGTTTTTAAATGGAAAAGTTATTGCACTTTTGGATGGGCAGTGCACCCGTTCCCCCTATTTATTCAGAGCCGGTTCAATCGCAAGGGTCACTTTATACTATCCAAAAGATCAATCGCTATACCCTATTCCAACAATTCTTTGATTTTCCATACTTACAAAAATTTAATTTTATAGTGAAAATTTAAAATATCCCACTTTATTAATTTGTCGTTATTCCTCAGATCGCAACCTTCTTTTTAGTGCTTACGACCCATAAAAATAAATGAAACCAGGCATAAAGTATGATTTTTATAAAAATTGAAACAGAATGGTTAATCTTTAAGTATAATTGGGAAATAGAAAATGAAATATTTTTTCAAAAAATGAAATTTAAAGAAATGGGGAGAAAGAATGGGGAATTTAGTAAACTACAAAAAGATTTCCATGTTACTTGCCGCTTGTATGCTAACAGGGGCGATTTTGAGCGGGTGCAGCTCCGACAAAGAGTCCGCTGGAAAGGATGCATCACCAAAAAAAGAAGAGCTATCGAAAAAAGATGATACTTCAAAAGAAACAAAAGAGACGGAAATTAAAGGTACTGCTTTAAAAAACGATAATGAAAGCTTACAGTTAACAATCCCTGATGGCTGGGTACAGGATAAAGAGCTAAATCCATTAGCTGTTCTTAGCGCGTCCAAACGTTCAGATGAAAAATACATTATGGTTATTCCGTATAATAAAAAGGATTTCAGTGAAAATTCAAAATTAGATGACTTTGCTAATACGATCAAGCAGAACATAGGAGCTACAGCAAAAAATTTAGTTGTTGGAACTGCGAGTGATACGAAGGTTGGCGACCTCCCTGCGAAACAGGTTGATATAAGCGGGGAAGTAAATGGAGTAAAAGCAAAGTATTTAATGACGTATTTAGAAAAAGGAGATCACTTCTATCAAATTGCAGCATGGACAACCGAAAGCAAATTCGATCAATACAAAGATGAGTTTAAGCAAGTTTCCGAATCATTCCGTGTGTTGAAGGGATGATGTTCCAATGATGCATACGAAGTCAAACCATTCGGATAAGCCTTTTACAAGCGTACCGCTCGTTTTAAAAAGTGATAACGGAAAGTCCAGTATTGCGGTAGACGGGGATTGGAAAAAGGAAACCGGCCTTATTCCGGATGCTTCAATTCAAGCAACGAATATTGGAAAAGAGGAATATATGGGCGTTATTAGCGAGCCAAAGAGCTCACTCGGTGGTGCTACGCTTACCGATTATTATAAAGCGATTAAAGACAACATGGAGAAAAACACCGTGAAAAATGCAAAAACAACGAAACCAGTAAACTTAAAAATCAATAACAAAAAAGCGATCCAATTTGAGTTGTCGGGAGAAGTAGACAATGTGAAAATTACGTATTTAATGACGTTAGTTGAATCGTCAAAGGATTTCCACCAGGTGATTTTCTGGACGCTTCAGCAGCGAATGGACAGTAAACGAGAACTGTTTAAAAAATACACGAAAACGTTTAAAGTAAAATAATGCAAAAAGCAGCACGGTGTCCGTGGACACTGTACTGCTTTTCGATTGGATTATATCGGCAATGAACAATACATTGTTTCTTTTTTATGAGGATCATACGACAAAGACAAAGGAATTCAACAGCGAATACATTGTTCGCCAAACAGATTACGGCTACGTAAAGAAAGGAAGGCATCATTCGTGATGGAATGATGCCTTTTCTTCATGAGCCACTCTCTCCATAACCTTCGCATAGTTCTCTCGCAATTCTTCTTCTGCTACTTTATAAGTAGCCGATAGGAACTGAAGGTATTTATCATCATACAGTAAAGTTACACTGAAATGGCGTTTAGCATAGTGCTCCGCTTCAGCAAAGGTTGGGAACGAGCCGATCGGAATGCTGTTATGAATCAGTTCCCACGTTCCGTTTTCGAGCGGCCTAATATTTGACATTTCTTTTTGATGGTTCATAAAAAGTGTTCCGAAACGATTTTCTTTCACGTTATATTGATTATCGCGCGGGTCTCTTTTTCTTGGCATAAGCTGAAAGGCAGGAACGACAAAGCGTTCAAACGTTTTTTCCGTTAGGGGGCAGCCTGAAGCTTTCGGGTGCCCGCCGCCACCAAATTGGCCTGCAAAAGCCGAAACATCGACATGATCATGAATCGTCCGAAAACCGACTTGTTTTCTGCCGATGTTCAATATGACAATTAAATCAAGATGCGGATTTTCGGTGTTCAGCACATTGCCCAGTTCAGAATGATACCGTTCTGCATGAACAATTCCGATTCGGTATTGGCCTTCGTTATCATCATTCACATACGCTTCCCATGTTTCGACCATTTGTCTTTCCTTTGAGATAATGTAGCGTTCGATTTTCTCTTCTTCTAAATGTAACAAGGTTTGTTCCAAATCAGTGAGCTCGAACGTTTCTTCCGTTCGAATCCGTTCCATCATCGTCTGTTCAAAGTGTTCTGAACTAAACATGAAAAATAGCTCATTGAGATGCTTCGCTTTCAGGTTGTTTGTCTCACTCCATTCCCACGTGTCGTAAAGGCGGACTAATTCAACATACTCGCGGAGTGGTTCTTTTTCTTCTATTCGGCCATTTTGAATAAAGTAATCGTATAAAAGGGAAGTGGCGGCGGTCTTTCGTCCATCCTCATAAACTTCTTTGACATGTCCCCAGTCATATTCATTAAATTGAAGTGCCGTCACATGGTGATCAAATAGATAAACTTCTCCTCCGTTTTTATACCGTTCATCAAGGCGGGCGGCAAGCTCTTCATTGACCGCGATGTCGGTGATGTAAATGGGCAGCCCGTTATACTCCGGGTTATCAAGAAATTCCCGAACCCTTCTGTTGATCGTGTCGTGCGAACAGTAGCTTGCGTCAACGTTGTCATCGCCAAAAGCAATTTTTGCAATTAAGCCGCACGATTTACCATCTAAATCATTGTGAGAAAATAATTTAATCATAGTTTTACGCCTTTCTCTTTTGTATATGTTCAAAAAGGGGGACAAACAGGGCCAAGAAGTTCAAGAAAGCGTAGCCTCCGAGTACCAGAACGTATGCAATTAATACGTGAGGAACGCAGGAGCAAGCTGACGTAGAAATTCGCTGGCAATGTTTCCCGGACTTTTTGAACAGCCTCTTGTTTTTTCACGTTTTATAGTATGTTCAGAAAGTACCAGCTCTAACAATCCGGGCATATTGACACAACAAATAAGAAATAAAGGATATTTTCTAGTAGTTATGGCTCATTTTTCTCTATATTTATTGAATATTCGAACATATGATGGTACACTAAGTGAAATTATTTTAAAGCTAGTCCATTTAAAAAAATGATGAAGCAAAGCACCTCGCCTATGCATGAACGTTTCTAAAACGAAAAGGAGGATGAACGATGAGTGGAGTTCGATTAATTCCTTTTGTGTTGGAAGAAGTGTTGCAAAATCCGGAACAGGAAATTCCTTATGGTGTCCAAATGATTAATGCTCCCGAAATGTGGAAAAACGGGGAGAAAGGGACCGGTGTTGTTATCGCAGTATTGGATACGGGGTGTGATCTGGAGCATCCTGACTTAAAAGACCGCATTATTGGCGGTAGAAGCTTTGTTGGAGATGATCCGGATGATTTCGCGGACGGACATTTCCACGGCACGCATGTTTGCGGAACGATTGCTGCAACATTGGACAAACAGGGGGTTGTAGGCGTCGCTCCAGAAGTCAAGCTGTTAATCTTACGCGTCCTTGACAAAAATGGAAGCGGCAGTTATGAGGGCATTACAGAAGCGATTCAATATGCAACGAAATGGAAAGGGCCGAATGGAGAAAGGGTGCGGATCATTTCGATGTCGCTTGGCGGTCCTGATGATGTACCTGAGTTGCATAAGGCAATCCAGGAAGCCGTACAAAACGAAATTCTCGTCGTTTGCGCAGCCGGCAATGAAGGCGACAATGACGACCGAACGGATGAAAAATCTTATCCGGGCTACTATAAAGAAGTCGTCGAAGTCGGTGCGGTCGATGAGAAGAAGAAGCTGGCCGAATTCTCGAATACGAATGACGAAATTGATCTCGTCGCACCAGGCGTGAACGTCATTTCGTGTTACCCTGGCGGAAAATACGCTAAGCTTTCCGGCACTTCAATGGCCACTCCGCATGTCAGCGGCGCGGCGGCCGTCCTTATTACGAAAGAAGAAAAAGAGTTTGGCCGTGAATTGACGGAAGCCGAAGTGTACGCCCAATTATGTAAAAATACACAGCCGATCGATGCTTCGAAACGTGCTGCAGGAAATGGTTTATTGTATTTGCAAAGCTCGAATCAAGATGGAAGCAAAGTGCCGAAAGAAGAGAAAGTTTTTATTAAAAAATAGAGGCAAAACCCTTGTCCGATTGACGGACAAGGGTTATTTA
>NZ_JBBHZM010000015.1:0-91077 GCF_049843615.1 Fictibacillus sp. Mic-4 | reverse complement strand
GCAAAGTAGGCAGGTTAAAGGCATTAGGAAAACTTAAAGCTGCCAGGGATAAGTCAGTGGAATTTGTGCAAAGAGTGCAAAGGATTCGCACGGCTCCGAAAACGATTATGACAACACCGGATGGATTACATGTTCCGTCCAACGAGTTTTTGTCACAAGAAGAAATATGGCAAAGGTTTGCGAACGGTCCGGATGCGCCTGATGTGAATCATCGTATTCGTGGGGATGGGACTAAGGTTACTGGGAAAATTGTGAATGAGTTATCACGGGCTCAGAAGAGAAGTTTAGAAACTTTAGACAATATTATAGATAATCATCTTACTGAAAAAGATTTTTCAGGTACTTTAAGAGATTTACAGGGGAATCCTGTGCCTAAACCAGGTGGAGGCTATTGGAACCACTTGCAAGAAATGAAAGATTCATATAAAGGCTTAAAAAAAATCGAAAGAGGGCTTGAAGGTTCATTAAAAAATCCAAATCTTTCAGACGAAATAAAAATAGAACTAAATGAAGCACTAAAAAAGGTGAAAAAGAATATTCGAAAGATAGAAGATTTATTTGAACCGTACGGAGGTATAGAATAATGTGTAACAAGGACAAAACAATCAGGGAAATTTATAATATAACTACTTTTGAAAAAGAAACAGTATATTCACTCGATAGCTGGTATCAAAACTTATTAAATAAAAGAGCAGAGGAAATTGATATTAATGATGTTTCAAAAATGATCCGACAGAATATATTTACTGATTTGGCTATAAAAAAAGCAATTGAGTTTTTAGAAAAAGATCCTTTGGCTGGAGAATTATATGATGGTCAATTACTAGAAATACTATCTTCCGTTGATATAAACAATTCAAATGCATCTAATTTAAAACGGACGTTACTTGATATTTATGAAGATCTTGAAAATCTTGATTGGTTATGCAAGGAAGATTATGATGATTATGTTACTACTCTTAAAAACTTTTTAAATAAATTTAAATGATTTTGAAATTGAACTATTGATACACAAGAGTCCTTGAAAATAGGGGGAGCAAATCTGCAGAAAGTATTTGAAGATTATTTAACTGAATTACAAGCGGATATAGTTGCTATTTGCTTAGAATATGTAGAAAATCAGGCTGATGATATATATATTTATTGCTCATATGAACCTGAAATGTATGCGTTTGACGTTTTTTATAAAATTAATGGAAAAGTCGTTCTTAAAAATAATGTTAATGATGCAGTTGGGAATGAAAAGTTTTATGACACATCGGAAGTTCGACAGGAGGCAGTTTTGGATATTGGAATCAAAAATTTGGAGGAAATCCATAAAAAGTGTATAGAATTTGGAAGAGAAATGCCAACAGAAATCAAATTACACTATAATGTGAAACAAAACAGCTTAAAAGGTCATTATAGATATGATTTGATTTATTCAAATGATGATGAACTCTTACCAGATGATATTTTTGACCAGTGGTATGAAGAAGTAAAAAAAGATAGCCAATAACCAAGTTTGAGACCTTGAGGATTATGCCGATCAAGGTCTTTTTAAGTGCGGTGGTTAGTACAAAAACGCTGGAAGCGATTGATTATGCCGATCAGCACCGCATGGAGACCGCTATATATGCGGGAGCTGCGATCTATGCTTCATGGAAACGAGATATTGTAAACGGAGACGCTTTTAGCCGGGCGGAATATGTCGGGAATGTCGCCGCTCAAATCGTCATTCCATACGGGGAATTTAAATTGGCAGTAAAAGCAAGCGACATAACCAGGGTTAGTCGACTGAAGGCATTAGGGAAACTGAAAGCGGCCAAAGATAAATCGGTGGAGTTTGTGCAAAGAGTGAAAAGGATTCGCACGGCTCCGAAAACGATTATGATCACACCAGAAGGATTACATGTTCCGGCCAACGAGTTTTTGTCACAAGAAGAATTATGGCGAAGATTTTCGAATGGTCCGGATGTGCGTGATGTGAATCATAATACTCATAAAAATAATAGCAATAGTGTAAGTAAAATAAAGGTAATTGGTAAAAATGAAAAATTACCTGGTCAAGGAATTGTAAATGGTAGGGTGCCTGATGCACCAAATGTAGATGCTGGAAAACAAGGTAAACATGTTTTAGGCCACCCAAATCATATTCAAAGTAAATCTTCTTGGCCGGAAGGTACAAATGGAGTAGAGTTAACTCAATTAGCTTGGCAAAAGGGTGAAATAGTGAAACCAGACGGAAGTGTTAAAAAATTTGACTTTCAAAAGCCTATAGGACCAAATGGAGAAACTAAGGTAAAAGTCCATATGGACAAAAAAGGGTATATTCATGGATATCCTGTTAAAAGATAATCTGGAGGTTAAAATGAAAGAAAAAATTGTTAATGAGATACAAAACTTATTTCATAACGCTGATTTTGGACATGTTTTATTAAATTATGTAGATACTGATATATGGTTTAAAAAAATTAGTAGCCATTTAAATGGCCCATATTTAATTGAAAATTTAACGGATTTTAATTATTCAAGGTGTTTTACAACATTTTTATTTCGAGAATTTGAATCAGAAATAAAACTTTGGACAGATGATTTTAAAGAGTATGTTAAACAACGCAGTTATGTAGAGGGTTTAGCTATCTATATTTCAGTGATAGCTCCTTATAGTTCAATTATTCCTTTTAGATATGAATATATCAATGGGGAAATTAAAATGAAGGAACTGGGGAATTCATCAAACAAAACATTGGTATCAGCAAAACAAGAGATTTTAAAACTTTTAAATAGAGAAGGAATTCAAATTTTAGACAAAGAGATATTGGAAATAAAGATCCCCAACATTTCATTGGAATTATATGAGGATGAAGATGAAGTCAGTATTTTTAACTGTCTATTTGAATGAAAAACAATAACTGTTAGATTTGGGTTGTATAATATTAAACACCACTGGATATACTCTGATACTTATAGATCGCTTCTAATTTAAAACGTGATATTCAGATAAATCTTGAAAATCTTGATTGGTTATACAAGGAAGATTATGATGATTATGTTGAAATTCTCGAAAATTGTTTAAGCAAATTGAAATGATTTTTAAATTCTAAATACATCGGAAGTTTGGCAGAAAGCACTTTTGGATATTGGAATTAAAGAAAAAATTGTTAATGAGATACAAGGCTTATTTCATAACGCTTAGGTAGATTGTAGGAAAACTAAAAAAGTCGTGTAAAAAGTCATGGTTTTGAAAAACTAAACGCATGTCATTTTCCTCATTTTTTCGACGTAGTATACAAATTATTCTGAAAATAGTCTATAATCCTTTAAAAAATGATAAAGAAAGGATCGTGGGTTCATGTCGAAAAGAAGGCTCGTATATTTATCTTTGCTTGTCTTTTGCCTCGGATTCTTCTCTCTCCCCAACATAGGCCGGGCTGATTTTACTCCGTATTTTGGGCAAACGTACAAGCAGCCGGAGCAAGTGCTGAATTTGTTTCCTGATCCAAAGGTATCATTTGATACACCCGGTTTTGCACCTGGAAAATCCAATTTTACATCCCAGGAAGAAATGATTGCTTTCATAAAAAAATTGGAGCGGAAAAACCCGTATATGTCCGTTAAAATCATTGGACGTTCGCTTGAAGGAAGGGAAATCCCGCTGATTTTGTTCAGCAAGGGAAAAAATCTAAAGAAGAAACCGACGGTCTGGCTCCAGGGACAAATCCATGGGAATGAGCCGGCCGGAGGGGAGTCGACCCTCGTCATGGCGGAAAAGCTTGCTCACCAAAAACTCGGGAAAGACTTATTAAATCACATCAATGTCATCATCGTCCCCCGCGTTAACCCGGACGGATCGTATAAATTCGTACGGTATATGGCAAATGGAATGGATGGAAACCGCGACCAGATGAAATTCGAGCTTCCTGAAGTGCAAGCCATTCAGCAGGCAAAAGCAAAGTATGATCCCGAAGTAGTGATCGATGCGCATGAATATACAGTTAAAAGCTCAGCTTTTTCAGGGATTGGAAAGGAAGGCGGGCTCAGTTCCTATGACCTGCTCGTTCTGTCAGCAAAAAACCTCAACATTCCGAAATACGTAAGGACAACCTCCGATAGCCTGCTAAATAAAGTAAAAAAAGATCTGAGAAATGACCATTTTTCGGTTGAGGATTATTATACGGTTGAAAAGAAGGGCGATCAATTAGAAGTGACAGAGGGCAGCACCGAACCGCGAATTGGAAGGAATTCTATGGGGCTTAATCCGAGCATTTCATATTTAGTTGAAACCCGTGGCATCGGTATCGGGCGTGAAAGCTTTGCAAGGCGTGTCGCCAGTCAGGTTGCAACACATACGGATATTCTGACCTATGTTGCTAACCATGCGAATCAAGTGAAAGCGGTTGTCGATAAGGCACGTGCCGATATTGTCCAAAAAGGAAAAACTGTCAATGATGATGATCCGATTGTCGTAACGAGTGAAAATACGCCTCTAGAAAATCAAACCCTTGATGTAGTCGATATCGCAAAAGGGGAAAAAACGAAAGTGAAGGTAGAGTATTTCAGCGCGACCAATGCCAGACCGGTACTAGAGCGGGAACGTCCTACCGCCTACATTATCCCACCGGCTTACCATCAGATTGCGGAAAAGCTCAAGATCTATGGGGTGAAAGTGCAAAAGCTCCGGAAAGATACGGAAGTGCCTGTCGAAGCCTTTACCGTGACTGATAAAACAGTGGATACTGAATATTATGAAGGCCACTATTTAACGAGCGTCAAAACGAATGTCACAACGAAAAACGTTCTTTTCCCGAAAGGAAGCTACGTATTCAGCATGGCACAACCAGAGGCCAATATGATTTCGCTCGCCCTTGAGCCGGAATCGGTCGACAGTTACGTAACGTTCAATTATCTGCCTGTCGACATCGGTGATGAAATACCTGTATATCGCTACATGCAGGCCGATAAATTAAAGGTGAAATAAAAGGTAAAAAAGGCTGCAAGCAACATAGCTTGTAGCCTTTTTTGAGTTTCATCATATATCCGGCAGCTGCCAGTCGATTTCGGTGCTGCCGATTTCTTTTAAAAATTGATTCGCCCTTGAGAATGGACGGCTGCCGAAAAATCCGCGGTGTGCGGAAAACGGGCTCGGGTGAGGGGAACGGATAATAGGGTGCTTCTTCGTGTCGATCAGCTCCATTTTTTCCTGGGCATGTTTTCCCCAAAGAATGAATACAACCGGTTTTTCCCTATCGTTTAATATGGAGATGATCCGGTTTGTGAAGACTTCCCAATTTTTCCCCTTATGTGAATTCGGATTGCTTTTTTGCACCGTCAAGACCGTGTTTAAAAGAAGAACCCCTTGCTTCGCCCATGGAATGAGACAGCCGTGGTTAGGGATAGAGCAGCCGAGGTCATCGTGCAATTCCTTGAAAATATTTTGCAACGAAGGCGGTGGCTTTACCCCGGGCTTGACGGAGAAGCTCAAGCCATGCGCCTGCCCCGGTCCGTGGTATGGATCTTGCCCTAATATGACCACTTTCGTATCAGCATAAGGAGTGAAATGAAGGGCATTAAAAATGTCATGCATGTCAGGGTAAATTTCTTTCGTTTTATATTCCTCAATTAAAAATCGCCGTAAGTTCAAGTAATACGATTTATGAAATTCATCTTCCAATAAAGGTGCCCAATCGTTTTTTAAAATTGCCATTGGTTGATAAACGCTCCTTAATAAATGATGTCCACTTAAAGACTAGCAGGTTATTAGAAAATCGGCAAATGCTTAAAGCAATAGACTAATAGAGTGAAGAAAGTATAAAAATTTGACGTTGCAACAAAATATGTATTATAATCGACATCAATTGAATTGCGCACAATTTAATTGATATAAATTAATAAAAGGAGATGATTCAATGGCAGATGATGAAAGCAGCCTTTTCTCAGGCAGCAAAGAAGCTCTAAAGCTCGATCATCAATTATGTTTTGCAATTTATGCATGTTCAAAAGAGATTATCAATTTATACCGCCCGTTGCTCGAACCGCTCGGGATCACCTACCCACAATATCTTGTCCTGCTCGTATTATGGGAGAAAAATGGTCTTGCCGTTAAAGAGCTCGGGGAGAAATTATATTTAGACTCCGGAACGTTGACGCCACTATTAAAACGGATGGAAGCTGCCGGGTTCATTGAGCGGAAGCGTTCAACGGAAGACGAAAGAAAAGTGCTCATCCATCTTACTGAAAAGGGGATGGAGTTGAAACAGCAAGCGTCGGATATTCCGGAAGAGTTGTTCAAGAAAAGCGGATTGTCAGCCAGTGAGTATAAAGACCTCATTCAAGAGTTTAAATCATTGTTACAAAAGGTTTGCAGAAGCAAAAAGGCCTGAGATGCGAAAGGATGAAATCATATGGAAAAAATGTATACTGCAACAGTGACTGCCACAGGCGGAAGAAACGGGAAGGTAGTTTCGTCTGATGATGTGCTCAATTTGGATGTGAGGATGCCAAAAGAATTAGGCGGATCAGGCGGGAAAGCGACCAATCCCGAACAATTATTTGCCGCAGGGTATGCCGCATGCTTTGACAGTGCCTTAAATTTTGTCATCCGTCAAAAGAAGGTAAAAGTAGAGGGAACAGAAGTCACCGCGAATGTTTCAATTGGCAAAGATGATGGCGGAGGCTTTCAATTAGAAGCGGAGCTAGATGTGAGCGTAAAAGGAGTGCAGAGTGAAACGGCAAGGGAGTTGGTCGAAGCGGCACATCAAGTCTGTCCGTATTCCAAAGCAACACGCGGGAATATCGAAGTCACTTTGAATGTAAAGTAAAGTTTTAAAAAAGATAAAAAGAAAGAGGAGATATCCATGGAGAAAAACAAACAAATTTTACTTGTAAGCCGTCCAAAAGGCACGCCAACTATAGAAAATTTTAAATTCATCGAAACAGATATAAAGGCGCCTGCTGACGGTGAAGTATTAATTCGCACGCTGTATTTATCGGTTGATCCGTATATGCGCGGAAGAATGAGCGGCCGGAAATCATACGTTCCCCCTTATGAACTAAATGAAGTTGTCCAGGGCGGCGTCGTCGGTGAAGTCGTTGAATCAAAATCAGGCCAATTTAAAAAAGGCGATATCGTGCTCGGTAATCTCGGCTGGCAAACATATTCTGTCGTAAGTGCCGACCGGATTGGGAAAATTGATCCCGATCTTGCGCCAATTACAACGGCCCTCGGCGTGCTTGGAATGACGGGGCTCACCGCTTACTTTGGCCTTCTTGACATCGGGCAGCCGAAAGAAGGAGAAACGGTCGTCGTATCCGGAGCTGCCGGTGCGGTAGGAATGGTCGTTGGACAAATTGCGAAAATTAAAGGAGCCCGTGTCGTCGGCATTGCCGGATCAGAAGAAAAAATCGCCTATTTAACGGAAGAACTTGGCTTTGATGCAGCGATCAATTATAAAACGGCTGACAATATTAAAGAAAAGCTACAGGAAGCTTGCCCGAATGGCGTTGACGTTTATTTTGACAATGTTGGCGGCTCCATTTCGGATGCGGTCCTTTCTCTTATCAATAAAGGAGCGAGAATTCCATTGTGCGGCCAAATTTCTCTCTATAATTTAGAGAAAGCGGATGTCGGGCCACGTATTCAGACTCAGCTTTTGATCAATAGTGCGCTTATGAAAGGCTTCATCGTCTCTGATTACCAGGAACGGTTTAAAGAAGGCATGGCCGACCTCGCCAAATGGGTAAAAGATGGAAAAATCAAATATAAAGAAAACATCATCGAAGGTTTCGAAAATACAGTTGAAGCGTTTCTCGGCCTTTTTAAAGGGGAAAACCTCGGGAAGCAGCTTGTGAAAGTGGCGGAACGTTCCTTATAAAAACTTGTATTGTTCGCTTCACTATACCAATGATATAATAAGAAAAAAATCGTCGGGCAATGAGGCCCCTGTTCGCAAGATGAACAGGGGCCTTTTATGCTGTTTATGGCCAAAACTGATTCAAAATGTCTGAAATCAATAAGTTATTTTCAAACTGCAGGAGTTATTTTCTAAATGCAGATTTTATTTTCCAGACAGCAGGATTTGTTTTCCGGATTGCAGATTTTATTTTCCAGACAGCAGGATTTATTTCCAGATTGCAGATTTTATTTTCCAAACTGCAGGATTTATTTTCTAAATTGCAGATTTTATTTTCCAAAACACTAATTTTATTTTCCAAACTGCCATTTTTATTTTCCGTACTCGTATGAACCTGAGTTGAAAAAGGAGGAACTGTAAATTGCCAGATGAAAAAAAGCGCTTTATTCAGGAGTTTGTGCCGGGAAAACAAGTGACGTTAAGCCATATTATTGCCAATCCTGATCCCGACATGTTTGATAAACTTGGAATCATCGAGTCGGGGGCGATCGGGATCTTGACGTTGACGCCAAGCGAAACGGTCATTATTGCAGGCGATCTGGCCACCAAAGCGGCGAGTGTGTCGTTAGGGTTTTTAGACCGGTTTACCGGAAGTCTTGTAATCGTAGGAAGTGTATCCGAAGTGGAGCTCGCTATGGAGCGAATCAATATGTTTTTGTCCGAAAACCTTGGCTATACGCCATCCACGATTACAAAATCATAAGGAGAGAAGAAATGGAAAAAAAGAACCGCGTCATGATTATAGGCGCTATCGGGGCCGGAAAATCTACGTTGACGAATGCACTGTTAGGCATTGAAAGAGAAGCAAGAAAAACGCAAAGCCTTACATTTTTAGATTGGATCGTCGATACGCCGGGAGAGTATGCAGAGAACCCTTTATATTATAAATCCATTATGGCGACAGCTCTTGAAGTCACCCATACGATTTATTTGCAAGATGCGACGTCCGCTAAATCCATTTTTCCCCCGGGTTTTGCTACTGGCATCCCTAAATTGCCAATAGGAGTCGTTACGAAAGAAGACAAGGAAGGGGCCGATGTCTCAAGGGCGATTAAGCTTCTCAAGCAAACGATCAATAAAGGGCCAATTGTCATCACTTCAGCTTACACGAAAAAGGGAATCGGGCACATTCCAAATCTCGTAACATGCAATTCCATGAAGGAAATTTTTCAATACTACAGCGGTCATTGTGATGATGAAACATTGGTATTTATATGAAACCCTTTACATTTATAAAAATATAAAGTATTCTGAAATTACAAAAGGATACGTATAAGGCAAAGGCGCCTTTCAAGCGGTAGATTCGTGCTGTGTTGAAGGTGCCTTTCTGCGTTAAAAGGGGCTTTCGGCATGGACAAATCATTTGAAATTCAAGAACTTTGCAAACAGCATACATCATTGGCCGATGAAGAAATCGGGCTAATTATTGAAAAAAGCAAGATGATGCAAACCATTGCAGACTTGTCCCAATCTCATGTGTTTATTGATTGCATAGTGAAAGACAACCAAAAGGCTCTAGTCGTAGCCGAAGCTTTTCCAACTACTGATAAGCGATTATACAAGGAGCCTGTCGTCGGCAACTTTATTTACGAAACATATGAACCGGCCGTTTTTAGAGCTTATCGGACAGGCCAGCCTGAAATGGTGAACAGGGCGGTGACCCATGAAGGCGTGCACGTCAACCAGAATGTAATGCCTATTCTAAACCATTCGGGAAAACCGATTGGATTGCTCATCTCTGAAAAAGATATTACCACTCAGGTGAAACATGAAAAGGAAATTGCTTTTTTATCAAAAACGACGGAGGAATTCAGCCGGACATTTTGGGATTTGATATCAAGGGATCCCTCCATTCCCGATGTCATCGAAGAAGCTCTTCTTTTGCTGAATGAAAATGGGGAAATTTTATACGCAAATAATTTTGCGATCAGCTTACTGCAAATGCATTATGAAGAAGGCGGACCATTCAATTACAAAAATAAGAGGCTTGAAGAAATACTTCCGTTTGTCAAAAAAGAAGACTATTTTCAAAAAGGAATTGTCGAGCAGGAAGTGACCCATCGTGGAAGAGTTTACATTAAGCGAATCATCGGCCTGCAATCGGAAGAAACAGAGAGAAAGCTGCTAGTCAATTTGAGGGACATATCCGATCTGCGTGAGAAGGAGCGCCAATTAGTGGTAAAGTCGGCAGTCATTAAAGAAATCCATCATCGAGTAAAAAATAATTTGCAAACTGTTGCCAGCCTCCTTCGTCTCCAAATGAGAAGAGGCGTTCCGGAAGAGACAAAGGCGTTGTATAAAGAAAGCCTCAACCGGATATTGAGCATTGCAACAGTCCATGAATATTTATCATATAGCGGAATAGAAGAAGTCGATATCAAGCAAATTCTCGAAAAAATTGCAAAGATGCTCATTTACAATACCGAGCTCGAAGAAAATCCGATTAAAATGGTCATGGCTCTTGACTCCATCACATTAAAATCCAATCAAGCTGTTTCGCTTGCCCTTATTTTCACGGAAATCTTGCAAAATAGCGTGAAACATGGCTATAAAAACGGCAATGGCGGGCAAATTGACATCAGCCTGAAAAAAGAGAATGAAGTGATTACCCTTAGCGTAAAAGATGATGGCGTCGGCTTCAATCCTGATGATAAAAAAGAACAATTAGGGCTTGAAATCGTCAGGAACCTGACACAATTTGACCTTTCGGGAACATTTGATATCTATCCGAATAGCGGCAGGGGAACTACAGCCAAGGTGCAGTTCTGTTTAGAAGAGGAGGGAGAATCGTGAGCAAACCAAGAATCATGGTCGTAGATGACGAATCCATTTTACGCATGGATTTGAAAGAAATGCTGACAGAAGCAGGCTACGATGTTGTAGCGGAAGCCAACACCGGCGAACTCGCCATTGAACTTGCCGCTCTCAATCAACCTGACTTAATCATTATGGATGTAAAAATGCCGAAAATGAATGGGCTAAAAGCATCAAAGATCATTGATAAAGCGTATCATATCCCCATTTTGCTGCTGACGGCCTACAGCGAATCGGAATTCATCGAGCAATCCAAAAACGCGGGCGTCATCGGCTACCTTGTCAAGCCGATTACGGAAAAACAGCTGATTCCCGCTGTGGAAATCGCTCTCGCGCAAACAAAAAGAATGAATGATTTAAGAGGAAACATTAAAAATCTGGAACAAAAAATTGAAGATCGAAAAGTTATTGAAAAGGCAAAAGGAATATTAATCGATCAATACAATCTTACGGAAGAAGAAGCCTACAAAAAATTGCGGGCGTATTGCATGAACCACCGGTTGGTCATGAAAGATGTCGCCAACTATGTCATTAAGCATAAACAACTTGACTTTAGCGCCAGGATTTCTTGCTAAAAGAATAAATCAGGCAACGGAGCCTAATAAAGCAATCTTTAGATGGATTGTTTTATTAGGCTTTTTCTCGTTTTAGCGAAACTAGAAATGGGGGTGATCAATTGATAAGGGAATCTAAGAAGGAGACGATGATCAGCGCAGGCATTGATATTGGAACAAGTACGACAAAGATGGTGATCAGCCGGTTCACTCTTACCAATACAGCGGGATCGTCCCATGTCCCCCGGATTGAAATTATCGATAAAGACGTCATTTACAAAAGCCCTATTTTTAAAACTCCGCTCATCGGCGAGAAGCATCTTATCAATATCGATGCTGTTTATAAATTGGTTCAACAAGAATATCAAAAAGCGGGCATTGTCCCAGAAGAAGTAAAGACGGGAGCGGTCATCATTACAGGTGAAAGCGCGACGAAAGAAAATGCGGGCGACATCATCCATTTTCTTTCGGATAAGGCGGGGGATTTTCTCGTAGCTACAGCCGGGCCTGACTTAGAAGGAGTCATTGCGGCGAAAGGTTCCGGGGCTTATGACTATTCAATAGAAACTGGCAAAGTGATTGCCAATATCGACATTGGCGGCGGGACGGCTAACATTGCCATATACAAGCGGGGGAATCTATTAGGAACATGCACTCTTCATATCGGCGGGAGATTGATAGAGTTTCAAAATGAAAGAATCTCATATGTTGCACCTTCGGTAAAGCAAGTTGCGAAAAAGCTCGGGTTATCGCTTGAAGTAGGGGGGCCAAAAAATGATGAAAGGCTGGGTCCTATACTCGATTTTATGGCAGATTCATTGTGTGATGTTTTGCTCGGAAAGAAACGAGTAGAGGAAAATCCTCTTTTATTAGGGCACGCCCCACAATGGGGAGAAACAGTGGAAGCGATCATGTTTTCAGGCGGAGTAAGTGAATGTTTATACCGATTGGAACATCAAGAAAGCCGGGCCATATACGATGACATTGGAACCCGTCTTGCTAAGCGGCTAAGAGCGAGCGAACGGCTTAGGCAATGGCAGTGGATCGAACCGGCGGAAACGGTAAGGGCTACCGTTCTCGGCGCAGGTACGCAAACAACGGAAATAAGCGGGGCAACCATCCACGTACACCCTTCAAAGCTTCCGATAAAAAATCTGCCGGTCTATCATGTGAGAATGGAAGGGATGAAAGATGGGGAAAGCAAAATCAACAATGCCATTGACCATGCAATTAACTTGTATGACCCTCAGCAGGAAGGAAATAATTTCGCACTTTACTTGACCGGATTGAATGTTTTGCGATTTAGCGAAGTTCAAGCCCTGGCCCGCTGGCTTTTAAACGGGCTAGAGCGCCAGTATCAAAATAACCATCCGATGGTCATTGTCGTGGCCAATGATATAGCGAAAGCCCTCGGGCAGTCATTAGGAGCATTGAAGTCCAGAAGGGAGATCATCTGCATCGATCAAATCCGGGTTGAAAACGGCGATTATTTAGATATCGGTCATATGTTGCAATCGGAGGTCGTTCCAGTTGTCGTAAAGACCCTTGCATTTCATTCATAAGAAAGGTGATTGACATGAAGCTTTCGACAAAATTGCTTGGTCAAGTGTACCAATTTAAAGATTTAAAAGAAGTTTTCGCAAAAGCAAATGAAGAGAAATCCGGCGACCGGCTGGCAGGGATAGCCGCAGAAACGGTTCAGGAAAGAATTGCAGCTAAACAAGTGCTAAGCAATATTACACTCGCTGATATCCGCAACTACCCGCTCCTTTCACCTGAAGAAGATGAAGTTTCACGAATCATCGATGGACTTATCAATGAACCGATCTATTCATCTATGAAAGGGTGGACGGTGGCGGAACTAAGAGAATACATTTTGAGTGACGATACAACGGGAAATGAGTTGAAGCGGATTAGCCGCGGGCTTAGCAGCGAAATGATCGCCGCTGTGACAAAATTAATGTCCAATTTGGATCTTATCCATGCCGCTAATAAATTAGAAGTGATCACCCATTGCAACATTCCAATCGGGCAAAAAGGAGTGCTTGCCTCGAGATTGCAGCCGAACCACCCGACCGACAGCGTAGAAGGGATGATCGCTTCATTAAAAGAAGGGCTTTCTTACGGCATTGGAGATGCGGTTGTCGGCATTAATCCGGTCGACGATTCTGTTGAAAGCGTAAAGCGGCTTTTGCACGCTACTCACGATTTTATCGAAAAGTGGAAAATCCCAACGCAAAACTGTGTGCTCGCCCATGTTACGACGCAAATGAAGGCAATTGAGCAAGGGGCGCCTGCGGATATGATTTTCCAGAGCATTGCAGGCACGGAAGCAGCGAATAAATCATTTGGAATCGATGCCGCTCTTATTGATGAGGCGAATGACATGATCAATAAATATGGAACATCATCCGGCCCGCACCGCCTTTACTTCGAGACCGGGCAAGGATCCGAGCTTTCGGCGGAAGCCCACTATGGCATCGACCAGGTGACACTGGAAGCAAGAAACTATGGATTTGCGAGAAGATATAATCCGTACATGTTAAATACTGTTGTCGGCTTTATCGGCCCCGAGTATTTGTATGACAGCAAGCAAGTCATCCGGGCTGGCCTTGAAGATCATTTTATGGGCAAGATGCACGACATTTCGATGGGAGTGGATATTTGTTACACGAACCATATTCGGGCGGACCAAAATGACATGGAAGATTTAGGCGTCCTTTTGACGGCGGCTGGCGTCAATTTTATCATTGCGACGCCAATGGGCGATGATTGCATGCTCAATTATCAATCGATGAGCTACCATGATGTCGCAACATTGCGCCAAACAATGAGCCGCAAGCCTTCACCGTTATTTGAAGAGTGGCTGGAGGAAATGGGGATTATGGAAAGTGGCAAATTAACAAAGCTTGCAGGCGATTTGACGATTTTCTCTTGATAGGAGGTGATTGAACAATGGATGCCAGTTTAGTAGAGAAGATCACGGAAATGGTGCTCAAGGAGCTTCATTCAAAGGATAAAGAGAAACCGGACCAACAAGTTCCGGCAAAAACGGCTGGAATGGTGAAATTGCACGGGAACTTAAATACAGTGCCTGATTTTTCAAAGTACGCCAGGAATCGCGAGGAAAAAGAAACCCCGGAAGAGGAGCCGGCGTTCGAAACGTTCGTTGATGACCCAAAAGAAAAAGAGCAGCTGCTGGACGCTTGCAAAAAGACACCTGCAAGGATAGGCATTGGCCGGGCAGGAGTGCGGCCAAAGACGAAAACGTTGCTTAAATTCCGGCTTGATCACGCGGCGGCTGTTGACGCGGTTTACGGGGAAGTGACAGAACAACTTTTGGAAAAAATGAACTGGTTTTCGGTGCAAACAATGGTGCAGAACCAGGAAGAATACATTCGCCGTCCGGATCTTGGCAGAAAATTGTCCGAAGAAGCAAAGAAAAAGATTTCAGAAACTTGCGTAAAGGCCCCGCAAGTGCAAGTCATCATTTCAGACGGGCTAAGCTCAGAGGCGATCGAAAAAAACGTGGAAGACGTTTATTTATCGCTCCAGCAATCATTAAACAGCCTCGGTTTGAAAGAAGGAACGCCATTTTTTATTAAAAATGGCCGGGTCGCGGTGATGGATGAAATCGGGGAGATCTTGGAGCCGGAAGTGGCCGTTCTTCTTATCGGCGAAAGACCTGGTCTTGTTAGCGCCGAATCTCTCAGCGCCTATCTTTGCTATAAACCGAGAAAAGGGACGATTGAAGCGGACCGGATGGTCATCTCAAACATCCATGAAGGAGGGATTCCTCCAGTAGAAGCAGGGGCGTATCTCGGGAGTGTTATTCAAAAAATTTTAAAATACGAGGCAAGCGGGGTTTCGCTTGTGAAAAAAGAACGTTAAAAGGATGGAGATTACAGTGTCTTTAGAGCCGATAAAAGCAGAAATCCTTGCTGTAAGAATCATTCCCAATATTGATGAAGGGCTATATAAGCAATTTCAATTAAAGCCGAACCAGAGAAGCCTTGGAATGTTGACGACGACCATCGATGACGTCGGATATACCGCATTGGATGAAGCGACAAAACAATCAGAAGTGGAAGTCGTTTACGCCAAGTCCTTTTATGCCGGGGCAAGCCATTCTTCAGGCCCTTTATCGGGAGAATTCATCGGGATCATTGCCGGGCCGAGCCCGGATGAAGTGATCAGTGGGATTGAAGCAGCCCAAACGGTCATTGAGCACGATGCCTACTTTGAATCATTAAATGAGGAGGGGACTCATGCTTTATATGCCCATGTTGTGCCAAGGACCGGAAGTTATTTGTCAAAGATCGCTAATATTCCAATCGGGGATCCTCTTGCTTATTTAATCGCCCCGCCGCTTGAAGCGATGTATGGACTTGATGCAGCGCTTAAAGCCGCCGATGTGACGATGCAGACATTTTTCGGGCCGCCTTCAGAAACAAACTTTGGCGGTGCTTTATTAACCGGCAGCCAATCCGCCTGCAAGGCGGCGGCCGATGCATTTCGCGACAGCATCATCGAAATCGCCAGAAAGCCGATTTCGTTCTATTAAGCAACTTGGGAAGGAGTGATTCTGATGATAGACATAGATAAAGACCTCGAAACCTTGCAGGAAATGAGAAATGCCGTCCAAATGGCGAAGGAAGCCCAGTTAGCGTTCAGCAAATTTTCCCAAGAACAAGTGGACAACGTCGTCAAAGCGATAGCCGACGCCGCCTATGAGAAATCATATGAGCTGGCGCGCCTCGCTGTAGAAGAAACGGGGCTCGGGGTTGTCGAGCATAAAGTGATCAAAAACCATGTAGGCTCAAAAGAAGTATATGAATCGATCAAAGATGAGAAGACCGTCGGCGTCATTTATGAGGATAAGCAAAAGAAAATTGTAGAGGTGGCGGCCCCATTTGGAGTCGTGGCAGGGATCGTCCCGACGACGAATCCAACTTCAACCGCCATTTATAAAACGCTAATCGCTGTCAAGGCGGGAAACGCCATTGTTTTCAGCCCGCATCCTTCCGCTAAAAAATGTACGGTCGAGGCGCTCAAAATCTGCAGGGAGGCCGCTGAAAAAGCGGGCGCCCCCGCGGGATTGATTGGCTGGATTACGAGCCCGACAATGGAAGCAACCCAGCAGCTGATGAAGCATCCCGATGTGAACGTCATCCTTGCAACCGGCGGAGGAGGGCTCGTCAGGGCGGCTTATAGTTCAGGAAAACCCGCTTATGGAGTCGGACCGGGAAACGTTCCTGCCTATATCGAACGAACGGCAGAAGTGGCAAAAGCGGTAAAGCGCATCATCGCCAGCAAAACGTTCGATAACGGCACAATATGCGCATCTGAGCAAGCCCTTGTCGTTGATCAATCCATTAAAGAAATGGTCATCCGGGAATTCAAAAACGAGGGCGCTTACTTTTTAAACGATGATGAGAAAGAGAAGATGGAAAAAGTCATCTCTCCTGTTGCGGGAAAATTAAATCCGAAAATCGTCGGAAAGTCCGCCCGGGTGATTGCTCAAATGGCCAATATAAACGTTCCGGACGGCACGCGGCTCTTAATCGCTTTTGAGTCGAACATCGCGAAGAGCGTCCCTTTTTCCATTGAAAAATTAGCTCCGGTGTTTGGCTTTTATACCGTCTCGGATTGGAACGAGGCAATGGCGGTATGCGACAGGCTGCTTGCATTGGGCGGAAGAGGGCATTCGCTGGCGCTCCATACGACCGACGAAGAAATCGCAAGGAAATTCGCGCTACAAATGCCAGTTTCTAGATTGCTCGTCAATACACCATCCGCGCTCGGTGCCGTTGGCGCTACGACAGGTTTGAAGCCATCGCTGACGCTTGGATGCGGAACTTTTGGCGGAAATATTACTTCTGATAATGTAACGGTCACCCATTTGTTGAATAAAAAACGAATGGCCTATGAAACGAAAGAAATAGAAATCAAATCAAGCGCCGAACCAAAGAGCCCGGCAACTAATCAAGAAGATTTGCTAAAAGAGATTGTGAGCGAGGTCGTGGCAAAAGTTGGGGCAACCGGGGCGGCAGACAAAGAAACGATTGTCAGAATGGTCAGCAAGGCGATAAGCCATTTATAAAAATAAAAAACTACGTTTAGGAGGAATTTACAATGTCAAGAGAACTTACAGCTTTAGGAATGATCGAAACAAAAGGATTGGTAGCTTCCGTTGAAGCGGCAGATGCGATGGTAAAAGCGGCAAATGTGCATTTAGTCGGGAAAGTGCATGTCGGCGGCGGATTGGTCACTGTTTTAGTGAGAGGAGATGTCGGGGCTGTCAAAGCGGCTACAGAAGCCGGAGCCGCTGCTGCCCAGCGTGTCGGTGAACTTCTTTCTGTTCACGTCATTCCGCGCCCTCACAACGAGCTTGAAAGCATTCTTCCAAAACTTGAAACGATGTAGCAGCAAGTTGTAAAAGGTGGTGCAAGTAGTGATTAATCAACAAGCTGTACATTCCATTGTGGAGGAGGTCATGAAGCAATTTGAACAGCGCCAAAATCGCTTTAAGCCTGTCCCGATTGCTGTTTCCGCAAGACATGCCCATCTTTCAAAGGAACATCTTGAAATGCTGTTTGGATACGGGTTTAAGCTATCGAAACGGTCCGATTTATCGCAACCAGGACAATTTGCGGCAAATGAGACAATTACAATTGCAGGTGTGAAAGGGAGCATCGAACGGGTCAGGATTTTAGGACCGGCCCGGGGCTCCACCCAGATTGAAATTAGCCGGACGGACGCCCTAAAGCTCGGTGTTACTCCCCCACTCAGGCAATCGGGAGACATATCAGGCTCATCTCCATGTACGTTAATCGGCCCGAAAGGAAGCATTTATATCCATGAAGGATTGATTATCGCCGGCCGGCATATTCATATGACCCCTGAAGATGCCGAACATTATAAGGTGAAAGATCAGGAATATGTCGACGTTAAAGTTGAGTCTGAACGGCCGGTTACCTTTGAGCAAGTGCTCGTGCGCGTATCTTCCAGGTACCGTCTTGAAATGCATATCGATACCGATGAGGCAAATGCGGCATTTATTTCAAAAGGGCAGACAGGCACGTTGTTTAAACGGGAAAGCAGGGGAGGGCAATGAATACGGGCAAATTGGATATTGATACAGTAAAGAAAATCGTGGAAGAGGTCGTTCGGCGGCTGCTTTCCGAAGAAAAAGAAGCATATAGCAAGCCCCGATTATTGATTATCGACGATGAAAGTAAAGGCGGGGCCGGACTTGAGACAGTCATTGAAAAATGCCGGCCATATTGGAACATTAGCGTGGCGGCAAGCACCCAGGAAGAGGAAATAACCAATGAATTTTCCCATGTCATTTTTTTAAATAGCGATCAAGATTTCATCGTTCGCGGTGCGATTGGCCTAACCGACACTTATAAGTCCAAGCTATTAGCCAGAGTGCTTCATTTAAACATTCCTGCCACTCTTGTTTTGTCTGAAAAAGAAGAGTGGGCATGGGGCTCGGAAACGACTTCCGCTTATAAACAATATTTAGAAAACCAGAGAAAACGGCTTGAAACGTTTGGCGCTTTTGTCACGACTCTTGAGCAATTAGATGGAGCGCTTTCAAAAGCGGCTTTCACTGGAAAACCGGAAAACATAGTTGTTTATCACGAAAAATTATTGACGGAAAGCAAAATAAATCACATTCATAGTGAGAAGGTTTTGTTGAACAAAGCCACAATTGTTACGCCACTGGCTAAAGATGCCGCAAGGAAAAAAGGAATTCAACTTTGTTTTGAGGATAGTGGGCGGTGATGCAATGCGATTAGGAACAGTGATCGGAAATGTATGGGCGACCCGGAAAGAAGATGGATTGACCGGGCTAAAGTTTTTGGTTGTGCAATTTGAAATGCCGGACGGGTCCCCTGTGGAAGCGCCAATTATTGCTGCGGATCAAATCGGGGCCGGAATCGGGGATAAAGTGATGGTCACGACCGGAAGTGCGGCGAGGTTTGCCGTACCGGAAAAAGATTTGCCCATTGATTCTGTCGTTGTTGGGATCGTTGATTCAATTGATGTAGAAAGCAGGTGAAGAAAATGGGAAAGGCTTTAGGGATGATTGAAACAAAAGGATTGATCGGCTCGATTGAAGCGGCGGATGCGATGGTTAAATCAGCCGATGTCAAACTCATCAAGCAAGAAAAGATTGATGGAGCATTGGTGACCGTTTTAGTAGAAGGCGACGTCGGGGCCGTCCAGGCGGCTGTCGAAGCCGGCAGGGAAGCAGCAAAGCGCGTCGGCGAGCTCGTTTCATCACATGTGATCCCGCGTCCAGACTCGGAAGTCGGCATATTATTGAAACCGGTAAAAAATACTAAAGAGACAGCCACCTCAAAAGGTAATGAGGCATCATCGGCAGCTTCTTCCGAGAAAAAGGATGAACCGAAAAGCAAAAGAAAGAAAAAAGAGGACTAGTGCCCCTACTTTCTACTTTTAATCTAAACTTAAGACGTTCGGACAATAAACTATCGATTTCCGATAATAAATCGGTAGTGTCGGACAATAAGGGTCCTCAATCGGACAATAAAATTTGTATTTTTTACACTTTTTGTCCAAAAAGTAAGTTTTATTGTCCAAAATGGTGTACTTATTGTCCTAAATTTGTAAATTATTGTCGGAGAACGAGATATTTTTAATGAATTGGAATAATCATGATATTTTTTTTCTGATTTCACAAAAGTAACTGAAATCGAAACTGCTTTTCTAGAAAGGGCACTAGATTTTTAATCGTAAAGGAGGGATCGCATGGAGAAAAAGAACGATTTGAAAAAGTCGCTTACTCCTATTCATTTATGGGCGATTGCGGTTGGAATGGTCATATCCGGACAGTATTTTGGCTGGAATTACGGTTTCCATGAAGGCGGCGTCGTTGGATTGATCGTTGCCGCTGTCATCGTGACGATCTTTTATACTACCTTTATTTTCAGCTATGCGGAGTTGTCCACGTCTATTCCGCATGCCGGAGGACCGTCGGCTTACGCGAGAAGGGCAATGGGTCCCTTCGGCGGATATATTGCCGGGATCGCATGCTTGCTGGAGTTTGTTTTTGCACCACCCGCCATCGCTGTTTCAACAGGGGCATATATTCATTTCTTGATTCCTGGCGTTAATCCGGTGTATGCCACGGTAGGCGTATTTATCTTTTTTATTTTGATTAATATGATCGGTGTTAAGGGAGCGGCCCTTATTGAATTGGTTGCAACCATTTTCGCCTTAATTGGGTTGGCTACTTATTATGTTGCCGGCATTCCCCATGTTGAAGCGGCCAATATTTTTAATGAAAAAGCCCTTCCGAATGGGTTTGCGAGCGTAATGGCAGCTCTTCCTTTTGCTGTCTGGTTTTTCCTTGCGATCGAAGGCGGGGCGATGGCGGCAGAAGAAGTAAAAAATCCAAAGAAAGACATTCCGAAAGGGTTTATATCCGGAATCATCACGTTAGCAACGGCAACCATATTCACGTTAATCGTCACTGCCGGGTTAGGCGGGGGAAAAGGAACTCCTGCAGATTTTCCGCTACCGCAAGCACTGGCAAATGCATATGGCGAGGGAAGCGTGCTGCCGAAATTTTTGGCCGTTATCGGATTGTTCGGCTTAATTGCAAGTTTGCACGGCATTATTATCGGTTATTCCCGCCAAACGTTTGCAATGGCGAGAGCAGGCTATTTGCCAAAGTTTTTATCCAGGCTCAATCCAAAAGGAGTGCCGCACTGGGGATTAATCGTTCCAGGTGCGATCGGGGTAATTTGTGCCGGTTCCGCGAATTTTGCCAACGCGCTTATTATATTGTCGGTATTTGGCGCTATGCTCATGTATTGCATTAGCTTGATTTCTCTCTTTCTTTTAAGAAAGAAAGAACCAAATTAAGAACCAAATTTAGAACGACCATTTAAAGTAAGTTATCCGATCGTTCCGGCAGTATCTTTAATTTTAGGCTTGTTTACATTATTTTGCATTTTGAAATATAGCATTATGACAACAAAATTGCCAATTTTCGGGTTAGTTCTTCCGCTCTGGGTTGTGATCATCGCTATATTAGCTCTGGCCATCGTCTACTATGCGCTGGTCGGTTCGAAAAAAATCAGACCGATGTCCGAAGAGTTTATAGATGAAAAAGCTGGTTGACCGGCAACAGACCGCATGCAAAGGCATGCGGTTTTGTTATTGGTTGAATGAATAGTTTGAATATTGACAACTATCTGTACTGTTTTTATAATGAAAGCAAGTAAATAAATGAGCAAAGAAGCTTGCCAAATCTACTCCCCGCCGGAGTATATTTGTCGGCTTCTTTTTTATTACATTTTTTGATGAAAGGAAAGGAGGTGAAATGATGCTAATTCTCGGCATTTTATTCGTCTGTTTGACGCTCGGCGCAGCAGTTGCGATTGGCATGAAAGCCAATCAAAGCGTTCGGGCTTTTGATGAAGCTCATCATGAACATTTTCTCGGGGCAAAAGGGAAGACAAATCGGTCAGGCGTGGATTTGGAAGTTTCAAATGCAAATGTAGATGTATAGGGTGCAATGACAATTGTCGATTAAGGGAGGTTTGTTTATGGCAGATAATAAGCAAGCGCTGCAAGATAAAGAGGATTTAAACCGCTTCGGCTATGCGCAAGAATTGCTTCGGGACATGGGCGGATTTTCAAATTTTGCCATCTCATTTTCTATCATATCGATTTTAACAGGCGCGGTGTCGCTATATGGACATGGCCTTTTGTATGGGGGACCGGGCATGATGGGATTTGGCTGGCCAATTGTTGCCCTTTTCTGTTTGCTCGTCGCCGCCTCGCTGGCGGAGCTGGCATCAGCGATCCCGACAGCGGGCGCATTGTATCACTGGGCTGCTATTCTTAACAATAAAAGGTGGGGATGGTATACGGCCTGGATCAATCTGATTGGCCAGATCGGAATCGTCGCGGGCATCGATTATTCTGTCGCCTTGTTTGCCGACCCACTTATAGCTAATGTCTTTGGCTACACCTCTACGGATACGACGATATTGATCGTTTTTGGAATCGTTTTATTGCTTCATGGCATTTTAAATCATGTCGGTATTCGCGTGGTTGCCCGTCTGAATGATTTTTCCGCATGGTATCACATCATCGTTGTCTTCATTCTTGTCATCAGTCTTGCGTTCTTCACAAAAGGCGGCTTAAAGCCGGTAGATTATTTGTTTCAAGTCGGCCAGACGTTTTCGGAAAAACCGTATTTTCTAGCCTTTTTAATCGGACTTTTGCAATCGCAATGGACGTTTACCGGTTATGATGCGTCCGCCCATGCAATTGAAGAAACCGTCATGCCGAGAGTGCGCGCCCCGTGGGGGATATTCTCATCTGTCGCTTTCTCGTTTGTTTTTGGCTTTATCATGCTTTCCTTCGTCACCCTTTCAATTAAAGATGCTCAAGGAGCGGTCGCTTCCGACAATGCCTTTATTTATGTCATTGATCATGCGCTTGGGGGAACTTTCGGCTATGTCGTATTATGGCTCGTCACCCTTGCGATGTGGTTTTGCGGGCTGGCTTCCATTACATCATTTTCAAGGATGATGTACGCTTTCTCCCGCGATAAAGGGATGCCCTTTAGCAATCAATGGTCTGAAGTCAGCCGAAAATACCGTACACCTGCAAAAGCGATCTGGCTTGCCGTCATCCTATCTTTTGTGCTTGCACTTGTCGATTACGTAATTAAAAAAGTGAACCCCGATACGACATATACGACGATTGCCTTTTTAACGGCGGTCAGCGTTGTCGGGCTTTATGTGGCCTACGGCATTCCCATTTTTTTAAAGCTGAGGGCTGAAGCAAAAGGAATTTTTCAACCGAAGCACCTCGGGCCGTGGAATCTGGGAAGCTGGAGCAAAGCAATCAATGTTTTAAGCTTAATCTGGATTGTATTTATTTGCATCGTCATGGTCATCCCGCCGAATCAAAACGCTGCCTATGCACTAATTGGAATGTTCATCCTTTTAGTCATTATGGACTTCGGCTATTATAAAAAGCGGTTTGAAGGGCCGCAGGCGGCTCTCAATCTATCAGCGGAAGAAATTAAGCAAAAAGAAGCGGAGTATAAATAATTTAAACTATTAGGATTGTGCGGGCAGTTGCTTCATCCTATGAGTTGTTTCCCGGGTAAATCATTGTGTTCCCCAACCATTTGATATAGTATTAATTCAGAACATTACAATTATTGGAGGGGAAAGCGGAGTATGGCTAAAAGCATCCTCGATTATACGCTACAGGAGACGAAAGAGAAAATGGAAATGGTGTTGAATGCCAATCCGAAACCGATTGAAGGAATGAACGCGATCTATCAATTTGACATCATTGATGAGAGTGATTCGTTCCAGCTGCATTTGGCAGATGGAAAAGCTGTGATTAAACAAGAATCGCCGATTAAAGCGGATTGCACGTTGCAGTTGAAGATGAAAGATTTTAAAAAATTGATCGTCGGAAAGTTAAATGGAGCAGTAGCCTATATGACGGGGAAGTTAAAGGTGAAAGGTGATATGGGCAAAGCGATCAAGATCGAGAAAGTGCTGCATCAATACGATATCGAATAATGCCTCTAACGAGAAATCGCAGAAAAACCGCAAGCCATTTCGCTTGCGGTTTAACGTTGCTATTCTTTGTTTTTCAGCGCCGCCTTAAGGGCATCGGCAAGGCTGTTGCCGACCGGCTCTTCTTTTGCGTATTTTTTCAGGAGCTGGCGCTCTTCACGCTTGGATACGGTTTTTTTCTTATCCTGTGCTTTTTCAACGACATTACATGGACGGCATTGGAAGTAAAGCCCCGCTTTTCCTTCGTGCATCTCCATGCGCTTATGGCATTGCGGGCAGCGGCGATTGGAGAGCTTCGGGTCTTTTCGCTTACGGAAGCCGCATTCTCTGTCGGAACAGACAAGCACTTTACCATCCTTGCTATTGACTTCTTTCATAAATGACCCGCATTCCGGACATTTGGAACCTGTTAAATTATGGGCCCGGTACGACTTTTCGCTTCCTTTAATTTCAAAGACAAGCTGTTTCGTTTGCTTTCGGATGTTGCGCAAAAATTCTTCGGCATTTCCTTTGCCGCGGGCGATAGATTCTAGCTCGCGTTCCCAACGGGCGGTCAACTCGGGCGATTTTAATTCATCATTGACAAGCTCGATCAGTTGCTTTCCTTTAGGCGTTGGCGTCAGGCGGTTGTTCTTCCGTTCAATCGCTTCTGTACCAAGAAGGCGCTCAATGATGTCTGCCCGTGTTGCCGGCGTGCCGAGCCCGTATTTTTCCATTTTGCTTAATAAATCGGCCTCTGTGAAACGCGCTGGCGGTTCGGTCAGCTTTTTCTCCAACTTTTCGTTTTTGATCGATAGCGTTTGTCCAACAGTAAGAGATGAAAGAGGTTTTGAAGAGTCTTCTTCGTCATCTTTCCCGGTTACTGTTTTAAAGCCTTTGTCGATTATGGAAGTTTCGCGGGCAGTAAACGTTTCGCCTTCGACCTCCAGTTGCACATGAACCGTTTCATACCGATACGCAGGATAGAATAACGCAAGGAAACGCCGGACAATCAAATCATACAGCTTTCGTTCGTCGGTCGAAAGGTCCCCTAAATGAAGCGGCTCATCCGTCGGTATGATCGCATGATGATCTGTTACCTTATCATCGTTGAAGACGCGTTTGGCTAGCACTTTCCCTTTTTGTTTTAAAATAGGCTGCACTTCTTCTTTATAGCCGGAGGAGATGGCTTGAAGCCGGTCCGCCATCGTTGATTCCATCTCTTTCGTCAAATAGCGGGAATCGGTGCGCGGGTACGTGACGAGTTTATGCTGTTCGTATAGGCTTTGCAGCACGCTTGACGTTTTTTTAGCGGAAAAGCCAAAACGGCGGTTCGCATCCCGCTGCAACTCAGTTAAATCATACGGAAGCGGCTGGGGCTCGCTTTTTTCTTTGCGTTCTACTTTTTTCACGATTCCTTTTTGCCCTTTCACTTTGTTGAATAGGGCAGTAGCCTTTTCGCCGTCAAAAATCCGTTTTTCTCCATTCCGTTCCCACATCGCTTCAAGTGGGCCGATTTTCGCGTGAATTGTCCAATACTCTTTTGGGACGAACGACTGAATTTCTTTTTCCCGTTCTAGAATCATCGCCAGCGTCGGAGTCTGAACACGGCCAGCTGACAATGGATCGTTATATTTTGTTGTCAACGCCCGGGTGACGTTCAATCCAATTAGCCAGTCGGCTTCGGCGCGGCAAACGGCGGATTGATAGAGAGAATCGTAATTTTTTCCCGGTTTCAACTGTTTGAAACCATCGCGGATGGCCCGGTCAGTCTGAGAAGAGATCCAGAGCCGCTTCACCGGTTTCTGCCAGCGGACTTTTTCCATGATCCAGCGGGCGACAAGTTCTCCTTCGCGTCCGGCATCGGTCGCAATGATAAGTTCTTTTATGTCTTTTCGTTTTGCAAGCTGTTCAATTCCGCGGAATTGCGGGCTCGTTTGCCGGATCACTTTCAGCCCCATCTGTTTTGGAATGATTGGCAAGTCTTCAAGGCGCCACGTTTTATAGTCTTTGTTATAATCCTCTGGCATTTTTAATTCGACGAGATGGCCAAGCGCCCATGTGACGACATAGCGTGGACCTTCGATGTAATGCTTTTGTTTATTATTGCAGCCGAGAACGCGGGCAAGGTCCCGCGCGACGCTCGGTTTTTCAGCAAGTACTAGTGATTTCATGCAGAACTCCTTTCATGATGCGAAAAGTTTCTAAAAAAACGCAGGAAAATAGTCTTATTGCACGTTATTTATTGAACACCTAACTGCAATATTGTCCGAACTTTAGTTTTTATTTTCTAAACTCGCAAACTTATTTTCCAAACTCACGAAATTATTTTCCAAACCTTGAATTTTATTTTCCAAAGCAGCGCTTTTTTTATCCGGAGGAAACATTTCAATCACTAGTATAACAAAAAAATCGGTTACGTTCGTATCTGGCCATTTCCTTTTATAATGTATTTCGTTGAGGTTAACGCCGGAAGCCCCATCGGCCCGCGGGCGTGCAGCTTTTGCGTGCTGATGCCGATTTCAGCGCCAAAGCCAAATTCAAATCCGTCGGTAAAGCGAGTCGAGGCATTATGGTATAGCGTAGATGCATCGACCAATTGGAAAAAACGCTCCACATTTTTCGCTGTTTCTGAAATGATCGCTTCGGAATGTTTAGTGCCGCAACGGTTAATATGGGCGATCGCTTCATCTGCATCACGGACAAGCTTCATCGCTAAAATGGTATCTAAATATTCAGTTTCCCAATCCTCTTCAGTCGCCAGCAGAAGAGAAGGGAAACGGCGTTGCAAATTTTCATCGCCACGCAGTTCGACACCGCTTTGTTCAAGGCGTTCGATGAGCTCTTTTAGATGGCCGTGTTCCCAATCTTCGTGTACAAGCACGGTTTCAATCGCATTGCAGACAGAAGGGCGCTGTGTTTTTGCATTCAAGACGATGTCAATCGCCATTTCTTTCTCTGCGGAATGATCAATAAATATGTGGCAGTTTCCGGCACCCGTTTCTAAAACAGGAACGGACGCATTTTCGACGACCGTCTGGATCAATTTCTTCCCGCCACGCGGTATGAGTACATCGAGATATTCCTTTAATGTGAACATTTTTGCGGCGGTTTCCCTTGATGTATCTTCGATCAACTGGATACAATCGACAGGGAGATCCGTTTGTTCAATGGCGCGATGAATGCTTTTCACAATGGCCCGATTCGAATGAATGGTCGATGAGCTTCCGCGCAAGAGCACAGCATTTCCCGTTTTTAAACAAAGGCTTGATGCATCAACAGTAACATTCGGCCTTGCTTCATAAATCATTCCGACTACGCCAAGCGGCACTCTAACCTTTTGAATGAATAGTCCATTGGGGCGTTCCCATTCTTCCAATACTTCACCGGTCGGATCCTCGAGTTCAGCAAGTTGCTCCAATGATTCCGCCATGCTCAAAATTCGCTCTTTAGTTAATAAAAGGCGGTCAATCAATGATTCATGAACCCCGTCATGCTTTGCGTTTTTGACATCCTTATCGTTTTCTTTTAAAAGGTAATCGGCATCTTCAACCAATTGTTTGGAAATCAGCGCTAAGGCGTAATTTTTTTGCGCGGTCGTTTTCGCCGCGAGTTTCCTGGATGCTCCTTTTGCTCTTTCGGCTTTCACAATTAACTCATTCACCATTAATTCATTCATATAATGTTTCTCCTTTCCAAAAAGATGGCTGGAATCCGGATTAGCCGATTTTGGCCATTCCCGTCCTTCATTTTCACTTCCGAACAACATTGCTGTTTGCAATGTTGTTCACTGCCACCCATTGATCCCGATGAATGACTTCAGGGTGGCTTCTTTTTGTTGTTTCCATTGCATATTGGCTTGTCATCCCTTTGATCCACTTTAATTCTTGCGAAGAGTAATTCACCTGTCCTTTTCCAATGACTTCTTTTGCGCTATTCACAATTTCAACGACGTCTCCCGGCGAAAACTGTCCGTTCACCTCTCGAATTCCGATCGGCAATAAGCTTTTTCCTTCATATAAAACGGCATTTGCCGCCCCATCATCCACACTGATCGTCCCGGAGATGGGAGAATGCAGCGCGATCCATTGCTTTGGTGTTTTTAACAACGTTCCTGGAGTATTTCCGATATACGTTCCATCTCCCTTTCCTTCAATAATTTCTATTAGCTTCTTTTCTCCAGAGCCTGTGCCGATAAACACGTTGACGCCAAGTGATAAGGCGGTTTTGGCGGCTAATAGTTTCGACATCATGCCCCCCGTGCCCACTTTGGAGCCGAAGAAATTTTTCGTTTGAAGAATATAGTCATCCGTTATTTCCGGAAGAAAGTCATAACGTTTGGCAGAAGGATCTGTGCGGGGATTGCCGCTGTAAAAGCCGTTAACGTCCGTCAAAATGATCAAAAAGTCGGCATGGACAAGACCGCTCACTAAAGAAGAGAGCATATCGTTATCGCCAAACGTTAATTCCTCGATTGAAACAGAATCATTTTCATTAATGATCGGAAGGACGCCTCTTTTTAAAAGTTCCATTAAAGTGGCATGAGCATTTTGGTATTGTTCCTTCCGTTTAAAATCATTCCGTGTTAAAAGAAGCTGTGCGCTTACAATGCCAAATTGTTTAAACGTTTCGGTATAAGCCTGGATGAGCAATCCTTGCCCGACGGCTGCTGCCGCCTGTTTGCCTGCGATGGTAGTAGGACGCGAGGGGAATCCGAGGTCCGCATAGCCGGCAGCAACAGCCCCGGAAGAAATAAGCAGCACTTCATATCCTTGTTTCTTTAAGCAGGCAATCGCCTGAGCGTGTTCGAATACTTTCTCCCGGCTTAATCCGCCGTTTTCATTGATCAATGAACTGCTTCCGATTTTTACAGCCACCCGCTTTTTCTTCATTTGAGCCATCCTCCTA
The DNA here is from genome assembly GCF_049843615.1 of Fictibacillus sp. Mic-4. NCBI lineage: Bacteria > Bacillati > Bacillota > Bacilli > Caryophanales > Fictibacillaceae > Fictibacillus > Fictibacillus sp. Mic-4. The sequence continues at coordinate 62,337 of NZ_JBBHZM010000015.1, read as the reverse complement.
TTCAAACTAAAAAAGACTTTTTCCATCCTTATATAAAAGGACGGAAAAAGTCTGGATCCGCGGTACCACCTTTTTTAGCATTCATTAAGACTAAAAGCGAATGCTCTCTTCATTCCCGTAACGAGGGCGACGGTCTGGTTATTAGCCAGACAGCTCAAGGGGCAGGTTCAATAGCTTTTAGTGGCAGAATCTTTCAGCCTGGTAAATTCACAAACAATAATGGCATTGTTCATTTTTACACTGGAATCCGCTCTCTATCACTTCAAGTTCTATCTACTAGTCCCCTGTTAACACCGTAAGATAATTTTTAAAAAATATTATGCAGAAGAGAAAAGAAAAAGTCAATGACTTTTCCCGCAAATCTAAATATTCTTGTTGGTGAAAATTATTCTAGAAGGGAAAAAACATTTCATACAGAAGTACTTACGTGAAAATAATCGAATTTAACGGACGAGGGAGGATGCAAAATAGCGATGGTGGGTGTAAGCAAAAAGCAAGTTCGGATTGGGATGGTCGGATACAAATTCATGGGGAAAGCCCATAGCCACGCTTACAGGGATATGCCGTTTTTCTTTGATTCCGATTGCATCCCCGTGCTTCAGGCGATTTGCGGCCGAAACGAAGGCGGTGTCAAACAGGCGGCGGATAAGATGGGGTGGAATACGTATGAAACCGATTGGCGCAAGCTCATTGAACGGGATGACATTGACCTGATTGACATTGCGACGCCGAATAACATGCACGCGGAGATTGCGATTGCTGCTGCGGAGGCAGGAAAACATGTATTATGTGAAAAACCGCTCGCCATGAATTATAAACAAGCGAAAAAAATGCAAGAAGTAGCCGAAAAAAATGGGGTTACCCACGCCATCTGCCACAATTACCGGTTTGCCCCGGCGGTACAATTGGCAAAGAAGCTCATTGAAGCTGGCAGAATAGGGAAGATTCATCACATCCGCGCTACATATTTGCAAGATTGGATGATGGATCCTGAGTTTCCGCTTGTCTGGCGATTGAGCAAAAAGATATGCGGGTCAGGAGCCCATGGCGATATCGCCGCCCACAGCATTGATTTAGCCCGTTTTTTAGTCGGTGAATTTAAAGAAGTTACAGGCATCCTTGAAACCTTTATTAAAGAGCGTCCTATCGTTGCAAATAGCGATGGATGGAGCGTCACAGGACCTTTAAGTTCGAAAGGAAAAGTGGATGTAGACGATGCTTCCCTTTTCCTCGCGCGATTTGAGAATGGAGTGATTGGAACGTTTGAAGCTACAAGGTTTGCGGGTGGTAACAGGAATGGAAACCGCTTTGAAATTAATGGCGAAAAAGGATCGATTCGCTGGGATTTGGAGCACATGAATCATCTCCAAGTTTATTTTGCAGATGATGAAGAGGGGCTGCAAGGATTCCGGACGATTCATTGCACGGAAGAGGTTCATCCCTTTGCGGGGGCCTACTGGCCATCCGGTCATATTATTGGGTATGAACACACCTTTATTCATTTAGTGAAAAACCTAATGGATGGTATAAATAAAGGTTACAGTCCTGAGCCGAATTTTGAGGATGGCGCCAAAAACCAGGCTGTATTAGAAGCCGTAGAGAAATCTGCCGAAACGAAGAGATGGGTATCAGTCAAAGAAATTGAAGCTCAAGTGCCGAATGATCAAAAGTAGCATCCTTTACTCATAGTTAGCCAAAATAGTTATTCGGCAACCGAACTAGTGCCCCTTCTAGAAAAATAGTTTGAATTTCAGTAATCGAACATTTTTATTTTAAGAACACCTCGTTAGATCTTTGAAATGAGGAAAAACGATCACGAATCGTTACATGATGTAAAATGATTTTGTACTCGGACAAAAAGTGCTCTTATTTGGACAATAAGTCATCCGGTTTAGACAATAACATCTTACTTTTGGACAATAAGCGAAAAAACTACCAATTTTATTGTCCGACACAGGCTATTTATTGTCCGATGGAGCGATTTATTGTCGGAAATCAACTTTTTATTGTCCAAATGCCATGAAAATAGCACCACACTAGAGAAGTTCTATGTTTTTACAGGCGAAAATGGATTCTTGAAAATAAGAACTTTCTTAGCTGAAAGGGCACTAGTCGGGGAATTAAAGATTTTTTAACCGCTTTCTATGTCACACGTGGAACCCATTTTGGGATTTAATTTGAATGATTTCAAAAAATTCGTTAAAAGATTTTTCGCATAATGAGGAGGAAAAATGCTTTTTTGAAAAAATAGTAAAAGAGGAGGAGATCAATTTGGGCAAATTCGGATTGCAATTATATTCCGTAAAAGAAGCGGCTGAGAAAGACTTTCTAGGGACGGTAAATCGGGTAGCTGAGATGGGGTATAGCGGGGTGCAATTTGCCGGTTTTTTCAACACGCCCGCAAAAGAGCTAAAAAAAGTAATGGACGATAAAGGCATTGTGGCGGCGGGAAGTCATACCAGCCTTGATTTATTGCAGGGGGGCCAGTTGGAAGAGACGCTGGAATATAATCATAAAATCGAAAATAACTTGATCATATGCCCTTATTTGCCTGGAGAGTTTAGAAATACAGGCGATGATTATAAAAAAACAGCGGAAATGTTTAATGAAATCGGTCAGAAATGCAAACAAAACGGTTTTGTTTTTGCATACCATAACCATGCTTTTGAGTTTGAGCGGTTTAATGGAAAGCCGGGATTTGATCTCTTGTTTGAGAATTGTGACCCGGATTTGGTGAAAGTGGAATTAGACTGTTATTGGGCAACTTTTGCCGGGCTTGAGCCTGCGAAGTTGATCAAGAAATACGGTGAACGCGTCGTTTCGCTACACATTAAAGACATGGGTAGAAAAAATGGCCAACAGCGAAGCATCGAAATCGGCGAAGGGGTATTGGATATAAAAGGATTCATTCAAGCTGGCGAGAAATATGATACAAAATGGTTTATCGTGGAGCAGGAGCAGTTTGATTCGGATCCTATGGAAAGTGCAAAAACGAATATTAAAAACTTAATAGATTTGGTCGGCGTCAATTGAGCATCAATTAATATCCCTTGAAAATAATGACCGTTACTACTTTTAGCCATTAATAGGAAGTGTTGAAATGATTAATGTTGCAATGTTAAGCAGGTGGCACGTTCATGCTAACGATTATGCCAGGCAGGCCCAGGAAAATGCTCATTTATCGATTCAACTTGTCTGGGATGAAGACAATGGGCGAGGGAGCTCGGGGTGGCGTTTGAACCGCAATTGAAGAAAGGGCTTGCCGATCCTTCGATTGATGCGGTCATTGTGGATGCACCGACGAATTTACATAAGGACATCATGATCGAAGCGGCACGACATAAAAAACATATTTTCACAGAAAAAGTGCTTGCTTTATCTGTGGAAGATTGCGATGAGATTTTTTCAGCGGTTGAAGAAGCCAACGTTCAATTAATGGTTTCATTGAACAGAAGGCGCGCTGCTGATTGAAGACAATCAAGTTCGAATCAAAAGCCGGCATTTTAAGGAAAACGGGTGGGTCACTCCTGAAAAGTTGCCCGATGCCTTGCCAATGCCGCTTGAGCAATGGGTTCATTCAATAGTGGGCGGAGCGGCAATTACGATTTCAAAAGAAGATATACACCATTTAACATTAATTAACGAAGCGAGCACAAAGTCTCATCAAGAAGGTCGAAGGGTAGAAATTAAAGAAATAGTGGAGGCAATTAAAAATGGCAAATAGTTTACGTGTAGGAATTATCGGGGCAGGCGGAATTGCGACAGCTGTGCATATTCCAAACTATATGAAATGTGGTGACAAAGTGAAAATTGTCGCTATATCGGATGTTGTGAAAGAGAAGGCTGTTCAAGCTGGAAATCAATTTGGAATAACACACGTGTTCTCTGACTATGAAGTAATGCTTAAGGAAGTGGAACTTGATGCGGTAAGTATTTGTACTCCGAACAAATTCCACGCTCCGGCAACGATTGCAGCACTCCGGGCAGGTTGCCATGTCCTATGTGAAAAACCGCCGGCGATGACGGTCGAAGAAGCTGAACAAATGGCAAAAGAGGCCGAAAAAGCGGGGAAAATCTTAACGTATGGGCTCCATTACCGGCATTCCCCGGAAGTTGAGGTGTTAAAGCGGTTTATTGACGCAGGAGAACTTGGAGAAATTTATGCCGCACGCGTTCACGCATTGCGAAGGCGAGGAATACCGGGCTGGGGAGTCTTCACAAATAAAGAACTCCAAGGCGGAGGCCCGCTCATTGACATCGGTGTCCATATGCTGGATACGGCATTGTATTTAATGGGCTATCCAGAACCGGACACGGTGCTTGGGGTCACCTATCAAAAGCTGGGCACTCGTAAAGGTGTAGGCTTGATGGGGGATTGGGACTGGCAAAACTTTTCCGTCGAAGATATGGCGCGAGGAATGATAACGTTTAAAAATGGCGCGTCGATCTTATTAGAATCAGCATTCGCTGCCAATGTGGAAAAACATGAGGAAATGAATGTATCACTCATGGGTGATCAAGGCGGGGCCGACGTCTTTCCACTTAAAATTTATCGAGAAATGCACGAAACACTTGTTGATATTACTCCGTCTTCCCTGCCGAAAAAAGCGGGTTACGACCTTCAAATTGAGAGGTTCGTCGAATGCGCTTCAGCTGGCAAACAGCCGATTTGCACAGCGGAACAAGGCGTAATATTGCAGAAGCTCATTAACGGATTATACGAATCTGCTAAGAAAGGAAGTTCTGTTATACTTTCCGATGTAAGTGTTAAAGCATAGTGAGAAATCCCCTTTCCTTATAATAGGAGAGGGGCTTTCTTTTGCTAGAGGATAACAGTTCCTAAATAATATATGGAAAAGTGCGATTCGGACAATCATTCTTTATCTATGGACAAAAAAATTTGATTTTTCGCTTATCAGTTGATCAGTTTGGACAATAAATAACTCCGTTCAGACAATAAGCTGCAGCTCGTACAGGAAACGCCCGTATGCAACTTTCGTCAGCTCCTTTACTTGAATGGCTAAACCTGGATCGGCGGATTTATTAGTTGCGACAGCTATAAGGTAAAGTATCCATCATTTTAAGGACGGTTGAAAACATGTATAATTTTCACGAAAAGAAGGATTAATGAAGAATGGGTGATAATGATGAAAAGGTCGAAGGAAACAGACCGGATGGATCCAAGGTATAAAATATCGAACCGAGAAGCGCTGATGGGAATTGGGCTGGCCATTCTCAATTTTATTTGGTGGTACGGTTTTGCATACGGCTTTGGTGGAAAACCGGTAAAAGAGTATGATTATATTCTCGGGCTTCCTGCATGGTTTTTTTATAGCTGTATAGTAGGATTTATCGTATTTTCCATCGCCGTTTATATAATGGTAAAGTTTTTCTTTTCGGACGTGCCGTTTGAGAAGGAAAGCGGTAAGGGGGGCAAACAATGAATTGGGAAGTCGTGATTCCTTTACTGTTTTTTCTCGCGGTCATCTTTCTTGTCGGGTTTTATGCTTCAAAATATGTGAAACAAGGACCCGAATTTCTTCAAGAGTATTTTTTAGGGGGGCGCAATCTTGGCGGATTCGTACTCGCGATGACGATGGTCGCCACTTATGGAAGCGCGTCAAGTTTTATTGGGGGACCTGGAATCGCTTATAATACAGGCCTTGCCTGGGTATTGCTTTCAATGTCACAACTTGTGACTGGCTATTTTACATTAGCGGTATTAGGAAAAAAGTTTGCGATCATAGCCAGGAAAATTAACGCGGTCACATTGAATGATTTCTTGAAAGAGCGGTATAGCAGCAAATGGGTCGTCATTTTATCGTCGATCAGCATTGTCATTTTTCTTTTTTCGTCGATGGCTGCCCAATGGGTTGGCGGAGGTCGTTTGCTTGAGTCATTTATGGGCGTTTCTTATCCGACTGCGCTTTTCATCTTTTCGGTATCCGTCCTAGTTTTTGTCGTTATCGGAGGATTTCGGGCAGTCGCTCTTACAGATACGATCCAGGGAATGGTTATGTTTATCGGGACGCTCATCATATTAGTTGGAACGATTATTGCCGGGGGTGGCGTTTCCAATATTATGAAAGACCTGGCGGCTGAAAACCCCGATCTCATATCGCCATTCGGCGCCGATCATTCATTAACGCCGTTGTATATCTCCTCTTTTTGGATATTGGTCGGAGTCGGGGTCGTTGGATTGCCGCAAATTTCGGTCCGGGCGATGTCTTATAAAAACTCGAAAGCGATGCATATGGCGATGATTATTGGAACGGTCGTCGTCGGTTTCATCATGCTAGGGATGCATTTAACAGGCGTTTTTGCAAGGGCCGTCATGCCGGGAATTAAAGTGGGGGATACGGTCATGCCGCTTATTACAATGAAAGTCCTGCCTTCATGGCTTGCCGGTATTGTCCTTGCCGCTCCCATTGCGGCCGTTATGTCAACAGTGAACGCGCTGTTGCTGTTGGTGAGTTCCGCCCTCGTCAAGGATGTATATATAAATTATATGGATAAACATGCATCCGAGGCAAAAGTGAGGAACATGAGTTTAGGGGTAACCGCAGTAATCGGTATTCTTGTATTTTTTGCTTCCATCCATCCGCCCGATTTTTTAATATGGTTGAACTTATTCTCTTTCGGAGGTCTGGAAGCCGCTTTTATTTGGCCCATTGTATTGGGGCTTTACTGGAAAAAAGGAAATGCCTACGGGGCGGTAAGCTCGATGGTTGTTGGCGTCATTTCTTATATTTGTCTTGACCGGTTTTCTCCTAATCTTTTAGGGATGCATACCGTTGTTGTTCCGATTGTTTTATCGTTCGCCGCTTACATTTTTGCTAGTTTGGCAACGCGAAGCATGACAAGAGAAGAAGAGCGGTTAACCGCAAGCAAATTTTGGAATGTATAGTGAGAATTAGCGTAAACGAATGCGGCGAAATTTCGCAACTTTAGCGGAAATAGGCGGGGTTTATCCTCCGCCTATTTTTTATGCCGTATTAAAAAAAGCTTCTTCCAATAGGGGGCGGAACGCTAATGAAAATGGAGAAGGCAACTTGTGCAGCGGCAAGTTTGGCTTTGAACAAAAATCAATGCTGTACGAAAGGAAATTAAACGGCTTCATAGAATACATTCACAGAGTTCTATAAACCTTTGTCGAGGTGAAGGAAATGGATATTGCAAGCCCATTGAGGAAAGAGGTCTGGAAACGTTTTGTCCGGGAAGGCTCGCTTGATGAATCGAGAATCAATAAGAGAATTGCAGAGTCCTGGCACCTTTGCCGTCATGCTGGAGTAAACCCTTATAATGGAAAAGGTGAAAAGATTCTTTCGAAAGAATCATTATTGAAAAGAAAAACAGAGAATCAAAAGCTTCTGAAAGCAGCCCTTCCATTCATAAAAAAATTAGAAACGTTCTTTAACGGAACAAAATCAATGTTTCTGCTTGTCGACCCCGAAGGATATGTGCTATATGCCAACGGCCATGAACAAGCGGTAAAATTAGCGGAATCGATCAATTTCCACGAAGGCGTCAAATGGACCGAAGATGAGGTGGGCACTAATGCCATCGGCACGGCGTTACGAATAAAAGAGCCGATCACGGTAATGGGAACGGAGCACTTTTCGATTGCATCCCAACAGTGGGTTTGTTCCTCAGCCCCCATTCTTGTTGAAGAAGGACTGGCCGGCGTCCTTGATGTGTCCTATCCAATCGATCACTACATTCACGAACATATCCTCGCAATGGTCGTCGCTGCTTCCTATGCAATCGAGCAGCAACTGCAAAGACAAGCGAAAGAAGACGAACTCGAATTGTTAGAGCAAATACCGAATGTCGCAAACCTTCATGTTCCGATCCTCTTCTGCAACCCAAAAGAACAAGTGGTCTGGATGAACCGTTGCCTTCATGAAACCTTTTCTCTTTGGCACGGGTTACAATTGCGGGATATCGCGTTATATGGCTATCACATTCAAGAAAGGATTCCCGTCTACTCCAGCGCTCATCACGAATTGATCGGCTATCGCATCCATTTGGAAAACAACCATCCGACAACAAAAAGCTGGAATTTCTCTTCCTCGTTCCATTTTGACGGCGTAAGAGGAACAAGTAAAGAGTTTGAAAGGGTCTTGAAAAATGCGGAACGGGCCGCAAAAACGGACGCGGCCATCCATATTTGGGGAGAGACCGGGACTGGCAAGGAAGTGATGGCCCGCTCCATTCATCTGAACAGTTCCAGGAAAGAAGGACCTTTCATTGCGGTCAATTGTGGAGCGATTCCAAAAGAATTGATGGCGAGCGAATTGTTCGGCTTTATGCCCGGATCATTTACTGGCGCGAAACGCTCAGGGCATAAAGGGAAATTTGAGCAAGCGAATGGCGGCACGCTTTTCCTTGATGAAATCGGCGAAATTCCCCATGAAATGCAAGTAGCGCTGCTCAGGGTGCTACAAGAAAAGCAAATAGTTCCAATCGGAGGGACGGATCCTGTTCCACTTGATGTGCGAGTTATTACGGCAACGCATCGCGACTTGCGGGAACTGGTTAGAAAGGGCACATTTCGCGAAGACCTTTTTTACAGAATTTTTGTTTACCCGATCCATATCCCCCCGCTACGAGAACGAAAAGAAGATCTTCCTTCCTTTATTCACTATTATTGCGAGAAAAATAATTGGCTGGCAGCATTGCCAAAAGAGGTGATGGACCGGATGATGGAATATGGCTGGCCGGGAAATGTGCGTGAACTCTTCAACTTTATGGAACGGCTCAGGATCCATTATGGCAATGATTTGCCTCGTCATTTTTCCATCGAAGAAATGATTGCGGCTGACCCGATTCAAAATAATGAGGCTTCATCTCTAGCAGAAATGGGTCTTTCTTATCGTGAGCGAATGGAAAAAAAGAGAATGATAGACGCCCTGGAAAAAACGAGAGGGAACGTTTCGCTCGCCGCATCAAAACTACAAATGGCAAGAAGCACGTTTTACAGGAAAATGAAGAAATATCACCTTTAAGGGGGAGTTTTCGGGCAAATGAGAAAAAATGAGACAAATTGGAACGATGTCTCATTTCGTCTCACATTTCAAAGTGAAAAATAAAGCGGATCTTTGAGAAAACGGTTATTGTAACCGTTTTCTTTTTTGGCATGAATTTTGCATTTTCGATGAATGAGAGGGTGCTTTACCCTTAAATTTTATAATGAATGGAGGAGAAAGGATGACGGTGGTTCGATCGGAATTAAAAAGCCTTACGCGCGAAAAAGCGAAATGGATGTACGAGAAAATGTGTGAAATTCGCCGATTTGAAGACAAAGTTCATGACATTTTCAGTAAAGGCGTTCTTCCTGGATTTGTCCACCTTTATGCCGGTGAAGAAGCGGTAGCCGTTGGCATATGCGCTCATTTGAACGGTAAAGATTACATTACGAGCACGCACCGCGGCCACGGGCATTGTATAGCCAAAGGATGCGATCTCGATGGAATGATGGCGGAAATTTACGGAAAGGCTACAGGGTTATGCAAAGGCAAAGGGGGATCGATGCATATTGCCGATGTCGAAAAAGGAATGCTTGGAGCCAATGGCATTGTCGGCGGGGGATTTCCGCTAGCCGTGGGGGCCGCATTAACGGCCAAAATAAAAAAATCCGAAGCGGTAGCTGTTTGTTTTTTTGGCGATGGGGCAAACAACCATGGGACGTTCCATGAAGGGATAAATTTAGCCGCCATCTGGAATCTCCCCGTTATTTTTGTTGCGGAAAACAATGGCTTCGCTGAAGCGACCCCGTTCACATACGCTTCCAGTTGCACCAACATATCCGACAGGGCGGCCGCCTACAACATCCCTGGCGTTGCCGTTGACGGAAAAGACGCAATCGCTGTTTTTGAAGCGGCAGAACATGCCATCGAACGGGCGCGAAACGGAAGAGGCCCCACATTGATTGAATGTAAGACATTTCGGAATTACGGCCATTTTGAAGGAGATGCCCAGACGTATAAGTCCTCGCAAGAAAAAGAAAAGCATCTTAACGACTTGGATGCGATCTCCCGATTTAAAGAGAACATTCTCTCTATGCGGCTATTGTCAGAGCGAGAACTCAATGATATTGAGGAAAAAGTCGAGACGGCTGTCGAGAATGCTGTCGAATTTGCCGAGAAAAGCCCTTATCCAGATGAAAAGGAACTATTGACGGATGTTTATGTCACTTATCAATAATCCGGAGGTATAAAGATGACTAGAAAACTATCGTTTTCCCAGGCTGTTAATGAAGCGATGAAGCTTGCGATGCAACGTGATGAGAATGTCATTTTAATGGGCGAAGATGTGGCAGGAGGCGCCGCCGTCGATCATTTGCAGGATGACGAAGCATGGGGCGGGGTCATGGGGGTCACGAAAGGGCTTGTCCAACAATTTGGAAGGGAGCGGGTCATTGACACTCCGATTGCGGAGGCGGGATATATTGGAGCTTCTGTAACAGCGGCGGCAACCGGACTGCGGCCAATTGCCGAGCTAATGTTCAATGATTTCATTGGCAGCTGTCTTGATGAGGTAATGAACCAGGCGGCAAAGCTTCGCTACATGTTCGGGGGAAAGGCGAAAGTCCCTTTGACCATCCGGACGATGCACGGAGCAGGCTTTCGTGCGGCGGCGCAACATTCACAAAGCTTATATGCCCTTTTCACCCATATTCCCGGGCTGAAAGTCGTCGTCCCGTCAACACCGGCTGACGCCAAGGGGCTTTTACTTTCAGCAGTTTTTGATGACGACCCGGTCATCTTTTTCGAAGATAAAACGCTTTATAACGTAAAAGGGGAAGTGGAGGACGGATTTTATTCGATACCGATCGGAAAAGCGGATGTGAAAAGGAAAGGAACCGATCTCACTATTGTCGCTATAGGAAAACAAGTCCATACGGCGCTTAAAGCAGCTGAAATGCTGACGAAAAAAGGGATCGAAGCGGAAGTGATCGATCCAAGAAGCTTGTCGCCACTTGACGAGGAAACCATATTGACGTCCGTTGCGAAAACGAACAGGCTTATCGTCATTGATGAAGCGACCCCAAGGTGCAGCGCGGCAACCGATATTTCAGCGCTTGTGGCGGATAAGGGATTTGATAATTTAGATGCTCCGATCAAAATGATTACCGGCCCACATTGCCCGGTACCATTTTCCCCCGTTTTAGAAGATCTCTATTTGCCCACGCCTGAAAAAGTCTTGCAAGCGGTTGCTGAAATCATTGGCGATGAAACAATTGTTGCTGTTTGATGGAGATTAGAAAAAAAGTTACTGATTTAAAGATCGAAAGGGGGAGTGTGGCGTCATGCCAACTGAAATCATTATGCCAAAACTCGGAATGAGCATGGAAGAAGGGACGATTGTCGAATGGGTGAAAAAGAAAGGAGAATCGGTAACAAAAGGAGAGACGGTCGTCGTCATCAGTTCCGAAAAAATTGAAAAGGACATTGAAGCCCCGGATGATGGCATATTGCTGGAAATTTCCGCTGAACAAGACGAAACAGTGGAAGTCGGCAAGGCGATCGGCTTTATCGGGCAGATTGGCGAAACAATCGATACGGGGGAAACAAGTCCTGGCGCGCAAGAAACCGCTTCAGCCGTTGAAAGCATACCGAAAATCGAACGAAAGTTGCCTGATCTTCATGTGAAGCCGCGCATTTCGCCCGCAGCCCGGAAACTTGCGAGAGCCTCTGGCATAGATGTTAAGGATATAACAGGCACGGGGCCGCAGGGAAGGGTGACGAGATCTGATATTGAGAGGGCCATAAAAATAAGGGACAGCAAGGAAAGAAATAAAGAAGAAGACAATCAAACTATAAAAAATATAGATCAAGAGAGGCAAGAAACGTGGAAGAATGGAGTTACCATCCATCCTGTAGCGGGGATGAGAAAGGTTATTGCAAAAAGAATGTTTGACAGTCTCAAGGAGAGCGCCCAATTGACGATTCAAATGCGGGCCGATGTTACAGAATTACTTGATTTGCAAAAAAAAATGAGAGCTTCCATGCAAGAAGCCGGGGAACGGGTGAAATTAACCGTAACTGACTTTGTTGCAAGGGCTGCCATTTTGGCACTTCAGAAACATGAGCGCATGAACAGTTTATATAAAGATAATCGAATTTACACATATGAAGGCGTTCATCTCGGAATAGCGGTTGCCATAGACGGAGGACTTGTCGTTCCTGTCGTTATGAACGCTGAGGAATTACCCATTGGCCGACTTTCAGAGAAAATACGCCAACTCAGCGAAAAAGCAAGATCACAAACTTTAAGCAGAGATGAAATGGAGGGATCAACGTTTACGATTACAACATTGGGGGCTTATGGCGTCGAATTCTTTACGCCAGTGTTAAATCCCCCAGAGGTCGGAATTCTTGGAGTCGGGACGATTACGACTGCACCAGCTTACGTCGGCCAAGAATTGAAGCCTTGCCATTCACTGCCCCTTAGTTTGACGTTCGACCATCGTGCAATAGATGGAGCGCCTGCAAGCGAATTTTTATCGACCATTAAGATGTATTTAGAGAACCCATACCGGATGGTTGTTTACTAGACCATGGCAAAAGCCGATTGTTTCGATACGCAATCGGCTTTTAAAATGGAGTCGGCACCTCTCTCTTTGCGAAAGTAATTTTGAGTGGAGCTATAACGGAACTCCTCATGAGTGAATAGACTAAAGAAATAAGAATATAGGGGAACTTCGAGTACCATTTGATCACTTAAAAGAGGGGAGAGGGCACTTATGGAATTGATTTGGATGATTATTGTCGGGGGCATTATTGGTTGGCTCGGGAGCATTCTGATCGGGCGTGATATGCCAGGAGGAATTCTCGGAAATATTATCGCCGGTTTCCTTGGTGCATGGCTCGGCTCAGAAGTCTTAGGGCCAATTGGGCCAGTCATAGAAGGTTTTCACATTGTTCCCGCTTTATTAGGCGCCATCATTATCGTCTTTATCGCAGGGCTGGTTTTAAGAAACTCACGGGGCCGGTTTTAAACGATAGAGATGTAGAGATCATTCTTAGAAAATGATCTCTTTTTTAGTTTGCAGGTGCTTGACAAATTATAATAACAAAAATAAAATAACTTACATAAAGTAACTAACTAACAATAATGTTCGTGTTGGGGAAATTAAATAAATCAGGTGATTGGCGTAAATGATAAGAAAATATCATATAAGGGCCGCCGATTGCCACCAAGTTTAGCAGGAGGAATAGAATGAACTTTCATCGAGCACCAAATACATTTGTGGGGCAAGTTTATTTAAAAGTGGCCAATTTAGAACGGTCACTTGCATTTTATCAAAAAGTAATCGGCTTTAAAGTACTTCAACAAGCGGAAAGAAAAGCTGTGTTGACAACCGACGGCAAAACAGCGCTCTTGACAATTGAACAACCGGAGAATGTAATTCCAAAACAGCCACGCACAACGGGGCTTTATCATTTTGCCCTGCTTTTGCCCGAACGTTCTGATTTAGCCAATGCATTGAACCATTTAATTAATACCGGTTATCCCCTTCAAGGAGCGTCGGACCATCTTGTAAGTGAAGCGATTTATTTGGCTGACCCGGATGGGAACGGGATTGAGATTTACGCGGATCGGCCTTCTTCCAAATGGAACTGGAAAAATAGCGAAGTCATTATGGCGACCGAACCGCTGAATGCGGAAAACCTTCTTTCTGAAGGGATAGGAGAATGGAAAGGGCTTCCTGCCGGCACAATAATGGGTCACATTCATTTGCACGTTTCCGATTTATCGAAAGCGGAAGAATTTTATTGCAAAGCTCTTGGCTTTAACGTCGTAAGCAGATATGGCAGCCATGCGCTCTTTATATCAACCGGGAGTTACCATCATCACATCGGGCTTAATACATGGAACGGGGTTGGGGCTCCCGCGCCATTGGAAAACAGCGTTGGATTGAAATGCTTTAACCTTGTTTACCCCTCTCTAGAGGCAAGGGCAGGTGCAATTGAACGGTTAGAGGCGATAGGAGCTCCTGTAGAAGAGGAAAATGGTAGTTGCCTGACCGAGGATCCTTCAGGAAACCGGATCCGACTGGATATATAAAGAACCGATTTCAACTTTTTGTGTTTGGATATCAGCCACTTTAAGATATTTATCAGCCGCTTTTTGTTAAATATCAGCCACTTTCAAAAATTTATCAGCCAATCTCTAAAAAAATGCCAAAACAAAACAGGAATCGGCGAATTGCCGATTCCGATCTTTTACATAAAAGCTTAAGGCGTATGAAGGGTTTTCAAATGTTGCAAGTTCCAGTAAACGGTTTCTCCTCCCGCGCTGACCAGTTTTATTTTGTTGTTTACTACATCTTTTAGAAGCCCTATTTTCTTTGTATTCTCTCCTAAATCAAAAACAACCAGGTTATTTTGCATCCTTTTGCATTGCTCTTCAAATGTTCGTGATAAAGGGACGGTAGCTGGCCGGACAGGCAGCATTTCATCATTTAATGAATAGGGTGTGTGGTTTTCGCGGTAAGGAATGAGCCATTTTAAATGTTGTAGTGAAATAAACGTCGTTTTATAAATGGGGGAATAAAATACAAAATAATCATTCATGATGTTTGTCACATAACCGTGGATGGATTTATTTCCGGTTACATACACCTGGACAAATTGTCCTTTGGCATTCATTAATATTTTCCTTAAAGAAATAGGAGAGTCTTCAGAATAATCAATCGCTAAATGCTGAAAGTCAACACCGCTTGACGACTCGGCTATTTCATCCGCAACTTGTATTCGTTGTAAATGAATCGATGGCACATATAAAAAGTCTTTTCCGTTGTGGATGACAAAAATGTCGGGGCCGTAGTCCAGCAATTTTCCGATGATGAAGTTTTTCCCTGAGACTTCAATTTCGAGAATCTTTCCTTTTAAGTGCTCATATTCATTTTTGGCATTGCTCATAAATAACCCTCTTTTCAATAATTTTAAAAAACTTACCATTTTCTATTTTCAAAATCACCATATGATTTGTCGTACAATATAATAAAAGTATAAATTGTTTAAAAATCCTCCCGTTTGGGAAATCTTTCAAGAGTCTTTCGTCTTTGGACGAAAGGCTCTTTTTTATTCCGGCAGAATTTTACCATCAAATGAAAAATAGGGCATCGACTCGTCACCATATTTCGTGCAAAGGTTTCATCAAAAAGAAAGTTCTTCTTTTAAGAGAAGACGATTTGGATCCAGTTATACAACAAAAACAATGTGACAAATACGGTTAACGGAATGACAATAAGCGATATGTTCAAATAATCTTTCCATTTCACTTTAATATTGTTTTTTCTTAAGATGAACATCCACATTAACGAGGCAAGCGTCCCGATGGGCAGCAGCAATGACCCGATATCGCTTCCGATAATGCTTGCGAGATACATTGTTTTTAGCGTAATGAGATTCAGGTGCATTTCCGTCAATGTAAGGGTTCCGATCAATAAGGCCGGATGATTATTAAAAAAGTTAGATAAAACGGAGACTAATCCGCCCATGATAAAGCTTGCTTGAAATAATCCCTGCTTGACGATTGGCTCGCATACTTCTAAAAGGAGCGTTGTTAAGCCTGCGTTGTGAAGGCCGTAAATAATAACATACATGGAGAAAGCGAAAATCAAAATGTGCCACGGCGTCTTTTTTACAATATCAATAGGGTTGATTCGTAAGTGGTACCATCTCCACATAAGCAAAACAATTGATCCGAGCACTGCGACAAACTCAATTGGAATGGATAGAAAAGAAGCAACAAAGAGGGAACAGCGCATGATGAAAACAAACAGCAAGATTTTCAACATGAATTTGGTGCGTTGCCGCTTCGTTTCCACTGAAATTTGCCCTTTTAGCGGATGGAAGTTTTTCGTAAAGAATATATGCTCAATGTCAAACGCTGAATTTGGCAGCTTTTTCGGCAGTTTCTTTTTCACCATAACGTACATCAACCAGGACATGAACAACAATCCTAGCGATGCTGGTATGAACATCATTGCCGTATGCATATATAGCGTCATGTGGACGATCTTTAATGCGATTAAGTTAACGATATTGCTTACCCCGATGGGAGCGCTCGAAGCTGTAGCGGTAAGTGCCCCTGTTAAAAGATATGGGATTTGTTGATGCGGCTTTAATTGAAGATTTTTGAGGAGTAAAATTAAAATCGGAGTTGTAATCAAGATGCTGCCATCATTATTAAATAAAAGGGTCATCAAAAAGCAAAGCAACTGGATGTACCAGTATAGACGATAGCCTGAACCTTTTGACATACTTGCCAGCCGCGCTGCCGCCCAGTGGAAAAAACCAAAGCTTTCCAATATAACGGCCATGACGATGGTCGCCATAATCGTGATGGATGCCCCGCCGATTTTACTGATAATGTCCGTAATATCTTTATGTGTTACAAGACCTGTCAGCAATATAATTCCTGCTCCAATGGATGCCGGCCATGCTTCATTTAAACCGCCCGGCCTCCAAAAAATGACTAACATAGTCATCAAAAAAACAACGATTGCTATGCCGACACTGAAAGTCATTTATATTCTCCCTTCATAATCAAATGGAATAGGACATAGAGACATCTAACCCTACATGTCCTATCCCCTATAATTATATTCACCCTTATTTAGAAGGAACTGGATAATCATTTAATTCTTCTAAAATGTATGTTTGTCTCTCAAGGATAATAGTCTAGTATATTTAATCTAAAATGAGATGAATCTATTTGTGATATTAAAGTAGGTTTTACCAATTGCATTTTATTGTTGCTATAACGGGCATACTTGTATATACTGTTTCCATTGGATAAACATATGTTTTTTCCCGGGGAACAATCGAAGGGATTGTATTCCGGCAATGGATAGGAGAGAAAGTTTATGGTAGGAAGGTTATTAGTTTCTTGCAACGATCGTCCCGGCATTGTTGCAGCTGTCTCACAATTTTTGTCCGAGCAAGGAGCGAATATTGTCCACTCGGATCAACATACAACTGATCCAGAAGGCGGCCTTTTTTTTATGCGGATCGAATTTCAGCTTGATGGTCTGGAGAGCAAGATAGAAGCATTGCGGGAACAATTTGCGGAAGTGGCAAACGAGTTTACAATGGATTGGCGAATCACAAGCGCTGATGAAAAGAAGAAGGTGGCGATCTTTGTCTCTAAGGAAGACCACTGCCTGCAAGATTTACTATGGCGCTGGCAGATCGGGGAGATGGCGGCGGACATTAAGATGGTCATCAGCAACCATCCTGATATGGAAACGATTGTCGCTCCTTTTGAAATTCCGTATTATCACGTGCCGACAACGAAAGACAACCGCGAAGAGTCAGCGGTCAAACATCTGGAATTGCTAGAAAAAGCGGACGTTGACACCATTATTCTGGCACGATATATGCAAATTATCCCGAAAAGCATGATTGACCAGTATAAAAATCAAATCATCAATATCCACCATTCTTTTCTTCCGGCATTCGTAGGAGGAAAGCCGTATAACCAGGCGTATGAGCGGGGCGTTAAGATTATTGGCGCAACCGCCCATTATGTAACGGAAGAATTGGATCAAGGTCCGATCATCGAACAAGATGTCGAGCGGGTCGACCACCGCCATGAAATCCAGGACTTAAAGCGGGTCGGACGGGACGTTGAGCGGATGGTGCTCGCCCGGGCGGTACAGTGGCACCTGCATGACAAAGTGCTGGTACATGGAAATAAAACAGTAGTCTTTCGCTAAATAAAATAAAAAATCCGTCCCTGTTTAGTTTGGACGGATTTTTTCTATACTTTTAACATGTTTTGAAAGAAGTCTCCCTTTTCAAAATGTAACAAGAGTGGTGGGTTGTTCACAAAAAGCAGGAAATAACGAAGAGCTTATCGTAACTTCTATTCATCTATCTGATGTTTATAAAATAAGAGAAGAACAGCCGATGAAATACCTTGAAAATCGAAAAAGCGCGCTATATATGGCAAATGAGCTTTTATAAAGAGTCGCGCATAGATTTCGGACAACAAATTATAGTAAAATAAAAGTATTGTAAATTATCATAAAATGAATGACGGGATAGAGGTGCCGGCCGCGTGGTTCTTCATTTGAAATTAACCGTGAACGATTGTCTCAAGAGAAATACGTTTCAAAAAGCGAAAGTGATCGCCGGAAAAAAAGGGTTAAACCGTATTGTCAAATGGGCTCACGTTATGGAAGTCACCCACATCGGAAAACTCTTAAATGGACAAGAACTAATTTTAACAACAGGTGTTGCTTGGAAAGAGAACAAAAAAGACTTTTACACCTTTTTGCAGCAATTGATCGACCATAACGTATCAGCCTTGTGCATTGAATTGGGGACTTATCTTTCTGTGATTCCCGAGGAAATCAAAAGCCTTGCCGACACCCATGATTTTCCCCTTATCGTGTTTTATGAAGAAGTCCGTTTTATTGATATTACGCATGATTTGCACTCTTATATGATGGAGCAGCATTATAAGATGGTGACGGAACTTGAAAGTTATTCGCAAAAATTGAATCAGTTTCTTCTTGGGCCGAACGCGCAAACAAACATTTTACAATTGCTTCATGCAACGCTAGGCATGCAAGTGATCTATAAATGCAACGAAAAATTCCGCTTTGTTCCGGAACTAAGCGAAAGTGAAAAAGAAGAAACGGTCCGGCTCATTCAGGATGTTCCGGCGGATTGCCAGCGAATCATCAAACAGCCCATTCAGGCGTTTGACCACCAATTTGCGGAACTGATCATCGTTTCAAAATCGGCTGATGTCAGTGAATCGGATGCATTGTTTATCGACCGTAGCGCAACGGCTTTAGCAAATGAACTATTGCGGGAGTTATTTGTCGAAGAAAAAAGAAGGGCAAAAGAAACGTGCTGGATTCAAGATTGGCTCGAAGGAAGGCATTCCGATGAAGAAATTAAGCGCTATATTTCGGAAGTGGGGGTCAAGCTAACGAACAGCGGGGGAGCCGTATCTATTTGCCAGCTCGGGGAATTTTCTGATCCAATGCAGTATACATATTTTCAAATTTTGTTCCGATCCATTTTTGAACAGCATGGGTTTTTTCTTTTTACATTCTCCAAACGAAATGAACTCATTTTTTTAATGATTGACCAACGGGAAGAAAAAACATACAAGAAAAGGCTGGAATCGGGGCTTGCGCAAGTGAAAAACAATAAAAAGGTTCCACTTCTTTTTATCGGGGTCGGAAAACGGATAAAGCGGCTGAGCGAATTTCACATCAGTTATCAAACGGCAGGAGAAACCATTCAAGTCCAAAAGAAAATGGGGAAAGACAGAGTGGGGGTTCTTTATGAAGATTTGCATATGTACCGGGTCATTGCGAGGTTGCCTGCAAGCGAGCTTGAGGAAATGATTTCGGATTACTTGCAACCGATTATAGAGAATGATAAAAAAAACAATTCGAACTTAATGGAGACGTTAAAGGCATACCTTGCCTGCAATGGCTCTAAGCAAGAAACCGCGACGAGCTTGTTTATCGTGCGGCAAACTTTATACCACCGAATAAAAAAGCTTGAAGAATTGCTTGGAAAAGATTTTATGGAACCGGAGAAACGACAGGCGTTGGAATTTGCCATAATGGCCTATGAGTACCTTGCCTGAGAAACAACTAAGCGTGGCTGTTGTATGGCCACGCTTAAGCTTTTAACTGTTCTATCTAAATGCATGCACATATTCAAATAAATAAGCTGAAAGATGAAATTTTAAATATAGTAAATATACTTGCAAAAAAATAGAGTAATTAAGCAGGAAAATTCAAGTGGGCTGCCGAAAGTACGTGGTGTAAACCAGATTATCCGCATAAAATGATGTCATGCAAAAATCTCCTCATTGGAATTGAGCTTGTCGCAGTTTTTTTATCCTCGTTATTTATTATCCGGAGCACACACGATTTGGCTGAAAGACCACATAAGTCAGCTTAAAGAACTTCGGCCACCTGATACACCATACCTCATTTATTATCTAGTATTCAGTTAAGATTGGAAAAAAGAAAGGAGAGACATAAAGTTGAACGTTCAGCAACTGCAAATCAATGCGGAACGATTAAAGAAACGCTTTGAAATTATGGGCCAAATTGGGAAAATTGGAGAAACGGGCGTGTGCCGTCCGGCTTTATCAGAGGTTGAAAAAGAAGCGTTTAATGTGGCAAGAGGCTGGATGGAAGAAGCAGGAATGAGTGTCCGAATCGATCATTTCGGCAATTTAATCGGCCGTTATGAAGGAAAGAACCCGGATGCCCCTGTGCTGATGATCGGATCCCATCTTGATTCTCAGCCATATGGCGGCCGCTATGACGGAACCGCTGGCGTGCTCGGCGGAATTGAAGTGGCCGCAACGTTAAAGGAACAGGGAATCATTCCGGAACGTCCAATTGAAGTCGTTTCGTTTTGCGATGAAGAAGGCTGGCGCTTTAACAAAGGCCTTTTCGGATCCAAAGGAATCACGGGGCAGCTTGAAGAAAGCGACTTGCAAAGAAAAGATCAAGAAGGGATAACGAGGGAACAAGCGTTAAGAGATTTTGGCTGCGACCCGGCAAAGTTTTCGGAATCTCAATATGAACAAGGAAGCATTCACTGTTTCCTTGAACTGCATATCGAGCAAGGCCCGGTTCTTGATCGAGCCAATCAACCGGTTGGTGTTGTTTCAGGGATTTCCGGCCCGCTCTGGTGGACGGTCAAGCTGAAAGGATTTGCCGGCCATGCTGGTTCAGTGCCGATGAATATGAGGCAAGACGCGCTTTTAGGTGCGGCGGAGATCATTCTCTTCCTCAATCAAATGGTACAGCAGGATCCCGATACTAAAGCGGTCGGTACGGTCGGGAATATGCAAGTGTTTCCTAACTCAAGAAACATCATTCCGGAAGAAGTCGCCTTTACGGTCGATCTGCGCGACATCGACTTAAGGCGCCGCGATCAATATGAACAGAAACTGCGCCGGGAAATCGAAGCTATTGCCGATAAATATGGTCTGACATTTGAAATTCGAGAAGATACAAACAGCGAACCGCGATATTGTGCTGATTGGATCAAAAAGATTATCCATCAAGAAGGAACGAATATGGGCATAGAGACGCCAGAATTAATGAGCGGCCCATTTCATGATGCGCTCGCCATGTCGTATGCTTGCGATTACGGCATGATCTTTGTCCGCTCAAAAGACGGAATCAGCCACAATCCGGCGGAATTTTCATCGCCGGAAGATCTCGCGCTTGGAACAGAACTTTTGTACAGAACAGCGCTGCAAATCGCTCGAAATAAATAAATGCATAATCGATAAAGGCAGGGGCCAAAAAAGAGCATGCCCCTGACTTATTTTATCGATTCGCTTTATTTGAAGCTTGCAACAATTTATAAAAATGCTCTAGCTCGCTTAATGTCAATTGATATAGATGCTGATCTGATTTTTGATAATGCCCTGAAGAGATTAACTGATGGATGTAATATTGCTTCTTTTTTTCGATTGCATTTCTAAAAAGATTCCCCATAAAGTTCACCCCTTTCGCTATTAAAGCTTACGCAGGGAATTTTTTAGATGATAAAGGCGAAGAGCGGAATAAGAAACGAGATAAGAACAGCGGATGTGGTCATGCCGACGCTTCCGATGGCTCCAGCTTCTTCTCCCCATTGAAAGGCTTTGTTGACTCCAAGAGCCTGTGCGCATGCCCCAAGCGACAAACTTTTGGCAAAATCGCTTTTGATGTTTACCCAGTTAAAAAAGCTCGGACCGAGTATGAGTGAAAAGAGAGCGGATAGCAATACGAAAAGGACCGTTAAAGTTGGTTTTCCTCCAAGCGACTCAGAAACAGACAATGCAACTGGAAGGGTCGCTGATTTTGGCATGAGCGAAGCGATAATATCTGTTTTAATCAGCAAAGCTTTCGTCGTTAACCAGATAAACGCCATTCCTGAGAAACTTCCTATGGCAATGCTGAAGCTGATTTTAAGGGAGTGCTTTTTTAATACGGGCCATTGCAAATAAAGGGGAATAGCCATTGAAACAACTGCCGTTCCTTGAAGAATGGAAAAGATGCTTGTGCCGTTAGAATAAGTTGAATAATCTACTTTCAAAAAAGCGAGCAGCAGCGCAAGAAGGATAGTTGCTGTATATAGAGGATTAAGCCATAACTTTTTCAGCCGATAGAATAGTTGTAAACTGAGTAAATAGCTCGCACCTGTAATAAACGTGCTGAACAATGAATGACCGATCAACGCCATCGTCATTTTCTTCTCCCCTTTGTCAATTTTTCATAGAATTCAGCGGCAAAACCGACCCCGAACAAACTTAGCAAGCAGCTTATTGCTAAAATCAAGATCAGTTTCCAGCCAAGGCCTTCCAGTAAATCCAACCTGAAAAAAACGCCAATGATCGCTGGAATAAATAAAACAGCCATGTGCTTTAAATGGAGATTGGCGGCAGTAGAAACCCAATTTATTTTAACAAGGCCAGTTCGCAGTAAAAATAAAAGAAGGAACATGCCGATAATGCTTCCGGGGAAAGAAAGGCGGAAAAAGCCCGCGATCGAATTTCCGATGAAGAGTGTGGCTAAAAGAACGAAAAACTGAGTAATGGTCCGTAACAATAAGGATCACCGCCTTCATTGATGTGTTCTCTTTGAAGCTTCATCCTCAGTTTAATAAACATACGATCGATCATCTTTATGTTTGTAAGGAAATCTTACATGGAATTTCAGAAATAAAAAAATGATGTCAAAAATGCTGACATAAAGTTCAGAGATTTCTATATTAACAAAATGTCAAATGAAAAAGATGGACGATTTGACAGACTGTATAATGCAAGCCGGTTGGAAAGGTGGTATAGTAGAAATATTCAGATTATTAGTGTGGGGTTTTAGTTCTCGTTCAAGACTTATTATCGTGGAGGTGAAGCCGTTCAACTCTCGATCCTTTATTGCATTTTCCTGCCTATATCATGCTCTTTTTTAATGTAAAAGACGTCTACTCTTGTTTACTCGCACATATCCTTCCTTAGTAAACTACAGTCATTTCGTTTTATTTTTCGTACACTCACCATTCATCCTGCTTTTTCATGCCTAAATCCATATATAAAGGGGAGATTTGATGTCCAGTTGTGTGAGAATTGGTCTTATTCAAGCGTCAAATGATGTAGATGGCAATGAGCCGGTTCATGTCCATAAGGAAAAGGCGATTGAAAAGCACGTAAAGCTTGTCCGCGAAGCGGCTGAAAAAGGGGCGCAAATCATTTGCCTGCAAGAAATTTTTTATGGGCCATATTTTTGCACGGAACAAAATCCAAAGTGGTACGATGCCGCAGAAGAAATTCCAAACGGACCGACGACAAGCCGCTTCCAGGCGCTCGCCCGTGAGCTTGGTGCGGTCATTGTGTTGCCAATCTACGAAAAAGAAGGCATTGCCACATACTACAACACAGCTGCGGTCATTGACGCGGATGGATCCTATCTCGGAAAGTACCGCAAACACCATATCCCGCAAGTTGAAGTAGGAACTGAAGGGCACGGCTTTTGGGAAAAGTATTATTTTAAGCCGGGAAACCTGGGTTATCCGGTGTTTGATACCGCCTTTGCGAAAATCGGAGTCTATATTTGCTATGACCGGCACTTCCCGGAAGGAGCAAGATTGCTTGGCCTGGGTGGCGCCGAGATTGTATTTAACCCGTCGGCAACGGTGGCGGGGCTTTCCGAATATTTATGGAAGCTGGAGCAGCCCGCCCACGCTGTCGCAAACGGTTATTATATTGCTGCTATTAACCGTGTCGGTGTTGAAGCGCCGTGGAATATGGGGGAATTTTACGGTCAGTCATATTTGTGTGACCCGAGGGGGAATTTGGTCGCGATCGGCAGCCGCGACAAGGATGAAGTAATCATCGGTGAAATGGACAAGAATCTCATACGCGAAGTGCGCAACACATGGCAGTTTTTCCGAGACAGGCGTCCGGAAACGTATCAGGAAATACAGGCACTTCTTCCATAGGTTTTTCCATGGGCAAGAATACTTGCACTCCGGGGCATAAGTAGAGTCCGAACCTAAAGGCCTGGACAAAACCAGGTTATCGAATGTTTGTATGAAATGACGACAGGGAGGTCAAAATTGTGGGCACAAAAAAGAGTGCGTTTATCTCTTTAACCGAGCTTGCGCGGAACTTCCAGGAAGTAAAGGCAGGCTTGACGCCAGCTGAAGCAAGGGATGAATCCAACCGCTGCCTTTATTGTTATGACGCGCCATGCATTCAAGCCTGTCCAACCGGGATTAACATTCCATCCTTCATTAAAAAAATCGCTAGCGGAAATTTAAAAGGGTCTGCAAGAACAATTATGGAAGCGAATCCGGTTGGCGCCAGTTGTTCGAGGGTATGTCCGACGGAAGAACTATGCGAAGGAGCCTGTGTTTTAAACCATTCCACAAAGCCGATCAGGATTGGCGACTTGCAGCGGTACGCGACGGACTGGGCGATTAAAAATGAACAGTCACTTTTTAAGCCGGGTGAAAAAAATGGAAGGAGAGTAGCAATAATCGGAAGCGGACCGGCCGGCTTATCAGCCGCAAGAGAGCTTGCGCGATTGGGTTATGAAGTGACGATTTTTGAGGCAAAGGATAAGGCAGGAGGATTAAATACATACGGAATCGTTTCGTTCCGTTTGCCTCAAGAAGTTCCGTTATGGGAAGTGAAGCAAGTTGAACAGCTTGGTGTTGAAATGATTACGAATGTCCGGGTCGGAGCCGATATTGAAGCCCATGAAATAACGGAAAATTTTGATGCGGTCGTTCTGGCAATCGGGATGGGAAAAGTGCCGATGCTCGGCATTGAAGGGGAAGATTTGGCCGGTGTGCATGATGCGATCGAGTTTGTTGAAGCGACAAAGACAGCTGATTTGAAAGAAGGACTTGTCGGAAAGCGTGTAGCCGTAATCGGTGCGGGCAATACAGCCATTGATGCCGCAACGTGTTCAGTCAGGCTTGGTGCAGCGAATGTGAAAATTCTTTACCGCCGAACGCAAGAAGAAATGACAGCCTATGATTTTGAATACGACTTTGCCAAACAGGATGGCGTTGAATTTAGATGGCTGACCGTTCCAAAACGAATCATCGGGGACGAGAAGGGAAACGTCAAACAGCTCGAATGCTGGCGCATGGAATTAGGAGAGCCGGGTGCGGATGGACGCCGCCGTCCGATACCGGTTGAAGGATCGGAATTTATTCTTGAAGTCGATGCGGTGGTCAAAGCGATAGGCCAGACAAGACATCTTGACGTCATCGAAGCGTTCGGGCTTGAACACCACCGGGGCATCGTAAAAGTCAATCTAGAAACTTGCCAGACTTCCAATCCGAAAATCTATGCGGCGGGCGACGTAATTTTTGGAGATGGCCATGGAGAGGCAATGGTCGTGACGGCTGCCCAGCAAGGAAAAGATACGGCGTATGCGATCCATAAGCAACTGACAAAGGCTGGCATCGAAAGCGCTTAACTTAATCTAGTAGTGGGGAGGTTTTACCTTTGGCTGATTTACGAAGCAATCTAGCAGGAATAGAATCACCGAATCCGTTCTGGCTGGCATCGGCTCCGCCGACGAATTCCGGCTATCAAGTCCAGCGCGCTTTTGAAGCCGGATGGGGAGGGGCCGTCTGGAAAACGCTTGGCGAACCGATTATTAATACGACTTCCCGATTTGCCGCTGTTAGTTTTAACGGCCAGAGAGTAGCCGGGTTTAATAACATTGAACTTATTACAGACCGTCCGCTTCACGTGAACTTAAAGGAAATCTATGAAACGAAGAAACGGTTTCCGGATCATGCGATCATTGCCTCGCTTATGGTAGAGCCGAAACGTGAAAAATGGCATGACATTGTCAAGCGGGTCGAAGATGTAGGCGTCGATGGTCTGGAGCTTAACTTTGGCTGTCCGCACGGGATGGCGGAACGGGGAATGGGAGCGGCCTCCGGACAACAGCCGGATTTAGTGGAAGCGCAAACGATGTGGGTAAAAGAAGTAGCAGAAACGCCGGTCATTGTGAAATTAACGCCGAATATTACCGATATCACTGTAACGGCAAGAGCAGCTGTCAGAGGCGGAGCGGATGCGGTTAGCATGATCAATACGATCAACAGTCTTGCAGGCGTAGACATTGATACGTGGAACACGATTCCTCACGTGGCCGGGAAAGGAGCGCACGGCGGATATTGCGGTCCAGCCGTCAAGCCGATTGCGCTGAACATGGTTGCCGAATGTGCCCGCAATCCCGACATTCATGTGCCGATATCAGGGATTGGCGGCATTTCCAATTGGAAGGATACCGTAGAATTTTTGCTGATGGGCGCGACGAACGTCCAGGTCGCTACCGCTGCGATGCACCATGGCTTCAGCATTGTTGAAGACATGATCGACGGCCTCAATTCGTATCTCGATGAAAAAGGCATTTCCTCGGTTCGTGAAATTGTCGGGAAATCTGTTGAAAAATATTCCGATTGGGGAAATCTTGACTTAAACTACCGGGTCGTTGCCCGTATCAACAACGACGTATGCATTAACTGCAATAAATGTCACATTTCTTGTGAAGACGCATCGCATCAGTGCATTGAACGACTAATTGATGCAAACGGAGAGCCGTATTTGCAAGTTCGCGAGGAAGATTGCGTCGGCTGCAACTTATGCTCGATCGTTTGTCCGGTCGATGGAGCGATTGACATGGTCGAACTCCCTTATGAAAAACCGCCGATGACATGGAATGAACGGCAGATGGCGATTAGCCGTTTAACGAATCAATCGTAATCGATACTAGGAGGTTTTTATCATGAGAAAAATCATTAAGAACGGAACGATTGTCACCGCCACAGATACATTTAAAGCCGAAATTTTAATCGAAAATGAAAAAATTAAAGCGGTCGGAACGGATTTGCCTTCTGAAGGTGCAGAGGTGATCGATGCAAATGGCTGTTATGTCTTCCCCGGCGGAATTGACCCGCATACCCATTTGGAAATGCCGTTTGGCGGAACCGTCACGAAAGATGATTTTGAAACGGGGACAATAGCGGCGGCGTTTGGCGGAACAACGACGATTATCGATTTTTGTTTGACGGACAAAGGGAAGCCATTGAAAGATGCGATTAAAACATGGCACGCCAAATCGAAAGATAAAGCTGTTATTGATTACAGCTTCCATCTAATGATTTCGGAAATCAACGAAAACGTGTTAAAGGAAATTCCGAAAGTGATTGAAGAAGATGGAATTACATCTTTCAAAGTGTTCATGGCGTATAAAAATGTATTCCAGGCAGATGATGAAACGCTTTTCCATACGCTTGTAACAGCGAAAGAGCACGGCGCGCTTGTTATGGTTCATGCCGAAAATGGGGATGTCATTGATTACCTGTGTAAAAAAGTGCTTGAAGAAGGAAAGACCGACCCGATTTACCACGCCCTTACAAGACCGCCAGAAGTTGAAGGAGAGGCAACAGGCCGGGCATGCATGCTGACAGGGCTTGCGAACGCCCGATTGTATGTCGTCCATGTTTCTTGCGCCCAGGCAGTAGGCAAGATTATTGAAGCGCGGAACAACGGAATTCAAGTATACGGGGAGACGTGCCCGCAATACTTGCTGCTTGACCAGTCTGCCCTTGAAAAACCAGATTTTGAGGGAGCGAAATACGTCTGGTCACCGCCTCTTAGAGAAAAGTGGCATCAAGATGTGCTCTGGAACGCGTTGAAAAACGACCAGCTGCAAACGCTCGGATCGGATCAATGCTCATTTGACTTTAAAGGGCAAAAGGATCTTGGAAAAGGCGACTTTACCAAAATTCCAAACGGCGGCCCGTTCATTGAAGACCGGGTAAGCGTCCTGTTCTCGGAAGGAGTGAAAAAAGGCCGGATCACGTTGAATCAATTCGTTGACATTGTATCAACGAAAAATGCGAAGCTGTTTGGCCTGTTTCCGCAAAAAGGAACGATCGCGGCAGGAAGCGATGCCGATCTTGTCATTTTCGATCCGAACGCCAGACGTACCATTTCAGCGAAAACCCATCATATGGCCGTTGATTACAATGCGTTTGAAGGAATGGAAATTACAGGTGAACCGATTTCCGTCCTATCAAGAGGAGAATTTGTGATCCGTGATAAAAAATTAGTGGCTGAACCGGGAAGAGGCCGTTATTTAAAACGGGCAAAATTTTCCCAGGAAATCGAAGCGCCGAAACAAGTTGTCACAAAATAGCACCCGTTGAGACAAAGACGAATCTACTATTCTGCAGTTAGACGCAGCCAGGGTTGTGTAAAAATAGTCCTTTGAAAGGAAGAGTCGCATGAAAGGAAGTTATTTAAAATCACCTGATTTATTTCCCATTACCCACCAAAACCGAAAGATTGGTAGTTTTGGATTTTCAACAATGTGGATTGGAATGGCCGTCGTTTTAGCTGCGTTTGCGATTGGTGGAGAAGGTGTTAAGCATTTGTCTTTAGGCTGGGTCGTTCTTGCGACGGTTATTGGAACCCTTGCGACCGGATTTTTTATTACGCTCATTGGCGATATCGGAATCGAACACGGATTATCATTTCCTGTTTATATGCGGGCGCCGTTCGGCACGATCGGCACCCACATCCCTTCCGTCGTCCGGGGTCTTACCGCTTCATTCTGGTTTGGGATTAACACGTATTTTGGGTCGACTGCTTTAAATGGCATTTTAAATACATTAACGGGGTTTGACAATTGGTTTATCTGTTATATCCTCTTTGCGATTGTCCAACTATTGAATACGGCGTTTGGGATTAAGGCGGTTGAAAAATTCGCGGATTTGGCCGCTCCTGTCATCATTTTAATTTCGATCTGGATGTACGGGACATTATCGGATAAAGCCCTCGCCCATGGGCGCCACGTCTGGAACTGGGTAGAAAGTCCGGTCACAGGTACGGCAGCGTTTACAGCTTTCATCATCGTTATCTTCAGCAATATGGGATTCTGGGCGACGCTCGCTGCCGACATTCCTTCCATCTCCCGCTTCATAAAGGCGCCAAAGTATGAAAAGAACTGGTTCAAGCGAAACAAAAACGCGATTATGGGAAATATGGTTGCTCTTCCATTAACGCAAACCTTTATGATCATCATCGGCGGTGTCTCTTATATCGCGGTGCAAAATTATGATCCGGTTGTTGCCCTGCAAGAAGCAGCAAACGGCTTTGTTTTAGGGATATTGCTTCTTATGATCGTTTTCGCCCAATGGTCAACGAATACGGCGGCGAATGTCATTCCGGCAGCCGTTATCTTCTCGAACGTAGGAGGCCCGAAAGTTCCATTTTATGTCGGGGTGTTTGCGGCGGGAATTGTCGGCTCCGTCGTCCAGCCATGGAATTTGTTCGCTGTGCTCGTGCCGTTTTTATTGACCGTCGGAGGGATTTTATCAGCGATTGTCGGAATTCTTTACGCCGATTATTATCTCATTCGAAAACGAAGAGTCAATGTGCATGATCTGTATGAAAACAACGGGCAATTTTATTATGCAGGCGGCGTGAATATCGCAGGCTTGCTTTCATGGGGGATTGGCGGAATTGCCGCTTATTTTCTCCCGGCCTATTCATTTCTTGTCGGGTTTGCCGCAGGTGCGTTCAGTTATTACATGCTTGCGAAGTTCTGGTGGTTTAAGAAATATCCGCAGGCCGAACTGAGCGACCCAAGTGATGAGAAATACCTTGGCATTACTGCAGGAAGGGATTGGACGATTGAACTGGGCGAGGAACCTGTACCGGAACAGGCTCCATTAAGCGTGCAATAGAAAAAAACCTTTATAAAGGAGGGGTTTGATGTCAGCATATGAAGAATACATTTCTGAAAAAGAAAAACTCGATTTTCTTGTTGAGCGAGGGTACCGGATTGTGAAAGTGACAGAAACGTTAGATGGATCAATTGTTGAATTTGAACACCGGGAAAAGATGCCAGGTAATAACAGGGGCAAAAAGGAAGTGTTGCAGATCTCGAATGCGGATGCAAGAAAATATTGTTCCTCTATCATCATAGAGCAACAACGGAACCCCACCCATGCAAAGTGAAAATTTAGGGATGCCCCGAATGTTTTGATTCGGGGTATTCATTATTTTCACAATTTATTAACCAAACATTCAAAAACTTTTAACAATTTGACGGTTTAACTATTCAAAAAATGAGGTATACTTAATCAGAGTTAAAAATTGAAAAAGTAAGGTGATGGAATATGAGAAGAACAATCAAATTATCTTTCAAGCAGCTAGTATCAGAGAATAAGAAAGAACTGCTGAAAGATCAAAAAGAAATGACAAGAATTGAAAAACGAATTGATGATAAATACTCGAAATAGTTTTTCATTTAAAAGCACGCCGTGAATTGTTCGAATTTTTAAATAAAGCCAATCTCTTTTCGAGAGATTGGCTTATTTATTTGCAGATAAAAGAAGTACTCCAAGCTATTTTTTGTTAGTATGGTAATAATAAAGGAAAGAAACTAGATCCAGAGTTTGTGGAGGAAAAAAATGATCAAACGATTTTCAATTGGACTGGCGATAGGGATTTTAAGCCTGGCTATCCTTCTTTTGTTTGGAAAAAGTGCACAGGTAAAAAAAACGGAACATTACGTTGTAACTTACAGCTCTCCTGAGAAAGCCGGCGTCAACGGGAGAAAACTTAGTGAGATCGACAACGTTGTAAAAAAAGCGATTGATCATGGTGTTACTCCCGGGGCAGTCGTATTAGTCGCAAAAGACGGGAAGATTATTAAAGAAAGCGCGTATGGTTATGCCTATAAATATGATATGGGCCAATTGCTGAGCAGGCCGCGCAAAATGACGGCGAATACGATGTTTGACCTCGCATCGATTACGAAGGTGATGGGAACGACCCAGGGGATTATGAAACTGGTTGATGAAGGAAAGCTTTCGGTTCAAGACCGCGTCGTGAAGTATCTTCCGGAATTCAGGAAAAACGGCAAAGGACATATCACGATCGCCGATTTATTGACACACACTTCCGGACTTGCATCGTGGGAACCTTCGTATCTCGTAGCAGCCAACCCGAAAGAAATGTTGGACTACATTGATCATATGAAGCTGAATTACAAAACCGGATCCAAACGGGTTTACAGTGACTTTAATTTTATTACGCTCCAATTTATTATTGAGAAAATAACGAAGCAGCCTCTTGATGTATATTTAGAAAAAGAATTTTACAAACCGCTTCATATGACCGATACGATGTTTAAGCCTGGCAAAAAATTAAAAAATCGAGTAGCTGCAACCTCGTGGGGAAATCCGGAGGAATACAACGCAATGTCTAAAGAAAAGGCGGAGTCCTTTAAAAAATGGAGACATTACACGCTTGTCGGAGAAGTGAATGATGGCATCTGTTATTATTCGAACGGGGGGGTTTGCGGGAACGCCGGTTTGTTTTCGACAGCCAAAGACTTGAGCATATTGGGGCAGGCGATGCTAAACGGAGGAACTTACGGAAAAACGAGGCTTTATCATGAAAAAAAGTTGCGTGAATTTACATCCGAACACCGATTTGGACAAGGGTACGGATGGGAACGAAACAAAAACTGGTATATGGGAACGTTGCATTCCGATTTGACGTTTGGCCATACCGGTTCGACGGGGACACAAATGATCATCGACCCTGAAAACAATTTGCAAATTTACGTATTAACGAATAAGCAAAATAATGGCCTAAAAAAAGACGGCTATCCGAATACCGGTGTCCTGACGAAACAGATCGCCACCATCGTTTATAAAGCAATGGAATAACTCAAAGAAAAAGTCTGTCTTATGTGACAGGCTTTTTATCATCTTATTGCAAAAACCTTTTGTTTTTATCGGAATAGTGTAATAATGTGATTAATCTAAAATGTTCGGCTGACATTAGATGAAATAAAATGTGTAAAAAGAAGGGTGTGGCGATTGTGAACGACGGTTTTATCAAAACGAAAACACAGCAAAAAATAATGAAAAAATTAAAAGCCGTAACACCTCAGTTTGTGAAACGGGAACATGAGCTAACAGAAAAAGGCTCGTTTCCATTTGAAAATATACAGGATTTGAAAGATATTGGCTATACGAGCATATCATTGCCGAAAGAGTTCGGGGGAGAAGAGATATCGTTATATGACTTTTTGCTATTCCAGGAACAAATTGCCCGGGGCTGCGGTTCAACGGCGTTATCGATCGGCTGGCATGTCGGCATTGTAATGGATCTGGCGGAAAATCGCACGTGGGAACCAACAATGTTCTCCTATATTTGTGAACAAGTCAAAAAAGGGGCGCTATTGAATCGAGCGGCAACAGAGCGCCAGACGGGGAGCCCGACAAGAGGGGGGAAACCGGCAACTTCCGCCTCCAGACACAAAGGCGGCTGGAGCATTTCAGGTAGGAAAACGTTCACGACCATGTCTCCTGTTTTAGACTATTTTCTTGTAACAGCATCCATTGAAGGGACCGATGAAGTGGGAGAATTCCTCATCCCAAAAACGGTTGAGGGCGTATCGATCGAAGAGACATGGGACAGTGTGGCGATGCGCGGGACGGCAAGCCATGATCTCGTCATGCATGAAGTAAAGATTCCTCAAGAATATTTAGTAGAAAAAAAGATTCCGGGAAAATCAAGCGCTAAAAACAGCGGCTGGCTCCTCCATATTCCAGCATGCTATTTAGGAATCGCGACAGCGGCCCGGAATTATTGCCTCGATTTTGCCGCCCATTACCAGCCAAACAGTTTAAAACATCCGATCGGCCAATTGCCGACGGTAGAGCAGGCGATCGGAAAAATGGAGCTGGAATTGATGCAAGCGCGGCATTTCCTTTATAGCGTCGCTGAAAAATACGATTCGGCAACCGACCGCAATGAACTAAAGCCCGAGCTGGCGGCTGCTAAATATATCGTTACCAATAGCGCGATCTCCATTGTCGATCACGCGATGCGAATTGTAGGCGCAAGAAGCTTGTCGGAGGCCAATCCTCTCCAACGCTATTACTTGAACGTTCGGGCAGGGCTTCATAATCCGCCAATGGACGATTCAACCCTTTCTTTATTGGCCAATCATGCATTAAAAACAGCAAACGAAAAACCCTTTGTTTCATTTTAATTCTGAAACAAAGGGTTTTCTTACGCTGGCTGCGATTATGCTTTTCTTACGTTGGCAGCTTGAGGCCCGCGTTGGCCTTCAGTCACATCAAAAGTAACCGCTTGACCTTCTTCTAATGTTTTAAAACCGTCACTTTGAATGGCTGAGAAATGAACGAATACATCATCACCATTTTCAACTTCGATGAAACCAAACCCTTTTTCCGCATTAAACCATTTTACTTTACCGTTTTGCATAAAAATAATTTCCTCCATTTAGGTACTCTTCAAGTACAAAATTTAACCAAATTACAAAATTACGAGTGTTCAAAAAGGGGGACAAACAGGGCCAGGAAGTACGACTGACACCATCACATCCTGTGATAACATCGAACTGACTCACGTCCTGTGAGCCCCCGGACTTATTTGAACAACCTCTAATACGTTGGAAAAAGTAAAAAACCGTATTTATCATTCTACAACGTGCAGGGATTATAAAGTCGCTACACCTAAATGAAAATACGGTTTGCTCTTAAATCCATATATATTAATTAAGTAAAATGGTTAACTAATGATAACATGGAAAGAAACGATTGTAAAATAAATTTGCAAAATTTTTTTCAAAAAGCTATTTACATTGACGTTACGTAAAGGTGTAAAGTGGAATTGTCAGGAGGTTGAGAACATGGAATATACAGTGCAAAAGCTAGGAAAACTCGCAGGGGTCAGCACGAGGACTTTGCGGTATTATGATGAAATTGGGATTCTTAAGCCGGCGAGAATCAATTCGTCAGGGTATCGCATTTATGGGCAAAAAGAAGTCGATCTGCTGCAGCAAATTTTATTTTACAGAGAACTCGGTGTGAGCCTGGATCAAATAAAGAAAATTGTAACATCACCGTCGTTTGATCTAACCCATGCACTGAAGGAACATCGGGACAAACTTCTGGCAAAACGAGAACAATTGGATAAGCTGATTGCGAATGTTGATAAAACATTGGCTACGCGAGAAGGGAGAATGACAATGACGGATCAAGAAAAATTTGAAGGTTTCAAGCAAAAGCTGATTGATGAAAATGAAAAGATGTATGGCGAGGAAATCCGTTCGAAGTATGGGAATGAAGTCGTCGATCAGTCCAATCAAAAACTTAAAAACATGACGAAAGAGCAATATGCGGAAATCGAAAAATTAAGCGAAGATATTTTGGCTACACTTAAAAAGGCGTTCGCCACAGGTGACCCGGCTGGAGAGTTGGCCCAGAAGGCGGCGGATTTGCATCGCAGGTGGCTATTGTTTTATTGGGATGGCTACACAAAAGAAGCCCATGCCAGCGTCGCCCAAATGTATGTAGATGATGAAAGGTTTACTGCATACTATGATAAGGTGGGAACCGGAGCGGCTGAATTTTTGCGGGATGCCATTCACATCTATACAGGCATAAAAAAATAAGCGTTCCTTTTTAGTAACGGCCATTACCTTTAAAGGGGTAATGGCTGTTATTCATTTTTTCAAACGATGGTTATTGCCAGAATCAAAGTTTTATGATCTAAATATTTTTGTTTCCAATCCCATATTCTGAAATTTTGAAATTGACAAATGTTCCATTGTTTATGTACAAAGAACGCATAGCAATCGTTTTATGAATCAAAAGAAATCATTTCAACTTCGAAAGGGGAAGTTCAATGGGGGAGCAAAAAGATTATTTCCAGGACATTATGGAAAGAGAAAAAGGATTGAATCGAGGGTTGACGACTCGCCAACTCTCAATGATCGCAATCGGAGGCGCGATTGGAACAGGCTTGTTTCTGGGGAGCGGCCTTGCTATCCGTACAGCGGGACCGAGCGTCATTGTCAGCTATGCCATAGGAGCCGTCATTGCCCTTCTGCTTATGGGGTGCCTTGCGGAAATGACCGTCGCCCATCCTACTTCAGGATCTTTTGGCGCTTATGCGGAACGTTACATTAGCCCATGGGCGGGGTTTGCCGTCCGCTATTCGTATTGGTTTTGTCTCGTTTGTGCGGTAGGGACGGAAGTAACGGCTATTTCGGTCTACATGAAGTATTGGTTTCCTTCCTTTCCCGGATGGGTATGGGTTCTCCTATTTTCCGCCGTTTTGCTCTATGTAAACGCGACAAGCGTCAATTTATTTGGAAGTGTCGAGTATTGGTTTTCGATGATCAAAGTTATCGCGATTATCGGATTTATCGTCCTGGCTTGCATCGTTCTGTTTGGCTCGGGAAGGCATCCGGAAATGGGGCCGCAAAATTATACGAAAGCAGGCGGATTTTTTCCTAATGGATTCTGGGGAATGTGGATCGCCATTTTTCTTTCGCTTTTCAGCTATTTGAGTATTGAAATGATCGCGGTAAGCGCCGGGGAAGCGAAAGAGCCCGAGAAAGCCGTCCCTTTAGCACTTAAGTCCGCTGTTTTCCGCCTTGTCCTGTTTTATCTTTTGACCCTTTCTCTCATGCTGATGATTGTCCCTTGGAAAGCTGCAGGCGGTGAAGAAAGCCCATTCGTTAAAGTAATGGAGCTCATCAATATTCCCGGTTCCGGAGGGATTATGAATTTTGTCATCCTTATCGCTGCTCTATCAGCCATGAATAGCCAGCTTTACATCTCAACGCGCATGATGTTTTCATTATCGCGTGCAGGATATGCCCCTCAAAGCTTCGGAATGCTGAGCAGGAAAGGCGTTCCCGTAATGGCGCTTGCCTTATCAACCATTGGGATTGCCATCGCTGCAATTTATACCGTCGTTTCACCGGAGACAGCTTTCATGGGCATGATTTCCGTATCGAGTTTCGGGGCGATGTTTGCGTGGTTTATGATTTTTGTTACCCACCTTTTTTTCCGGCGAAGATGGAATCAGATGGGGGGAGGGAAACTGCCGGTTCGCATGATCGGGTACCCGTATTTAACGGTCATTGGAGCCGTGCTTTTGGCGCTCGTCGTTTTATCCACATGGTTTTCGCCTGATTTCAAGGCGACATTGACTCTTGGGTTCCCTTTCTTGATCGCGGTGACAATTGCCTATTTTATCTGGAAAAAAGTGAGCGACAAACAGGCCCGGGACTTCAAGAAGAATCAGAGCGAAACGTTATAAATGTTCGAAAAAAAAAGCACCTGAAGAAGGTGCCAGTTGCAAATTTTGTATTTTGACTCAAGAAGTGAACCAGATGCTTGAAGCGTATGACCGCGTTTTTATCAACATTAGTCTAACGGAGCATGCCATTTTAAAGAAAAATGACAGGGGGATCAGGCGAAGAAATAACACCTGATCCTCCTTATTTTCCTCTCTAAACTAAAGAGCGTTTTCACCAGTCTTTCGAATGGGAATGTAGATATCGACCTGTGACTCTTCATTGTCTGCGCCTAAAAATCGTTTATCATAGATTTCAAAATCATCTCCTTGCACCAGCTCATATCCTGATTTCGGCAACCAGCTGCCATAAATGTAATCAAAAGCGTTTCCAAGTGAATTTAGCTTCCCTTTATGAGTGACAACTACATACTCCCTTTTAGGGATGGTCTTGCATACCATTCCTGCTGGCAGATCATAGACGCTGCTTACAGGAACGCATGCCATGTATGAAAAATCTTCATGAACGTGATTCGTGGCAAATTCACTTACTCCCATCATTAAATCGGGTGAAATTCTGTTTTTAATTTCTCCTACTCTTAAAAGAAATTCTTCCCAAAGGGCCGGAACTTTGCTCTCGGTCAACGTTGTTGAACAGGCTATACCAACCACTGTAAATTGATCTTTCACAACAATTTTTGGCTCCATTGCCATCCCTCCATTTAGATAGTGTAGCTTTTGCTCAGTGATTCGCTGTTTTTCTCTTATAAGTAATCTCTCGTTGTTTTGTCGGAACGATCCTGGCGTTACATGAAACATTTTTTTGAAAGCTCTAGTAAATGATTCATGAGTTTCAAACTGGTATTCAATCGCGATATCGACAAGTTTTTCTTTCGTATGAAGGATATCGTATGCCGCCTTTGTCAATCGTCTTCTTCGAATGTATTCAGATACCGATTCCTTCACATACGACTGAAAAATGCGATGGAAATGGTACATCGAATAGCCTGCAATCTTCGCGATGTCCTCCAGCGAAATTTTATTCTTCAAATTTTCCTCGATATAATCGATCACTTTCTGAATGCCTTCATAATACTTCATGTGTTCACCCGGCTCCCTTAGCTTTGATTCAAAGTATAACGGCGAAAGAGGTGTTGTTCTTGACTTTTTTTGCGGTTTTTCATTCTTCACTGATCTAACGAAGTGTATTTAAAACTGATATCAAAACGGTACGCTATTTTCCGAATATCCTGCACGGTTTCCTTTTTTGTATTTATTTTCTTGGATTCGTGATAGATATTAAAAAATCCTTTTCCTGTCTGAGTAGAAAAACCATACGATATCCGTTTCTCTTTATTTGGCAATCAGTTTATGAAAAAGTTATACTCGAAATAGACTGAATATTGGATGAAATGGTTTGCAATTAGCTCAGTGGGAGGAAATTAAATGAAGCCATTACGTGTTGGAATCATCGGCACAGGATTTGGTGCCGATGTGCATGCTCCGATCATGCAATCTCATCCGGGGTTTGACGTGATCTCCGTATGTAGTGTGGCAAGGGGAAACATTGGGAAAGTCCAAAAACAAACAGGGATAGAAAATATTTATATCGACTGGAAAGAAATGCTTGAAAAAGAACAATTGGATCTGGTTTCAATCGCAGCCATTCCTTCTTTGCATTGTGAAATGGCGGTCACGTCTTTTTCATACGGAGCCCATGTTTTATGTGAAAAGCCTATGGCTCTTAATCTAGATGAAACAAAAAAGATGATGCGCGCTCAAGAGAAATCGTCACGTTCAGGTTTTGTCAATTTTGAATGGCGATTTCTTTCAGCCAGACAAATTGTAAAAAAAATATTGAGCGAAGAGCAAATCGGTAAAGTCCTCCACATTGATTACGATATTAGTTTTCCGGGTTATCACGCACTAACGACTGAAAACATAGGATGGGCTGGCCAACAAAAAAATTTTGGCGGCATGTTAGGCGCGATGGGATCACATATGATAGATTCTATCCTCTGGTGGATGGACGAGGAGGTATCAACTTTGATTGCGCAGTTAAACGTACATATTCCTGAATTTACAGATGAACATGGAATTACAGAATATCGGGATGCAGACGATTCCTTCTTTATTAGTGGAAAGTTCAAGAGTGGGACAACGTTTAAAATGCAATTGATGAGTGCCGCCAACCATGGATTCGGGTCGGTTTTGAAAATCTATGGATCTAAAGGCACGGTTGTTTTAAATGATGATCAAATTGTTCAGCTAGGGTTTGAGAACCAGTCTTTAGAGAACATTGATATAGAAGACATTCTAGCACCGAAAGATATGCCATACACGGCTTCACGTTATTATCCCGCCTTTAAGCCATTTCTTGACAAACTATATGAAGCGATTGTAAGCCATAGAATAGATCCAGATCTACCGACTTTTTCCGACGGCCATAAAACCCAGGCCATCCTGGATGCCGTTCGCCAATCATCCGATAAAGGGATAAAAGTTAGGTTCTAAGAATGCCAATGCTGAAAACGTTCAAAAGAAATGGATACACGTCTTGAGTAAAGACTTTAGAAAAATGATTGAGGTGATGAAATGATTACCCATTTTGCAGATCTGGAATTAAACACAGTGTCCATACAGGGAGTGAAGCAATGTTACTTGAATCGTCTGAAGTTGCCTATTATCTATGAAACGGCGGATTTTATCCGGTTCCAGATCACCCCATTTACGACGTTAAGTTTTAAAGAAAGATATGAACCGATTGCTCCTGCACACTTAGCCTTTCAAGTTCCATATTCTCTGTTTGATAAGGTAGCGTCTTTTGTGCTGGAATCAGGTCTATTGGTATTAAGGCAAGAACACGGCCAATATATTGACGAAACCGAAGGCAGGAAGAATATGTACTTTCGCGATGGAGATGGAAATCTACTCGAAATCATTTCACATCAATACGTTTCAGAGCATGCATTGACTGCTTCCGGTAGCCTTAAAGCACTATATCTAAGGGAAATCGGTTTTCCGGTCGATTTCGTTCCCGCTTTTCGCGATTGGCTAAAAAGCGCACTCGGAATGAAAACAGAAAAGGAAACGGACCTTTTTAACTTCGTCATAAGCGGAACGGCCCACGCTGTCGTTGTTTCCAAACAGAGGCCCTGGATTCCTATTGCTATGAAAGCGTTGCCCCCTCAAATGAAAGTGACATTCGGCACACCTGATAAGGAATATATCCACGAGGCAACTGGGAAAATAGAAGGATCACGATTAGACTCAAACGAGCTTCACTTTTCAAAAGAAACTTACAATTTTTCGATCAAACATACCCCGAATTTTAAAGCCTCATTCATCCCGGGATTGAATTTGCCTAGCCTCAATTCATGACGTTCCAATGACCTTAATGAGGATATTCGATAAATCCTGGAAAGACGCTTTTTCCATTGGAAAGGCGTCTTTTCAAGTTGCCCGGGCAAAGTGAAGAAGCGGTCATAAAAAAGCGGGGCATGTTCATACTAAGGTTGGAGGTATACATAATGAAACTTTCATGGATTACTGGACTTCTTTTACTTATCCAACCCCTTAATCATTCTGACAGTTTAACATTAACCCAACATGGCAAGACGATTGCGGTCGTTCATCGGACGGATTTCACGATGCCACTTCCCGGCACACCGATAATGAATGCGGAAAAATACAATCAATTTATTAACCAGCTTGATCAGAAAACATATGAAGCGCCAGTCAATGCGAGGATAAATGATCAAGGAACTATTATCCAGGGCAAGACAGGGCACAGGCTTGATCGGGTTTCATTTAAAGAGCAATTTTATGCTTACTTTTTTGGCAAGGGACCTTCTAAAATCGAAATTCCGGAGATGA
Source organism: Fictibacillus sp. Mic-4 (assembly GCF_049843615.1). NCBI lineage: Bacteria > Bacillati > Bacillota > Bacilli > Caryophanales > Fictibacillaceae > Fictibacillus > Fictibacillus sp. Mic-4. The sequence goes on along the minus strand of NZ_JBBHZM010000015.1, from coordinate 22,287 downwards.
ATGTTTATCCCCGTGTGGATAGCGAGCTGCTGGCACATATTCGCGTCAAACAGATCGGCCAATACGTGACTTATTTTAACGCTCGTAATCAAAGCCGCGCACACAACATTTCCCTCGCGGCTCAAGCTATTAACAATTATGTCGTGTTTCCGAACGAAACGTTTTCCTTTAATCAGGTGGTTGGAATAAGAACCGCGGAAAAGGGATATAAGCGCGCCCCCGTCATCGTAAAAGGAGAGCTGTCAGAAGGAATTGGCGGAGGAATTTGCCAGGTGTCATCAACGTTGTTTAATGCTGTTGACCGTGCGGGTCTGCGAATTGTTGAACGCTTTTCCCACAGCAGGAGCGTCCCATATGATCCGCCTGGCCGAGACGCTACGGTAAGCTGGTACGGGCCTGATTTTCGCTTTCAAAACAAATACAACCAGCCGATTTTAATCCGGGCAAAAAAATACGGAGGCAGCATGGTTGTTATGCTTTATTCTTCGGATGTCATTAATTACGAGCCGCGAAAAGTTCCGGGCGTTTCAACCCGTGCCAAAAGAAATTAATGTCAGGACATTCCCCCAAAATTTTTATAAAGAACCCGAAAAAACGATGCCCTTTCGGGTTTTTATTACGCCCAGCTCTATGAAAAATCAGTGGCAAGTAAAGGCAAAAAAAAGAGCCGTTTCTAACGACCTGATTTAGTCTGACCCGTGTTCTTTTACCGTTTTTTCAGCTTCCTTCAAGGTTTCGCCAGCTTGCGGAACGGCATGCACGCCATCTTTAGCCAGCTTCTGAATCAACCAGATGGGAAATGTAATCTCGTGAATGCCAGTTCCACTTCCGCCGTTTTCGTGATTAACGCCGGTATGGTGCTCCTGACAAAGAACCATCATATTTCGTATATCATCTACAGACGTTATCGGCTGGTTTATGAGCAAACGGCCATACCCATAAACGTCAAACATTTCAAGAAATTCTTTCAGTTTTTCGAAGTCTCCGATGTTGGCGAGGCTCCATTCAAGGCCGACGTGATGCACATGCAGATTCTCTTGCAATCCGCACACCCAGCATCTATAATGTCCGTCTTCTTTCAGTCTTTTCTTAGACTTTCGGAACTCTGCCGATTCCGTTCGTTCCACATGCTCTGGAACAATGACAACTTCCTTCAAGTGCCTTGTGATGATATGTTCATTTATGTTATCCACTAAAAGATCACCTCGATTCTAGCAATCTCTTATATTGTATTCAAGTTATCAATCTCTTGTTTCAAGGCAATCGCTCAAAGTAGATTCTTTTTTGTAACCATTGAAAAAAATGAAACCTTTTACGCTTTAAACCGTATATATAATAGAGAGACGAGGGAAGAGGCGCTTTGCCAAAAGGTTCCGGGGATTTCAGAAAAGAAGTCCTTTTACAGTTGCAGAATTTTCTATTTTAGGACTTCCTAGAGAATAGATCTAAATAAAGGAATTCTAAAATAGGAACATTCTCGTTTGCGTCGGTCATAAGTGCGGGGACACATGATGAATGAAGCAGATTGAAATAGAACAGAATCTGAGTTGGGAGAAAGCACCTTTAAACGACAACATTCCCTCTGTTTCGAGAAAACATTTATAGAAGAGAGGGATCCTATGGAACTAGTAAAATCACAGCTGCAGCATCAACGATTGCCTAAGCTTCAAATCGCAAAACGGGCCATTGCCATTATTTTAGGCGCCCTTTTCATGGCAACCGGGCTTGAAATCTTTCTCGTGCCGAACAGCGTCATCGACGGAGGGATCACCGGCATTTCAATTATGCTTTCCCATCTGTCGGGCTTGCCGCTGGGATTATTTATTTTCTTGCTCAACCTTCCATTTTTCTTCCTCGGACGAAAGCAAATTGGGAAAACCTTCGCGATATCCACCCTTTTTGGAATTATCGTTTTATCTTTTTTTACATCATTATTTCATCCGATTCCCGCATTTACGGATGATATTTTGCTTGCCACTATCTTTGGCGGGATGGTACTTGGCATAGGCGTAGGGCTTGTCATCCGCTTTGGAGGGGCACTGGATGGCACTGAGATACTTGCCATTCTTATTAATAAAAACGTTCCTTTTTCGGTTGGAGAAATCATTATGTTCTTCAACGTGTTCATTTTAGGCGCTGCTGGCTTTGTATTCAGCTGGGATCGGGCAATGTACTCCATTTTAGCTTACGTAATCGCCTATAAAACCATCGATGTCGTTGTCCAGGGGCTTGATGAATCGAAATCGGCGTGGATCATCAGCGACAAACATCGCGAAATTGGAGACGTTATTATGGCCCGTCTTGGACGCGGCGTAACTTATTTACAAGGAGAAGGCGCATATACGGGGGATGATAAAAAGGTTGTCTTTTGCGTCATTACCCGCCTTGAAGAAGCAAAGCTGAAAACGATCGTCGAAGAAATTGACCCATCCGCGTTTCTTGCCGTAGCCGACATCGCAGAAGTCCGCGGAGGCCGGTTTAAGAAGAAGGATATTCATTAATTCACTCCATAAATAGAAGCAACGGTGCAAATGCCGTTGCTTCTTTTTCAAGTCGTTATTTTTCCAGGCTCAATTGCCACGAAACGCCAAACTTATCATTGACCCAGCCAAACTTTTTGCTGAATGGGTATTCGGCGAGTGGCATGAGAACTGCACCATCTTTAGATAACTCCTCAAACAATCGATCAATCTCTTCTTCCGTTTCGCAAGTGACAAATAAGGAAACGGCAGGAGTGAATGTCCATTCATGTTCAATAGGGGAATCAATGCACATAAACGTTTGTCCATTCAGTGAAAAAACGGCCTGCATTACAGTTCCCTCTTTGCCCGGCACCTCCTCTCCATAGCGGGTAATGCTGACGATTTCTGAACGATCAAACAAGGAAGTGTAGAAATTCATCGCTTCCTCAGCTTGTCCCGTAAACGTTAAAAACGTCGTAATTTTTTGGTTTGAGATTTTCATGTTCAGTTTCCACCTTATTTATGACTTAAACTACCATTTGGTTAACTATATAAAATAATGAGCATATATACAAATGATCGGTTCATATTAGATGCAAACGTCGTTACTGATGGTTGAACTACATCCGGTGTATAATGATTAAAAAACGCATTGGGGAGAAGCAGACATGGACTTTCGAAGCGATACGGTAACGAAGCCGACTAAAGAAATGAGAGAAGCGATGATGAATGCCGAAGTTGGAGATGACGTGTATGGGGAAGACCCGACCGTTAACCGATTGGAGAAACTTGCAGCCGAGATTCTCGGGAAAGAAGATGCGCTATTTGTCACAAGTGGCACCCAGGGGAATCAAGTTGCCATTTTGACTCATTGCCAGCCGGGGGATGAAGTGATTCTTGAAGAAGAATCCCATATTTTTTTATATGAGGCGGGGGCCGCGTCAGCTCTTGCCGGCGTTCAAACAAGGCCAATACAAGGGACAAGAGGAGCGATGGACCCATTTGAAGTGAAAAAAGCGATCCGCGGCGAGGATATCCATCATCCCGAAACAGGGTTGATTTGTTTGGAAAATACGCATAATAAAGCGGGCGGTAAAATTATTCCGATCCAGACAATGAAAGAGATATTCGAGATTGCCCGAGAAAAAGATGTTCCGGTCCATCTTGATGGGGCAAGGCTGTTTAATGCCGCAGTAGCTTCGGGTATACCAATTAAAGAGTTTTCGAAGTATACCGACACCGTGCAAATTTGTTTATCGAAAGGGTTGTCAGCACCCGTCGGATCCATTTTGGCTGGAAGCAAATCATTCATTAAAAAAGCACGCAAATGGAGAAAGCGTCTCGGAGGCGGATTGCGCCAGGTCGGTGTACTAGCGGCTCCGGGAATTGTCGCTCTGGAAAAAATGGTCGATCGGCTGGCAGAGGACCACGCGAATGCCCGTCAGTTTGCGGAAGGATTATCCGCTATTCCCGGTATTACGATCGATGTCGACGGCGTTGAAACGAATATCATTCTTTGCGATATAAGGGAAACTGGACTATCAAACGAACAATTTTTAACAAAATTAAAGGAAGCCGGCATTTTGGCAGGACCATTTGATGATGGAATCATTCGTTTTGTCACCCATCGGGAAGTGACAAATGAAATGGTGCAAACGGCGATAGAGCGAATCGCTCAAATTATAGCAGGGAAATAAGGCAAACAGGAAGTCGGCGACCGGCTTTCTGCTTTTTTATGCGGCTATTTTGCAGGGCCCTGGCATACCGAATTGAAAGATAACGCACCGAAAATGAAAGAAAATGATCTCGAATGAATCGATAAATGCAGGGTTAAGAGATTACTCGTCTCAATTGATAGATACCGAGCCCGAATTGAAAGATAACACACCGAAAATGAAAGATAACGATCTCGAATGAATCGATAAACGCAGGATTAAGAAATTGCTCGGCACAATTGATTGATAACGAGCCCGAAATGAAAGATAACGTACCGAAAATGAAAGAAAACGATCTTGAATGAATCGATAAATGCAGGATTAAGTGATTGCTCGGCACAATTGATTGATAACGAGCCCGAATTGAAAGATAACACATCGAAAATGAAAGATAACGATCTCGAATGAATCGATAAACGCAGGATTAAGAAATTGCTTGGCACAATTGATTGATAACGATCCCGAATTGAAAGATAACACACCGAAAATGAAAGATACCGATCTCGAATAAATCGATAAACACGCGAGATTAAGAAATTGCTCTCCCTAATCGATTATTTATTTTTTTAAGGAAAAATAAAGTATTTCTGAATGCTGATCGCTTTTCACATGTGCTACTCTAATAGTAAAAAGAGGAGAGGGTGTTTGGAGTGGGAGACCATAAAAACAGATTTAAATTGATTGCGCTTGATATGGATGGGACTTTGTTGAATGATCATTTGGAGGTATCGGAAGGGAACCGGAAGGCGATCGCAGAGGCGCAGGAAAGAGGAGTGCATGTTGTCCTGAGCACGGGAAGGACATTAACGACATGCCGGGATTATGCCCAATCCCTTAAGCTTTCTTCCTATCTTGTCACTGTCAATGGAAGTGAAATATGGGATAACAATGGAAATTTGATCGAGAGAAATGTGATTGAATTTGATCATATACAGGCCATGCTGGAACTGTCAAAAACACATCAAACCAAGTTTTGGGCGGTTTCAACAGATAACGTTTGGCGTGATGAGTTTCCGGAAAATTGCGCGGATCTTGAATGGCTGAAATTCGGGTTTAACGTCGTGGATGATGAAATACGAGAAACGATTTTAGGGGAACTCAGAAAAAATGACGCGCTTGAAATCAGCAACTCCAGCCTGACGAATATTGAAGTGAATGCGTTCGGGATCAATAAGGCGAGGGGTTTGAAGAGAGTCTGTAAGGAGCTGGGGATCACAATGGATGAAGTGATCGCCATGGGGGACAGCCTGAATGATATTGCGATGATCACCGAAGCGGGCCTTGGTGTCGCGATGGGCAACGCGCAGGATATGGTGAAAGAAGCGGCAGATTGGGTTACCGGGACAAATGAAGAAGACGGCGTGGCCAAGGCCATCCGGCATTGGGTTCTAGATAGAGAATAGATCTAAAGCATTGACAATGAAGTTTGATTATATGGAACTAAACAAAAGAACGCCTGTTTGAAATAAGGTCAAACGGGCGTTCTAACTTTATTGTGGCGGCAGCGGCTAGACATCAGGATTAAATGAATCTTGCTACTCTTTTTGTTTTTCATTTATATATGTCCCGCCATGGTAACAAAAATAGTTTCTGGCATTGAGGTTAACCAGTTTTTCTAAAGACTTTGTTGCATCTGTAAGGTTTAGCGCAAATTGGGGATTGGCTACGCTCAATTTTTCATTTTCAACTACCGCGGCATCGCCGGTGATGACTGTATCCAATTTTTCATTATAGATGGATATATGGCCCGGGGTATGCCCGGGAGTTGATAGAATTTTACACCCTCCAGCCCATTCGAAATGATCGCCGTCTTTGACGGCAATATCAACCGGTACGTGTTTTATTTTTTTTAAGTTCTCAATAAATGCCAAACCGAAATTTCTCTCTTCTTCGGGCAAATGATTCAACATTTCTTCAGCCTGGATCAAGCGCAGGGATTTCTTTTTTCCGGAAATGTAGTCTTTTTCGATATCGCTTGCTAAGACTTTAATGCCGGGGTATTTTTTCTTAAATTCATATAATGCGCCCATATGGTCATCGTCATGATGAGTGATAAGCACTTTCGTTACGGATTCAGGTGAAACTCCTTTATTTTCAAGTTCTTTTTCCAAAATTGGGAGCATATTGGGATACCCGCAATCAACCAAAATAATTTCCTTTTCATCTTTAATTACCGAAGGATGTATAACCATCTCCATGTCGTTGTAGTTGAATTTCAAATCCAATTGGATGATTTCCATATATCAGAGCCCTCCTTATTAGATACTATCTTAAGTATACTTGAGATCAAAGCGAGGGCAGCTTCTTTTTTCGTTAATTCGTCTATCAGAAGAATTTTTCATTTTAGGTTAGCATGAAGGAGTATTCGCGGTAATTATCGAAAGTACCTATTATGAATCTCAAGGAGCTGGAGGACAACACTATGGCAAAAGGCAAGACGAATGCAATGCGGATTCTAGACAGGGACAAAATTGAGTATTCCATGCTATCTTATGATTCAGATGACGGAAGAATCGATGGGGTTTCAGTCGCAGAAAAGATTGGAAGAGAGAAAGAACAAGTCTATAAAACGCTTCTTTCTCAAGGAGCGAGCAAGGAGTATTATGTTTTTGTCATTCCTGTTGAGGCGGAGCTGGATTTAAAGAAAGCGGCCCGGGTAACTGGTGAAAAAAAGCTGGAAATGATTCCAGTGAAGGACATAACAAAAGTCTCTGGATATATCCGCGGCGGATGTTCGCCGATAGGAATGAAGAAATTGTTCCCAACAGTAATCCATACATCCGCTCAATCTCTTGAAACGATCATCGTCAGCGGAGGAAAAATAGGCACACAAATCGAATTAAAGGTAGACGACTTCATTCAGGTAACGAACGCCCGGCTTGAGGATGTTATAAAGTAACAGGATGAATATGTTTCGCTGGAATTCTTATTTTGAAAAAAAACCGGAACTATGAAGAAAAATTGCTGGTGTTGGAATTGAAAAACCCCTCTGGTGATTAGAAACTTAATAGGAAAATATTATTTAAAAAAGGAGTGATCGTATGAGCGAAAAAGGTTGCATAAAATGTGGCAGCAAAAATGCCGGCACGAAGGATGTAGCGATGACAGGAACGGGTTTGTCAAAAATGTTTGATATCCAGCACAATCAATTTACCGTCGTGTTTTGCAAGGATTGTGGGTATTCAGAGTTTTATAAGAAAAACTCAAGCACAGCATCGAATGTCATTGATCTTTTCTTTGGGTGAAAAAGCCTATACAAAAAAATAGTGAGCTGAATAGTCTATTACTACCACTTCAATAGGAGTTGAAAATTTTGAGTAATAGACAATACCCGTATCAGCAATATCCGTGGTATGGCGGACAATATCAGCAGCCTGGTGGATATCCGGGTTCACCGCCTTCTTATGGTCCCCCTCAACATGGAACAACAGGCCAACAGCATCAGCCTTATGGTTCTTCACAACACGGAACAACGGGCCAACAGCACCAGCATTACGGCCCTCCAGGTGCGCCGCCTTCGTTTGTTCCCCAACATGCAACCGGCCATTTAGGGGCGTATGCAGTTGACCCTGGAGCCATCCGGCCATGCATTCATCAATTCATTTATATTTGGCCTGAACATGGCCATGGTTTCTGGGCATGGTTAACGTATGTTGGACGACGATCAGTCGCGGGATTTAGATGGACGGGATACCGCTGGGTTTATTTCGGAATGGACACCCGGCAAATTCAATCTTTTTATTGTCACTAAAAACTGTAAAAAGCATGAGGCAGCCGCCCATGCTTTTTGTATATTCTTAAAATCCCATTAGCTCTTTCACTTGATTTGTGATTTCCTTTGAAGTTAGCATTTCTAGCAACTTGAAGGCCACTTCAAAAGCAGTGCCGGGATTGGAAGATGTAATGATATTTCCATCACAGACAATCCGTTCATCGGCAACCCGGACGCCGTATTGTTTCAATTGTTCCAATCGCTTGCTGCCTGGATGATTATAAGTGGTCGCCTTTCGATTGTACAAAACGCCGCTATGCGCAACCATTAAAGACGCCACGCAAATCGAGGCGATCGGCTTATTATGAAAAGCGAAATGCTGTATCACTTTCTGAAACCGTTCGCTAAATGCGTCTTCATAAAAACCCGCTTCTTCAAATCCTCCGGGAATCGCCAGCGCATCAAACTCTTCTAATGCAATCTCATCCAATTGCACTTCGGGTGTTACCTGAAAGTTCCACGTGCAGTGAAGCTCGGGATGCATTCCTGCGGTGACAACCTCAGTAGAGCCATCGCCCTCCCATTTATTCCAGCCCAATACATCTGTAAAAACACTTGCTTCCACCGCTTCAAATCCGTTTGCTAATAACAATAAAACCTTTTTCATCATGAAAAACCTCCTTCAATAAGTAATTGTAAATAAGTGAGGCTTATAAAAACATAACGATAAAAAGGGAATTCGATGAATTTCCTTTTATTTTTCTTGAAAAATCGTATATATTGTTAATAAAAAAAGGTGATACCGTGGATCAAATTGATTACGAAATAGTAAAGATGCTTCAGAAAAATGCAAAGACGCCGATGAAAGAGATTTCTTCCTGCGTCCACTTATCGGCGCCGGCTGTGGCTGAACGTGTGAAAAGATTAGAGGAGCGGCAAGTGATTAAAGGTTATCAGGCAAAGATCAATTTAAATAAGCTCGAACGTTCAATTATGGCGATTATTTTATTTAAATCAACGGATTGCAAAAAACTCGCTCACTTTTGCCATACGCACCCTGATGTGATTGAATGCTATCGGGTCGCTGGAGAAATCAGTTATATCGTAAAGGTAGCGACAAAATCAGTTGAAACATTGGAAGAATTTATCGATCAATCTATGCCCTTTGGCACACCATCAACGAACATTGTGCTGTCGGCACATGAAAAAGATTTCGTGTAGCCAAAAAACCTTGGAAGACCGTCAACAAGAAAGGAAGCCATTGGCGGATAGCTTCCTTTTTGATCAATTGTGAAAGAACGTTAACGATTAGAATTTAAAATTCTCTTTTCTTATAAAAGAGTAAAGAAAGAAAGTAGGAGAATATAAATATAATTAAAAGAGGAATCATGATTAAACCGAGCATTTCAATTTCCGACAGTTCACTAAAAAACTGCAATGCTTTTTGCTGCCAGGTAAAATGAATAGTTAAAACGAGGTTATCAGCTAATGCTGCTGTCCCAAAAACAAGGAGAAACAATAATATGTTGTTAAACATTTTCGCTTTTAAATAACCAACCTTAAAGATGAGAGGAAGAGCGATTGAACATAATAACGTAACGCCGGCAATGGCTAAAACAATCGCCTCTATCGTAAAAGGCAAAACATTAAATGGCAGTTTTAATAGTCTTTCCATTAAAACAATACCGTAAATGACTAAAATCGAATATGCTGTAAATACATAGACAGAAATATATTTTGACAAGACAATTTTTTGTTTATTGATTGGCAGGCTGACCAGCATCATATCGCTATTATTTTTCTCTTCTAAAGCACTTGCTCCTAAAGCTAGAAAGTAACTGACTGCACAAATACTATATATCAAACCTGTCGTACCGATACTTGAGAAAGAAACGGAAAAAAAGAATAACAAAAGAATGGATAATTTCAAGTTTCTCTTTTGAATAAGAAAATCTTTTTTAATGAGATGGTACATTATGATCTCCCCTTTTAGTGAAAAACAACATAATATCTTCTAATGTTGGTTTTTCAATTAATACGGAATCACCCAATTGGTTTAATACGTCTTTTTTATTTTTACTTAACGCTTCAAATCCAAAATCATTTTGTTTTAAGCCGATAAAGTTGACTCCATGATGAGTATCTAATTGGCTTTTCCTTCCTTTGACAATACAGTATTCCTCTAAAAGTTCATCCTTTGTTTGACTCAATATAATTTCCCCATTGTCGATAAGCGTAATATAGTCTGCAACTTTATCTAAGTCAGATGTAATGTGGGACGAAAAGAAAATGGATTTATTTTCGTCTTGTAACAATGATTGCAACACATCTAATAGTTCAGATCTAATGAGCGGATCTAATCCGGAAGTGGGTTCATCCATGATTAGCAGTTCTGCATGATGCGAAAGGGCAATAGCTAAAGAGAACTTCATCTTCATTCCTTTAGACAAATGCTTAATTTTTTTCTTTAAAGGTAGTTCAAAGTTTTTGGCATATTGATTGAAAACTCCTTCATCCCATCTGCTATAAAACGGCCTGATGACATCCTTCATTTCCTTGACTGTCAATTCTTCGTAAAAGTGATTTTCGTCATAAACGAAACCAATTCTTTCTTTAATCGAAATATCATTTTGCTCGTTGTCCAAACCAAAAATTTTGATTTCACCACTATCTTTCTTTATTAAATTCATAATAAGTTTGATTGTCGTGCTTTTTCCGGAGCCATTAGGACCAATAAAGCCCATGATGTACCCCCTCTCAAGAGTAATATTAATACCTTTTAAAGAAAAGTTTTTGTAATCCTTCTTTAAATTGGTAATTTCCAAAATTTTATTCATCATTACCACCCCTCATATATGATGTTGAGCATTTCTTGCAGTTCTTCTAAAGTTAGGCCGACCAGCTTTGCAGTATGGATTGCTTCCGTTAATTTTTCTTCAATTATTTTTAATTTGGTTTCACGAAACAATTCTTTGTTAATCGATGCGACATAGGAGCCTTTACCGGCAACGGTAACGATAAATCCTTCTTTTTCTAGTTCATCATAAGCCCTCTTGGTTGTAATCACACTAATGTTTAGTTCCTTAGCTAATTTCCTAATTGACGGAAGCGATTGTGATTCTGTCAATTCTCCTTTAACGATTTGTTCTTTTAATTGATTAACGATCTGTAAATAAATTGGTTCATCTGAAGAGTTTGAGATAATAATATTCACTTCATAACATCCCTCTATTCGTTATATCTGTGTATAATCAGTATATACAGATATAACGGTAGTGTCAATCTTATCCAAAGCGGGTTACGTAAAAATCCCCCTTTAGATAACCGTATCCAAAGGGGGAGCAAAAATAACTTTATGTGAAAGATACATTTTTTTATAAACGATGCGACTTAATTTCAAAGTCACAAAAGAGCCGCATGCGAATAAGGTCCTTATTCCACCGTCAAACTCTTTGCCAGGTTGCGCGGACGGTCGACATTCAAGCCCCGGACCGTTCCGGCATAATACGCCAAAAGCTGGAGTGGAATGGCGGCTAAAATCGGCATAAGAAAAGGATGGGCTTCAGGAATGTACATGACTTGATCGACAAATTCACTTACTTCATCATCGCCGACCGTCGTAATTCCGACGACGAAAGCATCACGGGCTTTTACTTCTTTAATGTTGCTGATCGTTTTATCGCGAAGGTGCCCTTGTGTCGCAAGCGCGATGACCGGGACGCCGGGAGTGATTAAAGCCATTGTGCCGTGCTTCATTTCTCCAGCCGCATAGGCATCAGCATGCAAATAGGCAACTTCTTGCAATTTAAGCGCTCCTTCTAATGCGAGAACATAATCAAGTCCTCTGCCGATTAAAAAGAGGTGCTCCTGATCATCCGTCACCTGGGCAAATTGATCGATCGCATCCTGTGTCATGACAAGGGTCGTTTCGACGTTTTCCGGGAGTTGTTCTAACGCTTCCAACAAGCCGGGGATATGCTTTATGCCCGGACCATTTGTTTTCTCCGTCAGCGCAATGGCCAGCAACATTAATGCAGTGATTTGGGAAGTGTACGCTTTCGTTGCCGCTACCGCCATTTCCGGTCCTGCAATCGTGTTGATTACACAATCCGCTTTTCGGGCAATATTGCTCCATTTCTTATTCGTAACCGCAATGACCGGGCTGTTATGCGCTTTTGCTTCTTTTAATGCGGAGAGCGTATCCGCGGTTTCACCCGATTGGCTTAAGACGATGACAAGATGATGTGCATCGAGCGGGCCGTGCTCGCAGCGAAATTCGGACGAAATGGAGACTTCAACTGGAATATGTAACATTTTCTCCATCACTTTTTTGCCAACGATTCCGGCGTGATAGGAAGTCCCGCTACCAACAATTTCGATCTTGCGAATTTGGGAAATATCCCTTTTTTGAAAAAAGCGATCCAGCTCCGGGATGGCGACCCCGCCTGTAGTCAGGCGATCTTTTAACGTTCGTTTAATCGCTCTTGGCTGTTCCATAATTTCTTTTAACATGTAATGCTCATATTCTTGCAATCTCATTTCCTCTTCGTTCCATTCGACAAACGTTTTCTCCGGATGAACGATTTGGCCATCGAACGTTTTCACCGTTATGTTCTCCTTGGTTAAAACAGCGATTTCCCCATTTTTGATCGGGTATATTTCATTCGTATAAGAAAGAAGTGCGGGAATATCGGAAGAAAGAAACGCCTCTCCTTTTCCAAAGCCAAGAACGAGCGGGTTCTCCTGGGAAATGGCGATAATCGTATCGGGCTGTGATTGGGACATAATTGCAAGGGCAAAGGATCCTTTTAACAGGGGGAGCACCTTGCGCACCGTTTCTTCAAAATCGCCAGTATCATAGTGTACTAGCAAATTCGGAATAACTTCAGTATCGGTATCCGTTTTAAAAACATATCCTTCTGCCATTAAACTTTTCTTCAATTGCGGGTAATTTTCAATTATCCCATTATGTGCAACAAAATAGCGGCCCCCATCATCGCTTAACGGGTGGGAATTTGCGGCGGTAGGGGTACCGTGTGAAGCCCAACGCGTATGCCCGATCCCAAGATTTCCTTCATTGACCGGTTCAAGAGCCAATAAAGCCTCTAAATCTTCAATCCGTCCTTCTTCTTTACGGACTTCAATAAGCTGTTGATTGGAGATGGCTACCCCGGCCGAATCGTAACCGCGGTAATCCAACCGCATCAAACAATGCAACAAGATTGGGCGGGCTTCCCGTTTCCCAATGTATCCGACTATTCCACTCATTACCATCACCTCGCTACATATATCTCTCTACTATTATAGTAACTTCTTAGCAACCAGGTTGCAAACTTCCAGTTGGGTTTTTATGCAAAATTAAGTATTATTATTCATTATCTTTAGAAGGAGGAGTGTATGGATTCTCAATTGATCGAAGAATTATCATTGAATAGCTGGCAGCCTTTATCCACGTTGCTTTATGATGGCTGGGTGATCAGGTTTGCAAACGGGTATACGAAACGGGCAAACTCGATAAGCCCTATTTATTATTCTACCTATGATTTGAACGCAAAAATTGAACAATGCGAGCAGATTTACTTGAATCAGGGCTTGCTTCCGGCCTTTAAGATCACTCCATTTGTAAAACCGGAAAACCTGGATGAACATTTAAATGAGAGGGACTATTCCAGGGTCGATCTTACAAGTGTCCAAACGGCGGAGCTGAAAAAAGTAAAAGAGCCGGTTCTTCATTCTATAAAACTGGATGAAACGGTCAACACCGAGTGGGTGAACCATTTTTACCGACTGAATCATGTTGAAGAAAAATACAAGGATACGATCGTAAAAATGTTGTCCAATATCGCAACTAAAAAGTGTCTTATCTCACTCTACTATAAAGAAGAGGTGGTTGCCTGTGGCCTCGGTGTAATTGAAAGGGAGCATATTGGGCTATATGACATTGTCACAGACAGCAAATTTAGACGTCAAGGGTTCGCTGAACAACTCATATTGAACTTGCTGAAATGGGGGAAAGAAAAAAGGGCCAAATATAGCTACTTAGCCGTACTTTTGAATAATAATCCCGCCTTGAAGCTTTATGCCAAAATCGGGTTCACTGAACGTTATCGGTATTGGTACAGGGTGAAGAATGCCTGAATGAGTTGTTTTCGGTATGGTAATGATTACGTTGTCTACAAGCAGGATTCTTCGTTCGTTTTCTCCAGACGAAAATGTTATCATACTAGAAAACAGATTCGGAAAGGTTGATGGTGATGTCCATTGAAAAGGTGAAAGCCCACTTTAAGCAATTTAATCGCGAAAATGATGTGATGGAGTTTGACACATCGAGTGCCACCGTAGAACAAGCAGCGGAAACAATCGGCGTCATTCCCGCTCGAATTGCCAAAACGCTATCTTTCAGGGGAGAAGACGACAAAGCAATCCTCATCGTCGCCGCCGGGGATGCGAAAATCGATAACAAAAAATTCCGCAATACATTTGGTTTTAAAGCGCGCATGCTTACGCCTGATGAAGTGCTGGAGCAAACTGGACACGCCATCGGTGGAGTGTGCCCATTTGGCTTAAAAAATGAACTTGAAGTATACCTTGATGTTTCATTGAAACGCTTCAAAACGGTCTTCCCGGCCTGTGGAAGCTCGAACTCGGCGATAGAACTGACAATTGACGAACTCGTTCAATACTCGTTTTCCTCAGAATGGGTCGATGTTTGCAAGGGATGGGAGGAAGCTAAAGAAAGTGAAGGAGCGGTCCTTCATCAAGAAGGGAACTGAGCGAAAAGACAGGCTGCGAAAAAGCAGTCATGCCCGCCTTTAGGCGGGCATGACTGTTATTTAGGAATATAAGGATCTGGACGTGAATTTTTTATATTGAGGTTCAGGGGAGGCAACTAGTTCCTCCTTCTTTTTCATATTGACAAAGGCTGAAATATTAATCAAAATCCCCATGGAAAGCAATAAAACCAGCAGGGAAGAACCGCCGTAGCTTAAAAACGGCAATGGAACACCGGTGAGGGGAAGCAAGCCAATCGCCCCGCCTAAATTGATGATCGACTGAATGCCAATCATGCTCGATATTCCAATCGCAAGAAACCGTCCGAACGTATCGTTGCACCTTACCCCTAATAAAAAGCCTTTATAAACAATGTAAAAAAACGACGCTATGACACACAATACCCCGATAAATCCTAGCTCTTCGGAAACGGTAGCAATAATAAAATCCGTTTGGACTTCAGGCAAATAACCGAGCTTTTGAATCCCGTCGCCGAGCCCTACCCCGTGTAATCCTCCAGAAGCAACTGCGATATAAGAATTGATTAATTGATAGCCGTCGTCTCGAAATTTAAAAGGTTGATAGGCGCCCCGAATACGGGATAATTGTTCATCTGATGCAAAAAATAAAAAGAAAATGGCCGCAAAAATAACAGTCGAAACAGCTAAAAACAAGATATGCCTCAGCTTGACGCCGGAACAAATGATGATCACGCCGGCAATTGAAACTAAAATAAGCATGGAGCCAAAATCAGGCTGCAAAAAAATCAATCCGGCGATAAAAACAACTAAAATAAGCGGCGGTGCGATCGCCCGGTTAAAATCATCAATATACGATTGTTTTTTCGATAAAACATAAGCTAAATAAATGATGATGACCAATTTAGCCAGCTCTGAAGGCTGGAAATTAAACCCGCCGATGCTAATCCATGATTGGGCGTTATTCACTACTTTTCCCATGACAAAAACGAGGAATAAAAGAAAGGTAGTGACTAAAAGCATTAATTTCGTTAACTTTTTATATGCTTTATACGGAAACAGCAAGGCCCCACTAAAGACAACAAGCCCGAGTAGCAGGGAAAGAAGCTGCCTGACAAAAAAGTGGTTGCTTCCCCAATTGTACTTAAGTGATGCATAGTAACCGGCACTATATATCATGATTAAGCCGAATAAGGACAAGCCAATTGTTATAATAATCAATGAATAATCATAGTTTTTGATCATTTTTTTTATCATAGAGATCCCACCCTTTAAAAAAAGGATTTACTATTCTCTTTTTCGGAAAATAGCCATAAATCCCTGCAAAAATTTATACAAAAAAAGCGACAGAAAACGAGCAGCATCTGTCACCTTCGCTATTTAAACAATTGTGAAATGTATAAAATTAAAAGATACACGCTAACCGGGATGTATATGGCGAAGCCAATTGCCAGGGCGGTGTATTTTAGTATTTTTTGCGCTTTCAATGCATTCACCTCAGGGAGTAGTGTGCCCAAAAGATGAATTTTTATTGTACACTTTCTTCGGGTCTGGTAAAATCATGAAAAGCGTTTGGGGGAGTGTATATGATTCATTATCCACATTTGAAAAAAGAAGCGACAATTGGGGTAACAGCACCATCATCAGGAGTCGAGCCAGAGCTGCATGATATGTTCAAACTTGCATGTCAACGGATGGAATTAAAGGGATTTAAAGTCGTTTGTGGTGATACGGTTTGGACTCAAAATAAAGCAAAATCGGCCCCTGCCAAAAAACGTGCAGATGAATGGAATGAAATGATGCAAAACAGCGATATCGACATCATTATTCCTCCATGGGGCGGAGAATTGTTGATTGAAATGCTGGAGTATGTAGATTTTGAGAATCTGAAGGGAAAGTGGGTTTTAGGTTATTCAGATACTAGCGCCTTGTTATTGGCGATCACATTAAAGACGGGAATTGCCACCGCTCATGGAGCGAATCTCGTCGATTTAAGAGGGGAGTATTCGGATGATACGACAGCCATGTGGCAATCCGTCTTATCGACGAAAGCCGGCGAGTCAGTCCTTCAGCTTTCTTCAGCAAGCTACCAAAAAAAGTGGCAGCATGCTAACCCTTCGCCTTGTGTCTTTCATTTAACCGAACCAACCTATTGGAAAACGACATCATCCGATCATGTAAAGATCAAAGGACGCCTCCTTGGCGGATGTATCGACGTTATCAGACATTTGATTGGAACACCATACGGAGATGTACAAAGCTTTAGAAAAAACTTTATCAATAATGAATCGGTCATCTGGTATTTGGAAAACTGTGAGCTATCAACAACGGATCTACGCAGGTCATTGATGCAAATGAAGTTGGCCGGCTGGTTTGAAAATTGTTCGGGAATCATGTTTGGCCGAAGTCCCGCCAATCACCCGGTCGGCGGGTACACCGCCATGGATGTTTATGAGGAACTTTCAGAAGAGCTTCAACTACCTGTTGTTTATGACATTGACTGCGGCCATGTTCCTCCGCAAATAACTTTCATAAATGGGGCTTACGCAGAAGTCGAAGTTGCGAAAGGGAAAGGGACCGTTCTGCAACACTTTCGATAAACCTCTTTGTTCTTATGAAGAGGTTTTTTGCATTGTCTCCGGACTTTCGCAAATAAATATAGAACGTTGGAAAATAAATTCAGCATTTTGGAAAATAAAATTAAGCACTTGGAAAATAAAATTAGGGTTTTGGAAAATAAATTAAGCATTTTGGAAAATAATCAATGGGCTTTGGAAAATAAAATGCTGAATTCGGACAATAAAAACGTATTGATGGACAGTACGCAGGAGCAATTTGCAATACGTTACTTCTCCATTATATGGTCAAAAACAAGCTTCCCGATTTGAGCGATGGCTTTCTGTCCGGTGATGTTGTTATCAAGGTCTGTTGTCAGGACGGCGATATAGGCGCGTTTTCCATTCGCTTGAATGATGCCGGCATCGTGTTCTGTTCCTGGCAATTCGCCTGTTTTATGGGCGACATATGTCTCTTCTGAAAAGCTCTCTGAAATAAGAGCCGGCAATTTTGAATGAAATTGTTGTTGGCGCAACGTCTTAAGGGCATTCGTTCGCTGCTTTGAAGTTAACAGTTTTCCTTGATCAATTTCTTTTAAAAATTTGACGATATCATAAGCCGATGTCCAATTATCCTTTCTGTTCTTCTGGGCTGTAACATCCATCATTTTTCTGGCGAGAAGGGTCTGATTGCATCCGAGATCCGAAGATAGCTTGTTCACCGCTTCCATTCCTACAAGATCGATGAGCAAATTCGTCGCTGTATTATCGGATACTATAATCATCAACGTAATAAGGTCGTGGATCGATAGTTCAATTTCTGGACGCAAATGCTGAATTACCCCCATCCCGCCTACAGAAGCCTCTGACGGCACGCGATACGTTTCATCCAAATCCAACATCCCGATCTGAGCCTGTCTGAAAGCTTCCATCATAATAGGTATCTTTATTAAGCTTGCAGAAGGAAAAGGATCATCTCCATTTATGCTTATTTGCAAATTCTCTATTTCAAGTACAATACTCATTTTCCCGCAAATGCCTGTGGCAACTTCTTGAAGATGTTCCTTAAGGAGATAAAATGACATTTTTTTCATCCTTTCTCGTTTCATCTGGAAAAGAAACGGGCACTTCCGCAAAATTAAGGCCTATTTTCCTTTATCCCGCTGCCTTAATAGTCTGATAACTTTTTAAAATCTGTCGAAAATGGATTGACACCATTGAAACATAACTTTTATACTAACAATAAGTTATTAGTTTCTTTAGAAGATTAACATAAATTGGAGTCGTTTTCATGCTTAAAGGCACACATAATCGAATTGGCCGCAATGCTATGTTGTTGGCGTTATCAAATGAAGAAGATGAAGCTGGATTGGCAAATCAGCTTTTAGAGAAAGGCTCAAGCTATTGCAAGGGAAAAGTGGGCTCGATGGAGATGCAAAAAGTGGTTGCGGCGATTGAGACGGCGGCAAAGCGATCCGAATTAATTAATGCTAACCTCTATCGGGAGATGCACGCGTTATATCATGCGATTATGGAAGCGTTACAAGGTGTGACGAGAGGACAGGCAGAGCTTGGAGATGTATTAAGAACCGTAGGATTGAGGTTTGCAGTCGTACGCGGAAGGCCTTACGAAAATCATGAAGAAGGCGAATGGATTGCGGTAGCCCTATATGGAACGATTGGTGCACCGATCCGCGGCCTGGAACATGAAACGATCGGACTCGGAATCAACCATATTTAAATAAAGCCCATAGTCATTTAGTTTAGGAGGGGGCTGTACTGGCAAAGGGAGTCGTTTGCCGGTACAATCCTCTCTTTTTATTAAAATAAGGGTGCTCGTTGATCATGTGCAGCCCAAGTGGGGCAATTATTCGTCTAATCCACAATTAAGGAGGTGAGCGAAACTTAATGGAAAACCGAAAAGCAATTATGCCCACTCTGGAAAGACCTCCGTATTGAAAGAGGCTCGAACGGTTTGCCAGAAGAAAGGCACCTCTTAAAAAAATGAAAGCACTTTCAATACCTATAGGGATCCCTGGTTAAACTGGCGGACTCTTTACGAACAATGAACAAACTTAATGTGAGAGGGGAATGACTTTTGCAAAATCATCAGTTGGAACTCGCACCAAAAACCGATCATCCAGAACCATCCAATACGTTGCAACGTAAATTAAAGGCACGCCACCTGACAATGATTTCGTTAGGAGGAGCAATCGGCACAGGGCTTTTTCTCGGAAGCGGACCGGCCATTCATAACGCGGGTCCGGGTGGCGCTTTAGTCGCTTATTCTGTTATTGGCATTATGGTTTATTTTATTATGACAAGTCTTGGGGAACTGGCGACCTTCATGCCGGTGAGCGGTGCCTTCAGCACATACGCAACCCGTTTTATTGACCCTGCTCTCGGCTTTGCGATGGGCTGGAACTATTGGTTCACCTGGGCGATGACACTTGCTGCCGAGCTTTCCGCCTCGACGATGGTCATGAAGTTCTGGTTTCCGCACAGCCCGTCGTTTCTATGGAGCTCCTTGTTTTTAGTCGTATTGTTCTTGCTGAACTACTTGTCCGTTAAAGGATACGGAGAAGGGGAATATTGGTTTTCCTTTATTAAAGTAGCAACAATTATCATTTTTCTTATTGTCGGTGTCCTTATGATCTTTGGTATCATGGGCGGGGCTCCGATCGGTTTCAAAAACTTTACGGTTGGCAATGCTCCATTTGCCGGCGGGTTTATGGCGACGTTAGGCATTTTTATCGCAGCCGGCTTCTCCTTTCAAGGTACTGAAATTGTCGGTGTCGCAGCAGGAGAAAGTGAAGATCCCGCGAAAAACGTACCGCGTTCCGTTCGCAGCATTTTCTGGCGCATTCTCTTATTCTATTGTCTCGCGATACTTGTGATTGGATTAATTATTCCGTATACGACTAGCAGTTTGCAAGGCGACACAGTCATGGTCAGTCCGTTTACGATGGTATTTAAAAAAGCGGGGCTTGCGTTTGCCGCCTCCGCAATGAACGCCATTATTTTAACAGCCGTATTATCCGCAGGAAATTCGAGTCTTTATGTGACAAGCCGGATGTTGTATGCGATGGCTCAAGATGGACTTGCACCAAGGTTTTTCGGGAAGGTGAACAAGCGGGGGGTTCCTATTTTAGCAGTTATCGTCACTTCAGTTGTCGGAATGTTGGCGTTTTTTGCTTCCTTTTTCGGGGATGGTGCCGTATATACGTGGCTGATGAATTCAGTCGGCGTAACAGGATTTATTTTCTGGCTCGGTATTGCGGCAAGCCACTATCGTTTCCGAAAAGCATACATCGCGCAGGGCTATAAGCTTTCCGATCTTCCATATCGTGCAAAATGGTTTCCGTTCGGCCCGATTTTCGCCTTTATACTTTGCATGATCGTTTTGCTAGCACAAAACTACCGGGCGTTCCTGAGTCACCCTATCGATTGGGGCAGCGTCATTGCCGCTTACCTTGGCATACCATTGTTCCTTGTCATGTGGCTCGGGTATAAGTTCATCAAGAAAACAAAAGTCGTTCCGTTGGACAAATGTGAGATTGATTTTGAGGAGCATCGGAACGTTCAATAATAAATAAAGCTGTAAAAGCCTCCTGACCTAATTTCAGGAGGCTTTATGATGTGGACCAATGCGCCGGCTGGCTAAGCATGGATGGCAATTTTGTCTTTGCGTCACCATTTGCGGCGTTAATCTGGGCCTGGGTGAGGAAAAGACTCCCCGTGAGATCGGCCCCTCGAACATCAGCGTCCCTGAAATCGGCACCGATCAGATCGGCCATTCTTAAGTCGGCATCCCTCAGGTCGGCAGCAATGAGGAGCGCTCCTCTTAAATTGGCACCTCTTAAGTCAGCACCTCGAAGATTGGCGCCAATAAGGTCGGCTCCTCTGCCGGGCTTTTTTCGGTGCTTTTTGGAACGACTACGCTCTGGAAGCGGCCCGGATCGAACAAGTTCGCTGGCGCGCAAAAGCAAAAGATTAATTTTTGCCCTATGTGCCGGCATGTCCAGTTCAATAAGAGATTCCGGACGAAGGTGGGTAAGGCGTTCTGTTTCCTCAAGTGCCCGGCACAGATCGCTATGGATTGAAGCGGTTGCCTGTAGCGAAAGCGCTTCCGTCAAATACAAGAGCATTTCATGAAGCTGTTGCATAATGGGAAACACATCAAACATCAGCTTTGCCGTTTCGGGAGTTTTGCGCCAATCTTTTCCTTTGAATGTAATTTGCGATACTTTTTGCCCTGCGCCAAAACATTCATATACCGTGCATCCCCGGAATCCTTTCTGTCTCAGATCTTTATGAATGCCGCAGCGAAAATCCGATTGCAAATTAGGACAGGTTTCTCCAGCATTTTTAGTAAACGCAAAATCGGCTGATACGGCAAAAGGAAGGGCGACACAGCATAGGCCGAAACAATTCTCGCAGTCGGGGCGCAGATCGTCCCGTAATAAATTTGGTAGGTTTTGCACTGTTCTCACTTACTTTCGGTTTTATTTGAAGCAAAGAACACCTTTACTATCAGTATACTTGTCTTGCAAAATCAAATCTAGTTTCCGTTTCGTTTAAGAAGTTTCTCAAGGACAAAAATGGGGTCTGGAGTCGAAAATCTGTCCAATAGACGCTGTCTCAAGGACAAAAATACGGTCTGGAGACGAAAATCTGTCCAATAGAAAGGGTCTCAAGGACAAAAATACGGTCTGGAGTTGAAAATCTGTCCAATAGAAGGAGTCTCAAGGACAAAAATGAGGTCTGGAGACGAAAACCTGTCCAATAGAAGGAGTCTCAAGGACAAAAATACGGTCTGGAGACGAAAATCTGTCCAATAGAAAGGGTCTCAAGGACAAAAATAAGGCTAGGAGGTGGAAATCTGTCCAATAGAAGGAGTCTCAAGGACAAAAATGGGGTCTGGAGACGAAAACCTGTCCAATAGAAAGGGTCTCAAGGACAAAAATAAGGCTCGGAGACGAAAATCTGTCCAATAGAAAGGGTCTCAAGGACAAAAATGAGGCCTGGAGTCGAAAATCTGTCTAATAGAAGGAGTCTCAAGGACAAAAATGAGGCTCGGAGTCGAAAATCTGT
>NZ_JBBHZM010000014.1:0-94523 GCF_049843615.1 Fictibacillus sp. Mic-4 | reverse complement strand
ATTCTTATATTCCGTTTTAATGGAAATTCAAAAAGTAAGCTTATAATAAAATTTTGGCGAGACTATATACTGCAAAAAATAAATATTTAAGCTAATATTTAAAATAAGTAATATATTTTTTGGAAGTATCGGAGGAACAAATCTAAATGCCTACTAACCAGCAAGAACAAGAAGTAAATTATGCCCGTTCCTTATCTGAGCAATTAACATTTCGAGGAATCTTCATTGGAACAATTGGATCTTGTATCATCACGACGAGTTCGATGTATATTGCCCTTCGAATGGGAAGTTTGCCATGGCCCACTATATTTGCAGCCGTCCTTTCAATGGTCATTTTAAAAGCTCTTGGAAGTACAAACGTAAATGAAATCAATTTAACCCACACCACGATGTCAGCCGGAGCAATGGTAGCCGGCGGTCTGGCTTTCACGATTCCAGGCGTATGGATGATCGACAAAGATGCCGATATTAGTTTATTGACGTTGTTCATCGTTACCATTTGCGGAACTGTTCTAGGCTTACTTTTCACCGGTTTGATTCGAAGCTTTTTTATCGTTCAAAAGGAACTTCCGTTTCCTATGGGGATTGCGGCATCACAAACTGTAATGGCAGGAATTAAAGGAAAAAAAGCGAAACTATTGTTTTCGTCTCTCGGTTTGTCGGCCGCTATTACCGCCTTTAGAGATGGATTCAACTGGTTTTCAAGCACATGGATGTCAGCAAAGCTCGCTATACATAACCTCTTCTTCGGCATCTGGTTATCTCCAATGGCTGTTGGTATGGGCTATTTAATCGGACCTTTATATACAAGTATTTGGTTTTTGGGTGCTGGATTCACTTACTTTGTTCTGATCCCGGTTGGATTAGCAAAGGGTTGGTTTGATAGCATTGAATCTGCTGCCATATTTAAAGATAGTCTTGGCATCGGTTTAATGGTTGGAAGCGGAATCGGTATTCTGCTTAAAGGTATCTTACCAAAAACGAAAGAGATATACGGTCTGATTTTTAATGAAAAGGTTGATTTGAAAAGAATTCTTTCGAAAGCAATCCCAATTGCTCTCATTCTTATTGCCTTTTTCTTAACGTTCTTGACGGAATTATCTTTATTTCCAAGCATATTAATGATCATTGGAGTCTGGCTGACAACCATTATGGCAGG
This sequence comes from Fictibacillus sp. Mic-4, assembly GCF_049843615.1. Lineage (NCBI taxonomy): Bacteria > Bacillati > Bacillota > Bacilli > Caryophanales > Fictibacillaceae > Fictibacillus > Fictibacillus sp. Mic-4. The sequence continues at coordinate 93,364 of NZ_JBBHZM010000014.1, read as the reverse complement.
GACCATTACCGGACAAACCGGGATTAATCCTATGGAAGTTTTCGCTATACTTGTATTGGTAGCAATTAAAAGTCTATTCAATACAACAATGATTGAAAGCTTTCTTATTGCTGCCATCGTTGCTGTAGCCTGTGGACTCACAGGTGGTGTTTTAAACGATTTTAAATCGGGTCATTTATTAAGAACCGATCCTAAAGCACAATTTATTTCAGAAGCAATTGGAGGCGTTATTGGAGCCATCGTCTCTTGTTTAGTTTTATATGTCATGTTTCAATCGTACGGCGCAATGGGGCCGGGTACCGAGCTTCCCGCCCCACAAGCATTTGCCGTCTCAACGATGATTGACGGTCTTCCAGATGTGAAAACATTTTTTGCCGGCCTCATTATCGGTGCCCTTTTATATGTATTCAATATACCGGGAATGACGATTGGCCTCGGTCTCTATTTACCGATCTATATGTCTACAACGGTCTTTATCGGAGGTATGCTGAAATTTATCATTTCTAAACTCTCCGCTAAAAAAGCTAAAAACGGGATGATCATTTCATCCGGATTGCTTGGCGGTGAAGGGGTGGCTGGTGTCGTCATCGCCATTGTAAAGGTTTTGACAGGCGGTTAATGGACAAGTTTACTAATGTAAAATTTTCGTTTCCAGTTAAGATGAAAGAAATTATATGAGGGGAAAAAATCAATGAAAAAATGTCTACCTATAATGATCCAAGGGACGTGTTCAGATAGTGGGAAAAGTATTTTAGCTACCGCTTTTTGCCGGATTTTTTCACAGGACGGTTACAGGACGGCTCCTTTTAAATCACAAAATATGGCATTAAACTCTTATGTCACACTTGATGGTAAAGAAATCGGAAGAGCACAGGGGATCCAGGCCGAAGCAGCCGGAATTGCCGCTACAACAGATATGAACCCCATTTTGATTAAACCAACAAGAGATATGGAATCACAAGTTATACTAAATGGCAAACCTTTTCAAAATATGAAAGCTTCCCGATATCGGTCAGAATTCTATACCATCGGGCTATCGGCTATTAAAGAAGCGTATCAACGATTAACCGAAAACTTTGAGCGAATTGTCATTGAAGGTGCGGGGAGCCCTGCCGAGATTAATTTAAATGATAGGGAAATGGTTAATATGCGTGTTGCAAGATTGGCAAATGCTCCTGTTGTTCTCGTTGCCGATATTGATAGAGGCGGTGTATTTGCAAGCCTTGTTGGTACCCTGCAGCTTCTTGATCCAATCGACCGGGAGCGTGTCATTGGTGTAATCATTAACAAATTTCGCGGTGATCTTTCATTGTTGCAACCCGGACTCGACTGGTTCGAAGAATATACCGGAAAACCAGTGCTTGGCGTCGTTCCTTTTATCCCTGATTTATATATTGATGCGGAAGATTCACTTAGTTTGGAAAAATATACTTCAAAGCCAAACATCGATAAAAAGGAAATTGATATAGCGGTTATTCGCTATCCAAGAATTTCGAACTTTACAGATATCGATCCGTTTTTAATCGAAGATGATTGCCATGTGAGAATGGTCAAAAAGCCGGAAGAACTCGGAAAACCGGATTTGGTCATTTTACCGGGCAGCAAAAACACGATCGAGGATCTTATGTATTTACGGGAAAACGGCCTTGAAAAGCAGCTTTTTGATTTAAAAGCAAAAAAACAAAGTTATTTTTTTGGAATATGCGGAGGATACCAGATGCTCGGAAGCGCCATCTTGGATCCTTATCATGTGGAATCGCCAAATGAAAAATGCGAAGGGTTAAAACTTCTCCCGATCAAAACTACGCTTACGAAAAAGAAAACAACGGTATTCTCAACTGGTGAAGTGAAGTTCAGTAAAAAAATGATCGATGTGAAAGGTTATGAAATACATATGGGCCAGTCCAAACGGCTTGATGATACCCCTTCCTTTATTCAATTAGAAAACCATCAGGACGGGTGCTTCGACTTGAAAAATAAAGTAATCGGTACGTATTTCCACGGCATTTTTCATAATGACGAATTCAGGCATGAATTTCTGAATTTAATTCGTATGGAAAAAGGCTTTGAACCGCTTGAAAATCGAATATCATTTAAGGATATTAGTGAAGATAGCTTTAACCGGCTGGCAACTGTTGTAAGAAAACATGTTCGAATTGACGACATTAAAAGGAAAATGGAAGAGTTTCAAGCATCCTCAATCGATGTTTCATAAAATGCCTGCTTGAGCCATATAGTTTAATAAAGAAAATTCGGCGATTGGCGAACGTTGAACAAACGAAGATGCAAGGCTGTTGCATTTGTGCCGACCGCTTCGGAGTTCTACTTTCTTTGTGGTGCAAAACGCGTGCTATATTAAGGCATAAGTGACCTGTTGAAATTGGTTTAACTTGTGCCCCGAATAAGGAGGATGTGTGTATGATGCAATCAAAAGAATTACGATTGAGGCGCATTCAACACCTGGCTCATGAAATTATGGATGATATGAATTTACGCCACGAACCGAGACATTCAGCAACGTTACGTCTTGTTATTGATAATCTTTCACGGGCAATCGGGGACCTTGCCGATCCTTCAGGATACTCCTTAGAATATTTAGAGGAAAAAGTGGGAAATGCCCATTATCTTCTTTTTAAAGATAAACGTAAACTAAAAGGGGTTTAAGAGATTTCTTAAACCCCGGGAGCCTCTTTTCTCTATGCAAAGAGGCTTCGTTTTATTTTACACCGACAGCGTCAAATGCCTTATTAACCGTAGTGACTTCCGGTGAACTTGTTCCGTACAAGTCAGCAGCGGCCTGTACAAGAGCGGCACGTGCCTGGCTGAAAGTAGAGGAGGCTGTGAAGTATTGCGTGTTTGCCCGGTAGAAAATGGCGCCTAATTTATCATTGCCAATTCCTGAAACGGTCACTCCGTAATGGGTACCACCCTTTGCAATTAAGTAAGCTGCTTTGTTAATGATTCCGCTGTTCGTATGAACGCCGCCATTATCACTTGTTCCCGTATAACGCTTAGAATAGTGGTCCGGATCTCCATATTTCGCAGGATCGCTCATCGAGCGTAACGCATCGTTTGGCACAGCAGGTGTATAAATGTCTTCTCCTATTTCATAATCCGGGTTGCGGTTATTATAAAACTCTACTAGCGTTCCAAAAATATCAGACACCGCTTCATTTAAAGCACCGGACTCGTTTTGATAGATTAAGCCAGAGCTTGTATCAGTGACCGCGTGTGTCAACTCATGGGCAACAACATCAATCCCTCCTGAAAAAGGAATGAAATTCGTGCCATCCCCGTCTCCATATACCATTTGTGAACCGTTCCAAAAAGCGTTGTTATAGCTACGGCTGTAATGAACCGTGGACTTTAATGCGCCGCCCTTATTATCATAGGAATTGCGTCCAAACACATTTTTATAGTAATCGTACGTAACCCCTGCGTAATAATGTGCATCAACTGCCGGTCCATCATACTTTTGATCTAAACGATTATCCGTATCCGTCCATAGCGTTCCCGGCAATCGGGTGCGGTTAGCTCCGTCATACGTAATGATTCCGCTTCCTCTCGTATTATCTTGTAAATAATAGGAAGAACCTGAAAGCGTCATGTTGAGAGTTTTCGAGTCGCCCAGTACACCAACCCCGCTCCCTGTTGTATTTGAACCGGTAATGGGACCCCCGTTCCCTGGTTTACCACCCTTTTTCAGAGGAGAGGTTTGTTCAATGGCTTCATCGATATTGTTATATTTGTTTAAGATTTTTCCTGTTGAGGCATCAATAAAGTAATTATAGTTTCCGGGTTTTGGAGAAAGAAAGTTTAAGTTGACAAGGTACGCATAGACAGCATCTTTTCCTCCATCATAAACTACTAAATGAGCAGTCGGAAGTTTTTCAAACGAAGGAGAGTAACCTAAATCTTTTTTTGCAATGTTAATCGCTGTTTTAGCATTCAATTTTTTCTTCGCTTTAAGCCCTTCCTTCTTATCTAGATCAGGGATGACAGTTCCAGAAATAACTGTTAGCACTCCATCTTCAGAAACATGCGCTACCTGTGTGGAGCCCCACACTGGCACGCCTTTAAACACTTGTTGAAGACGAAGAACGGTTTGCCCCTGCTTGTCCTTTTGACTCGACTTTACTAGAAAGGATTTTTCGGCTGAATGTGCTCCGATTTTGTATTCATTTTTATGGCTGTCGAAATAGCTGAACACGACATTTTTTGCACTTTTTGAAGACGGTTTTGTTAAATGCCCCGAAATAAATTCCGGAGAACCTACCGTCTTATTGTACATTTTTGTCGATAATACATTTTTGGGCGCAGCGAAAGCAGATGCGCTCGAAAAAACACTTGCCGTCAAGCCAATTGATAATCCCAATGCCAATACTTTCTTGTTCACAAACATGCCTCCCCATAAAAATTTTTAGAAAAACCTCGAAAACTATCATATCATAAAGGTTGTTAAATTCATACTATTCTAAAAATTTTGATTCTGTTTTACTACGCTACTTAAGCGATAATAGGAATAAAGGCATACCATCAGCATTATAAAAATAAGCGTTTAGACACTTGCAATAAAAAAACAGCCGAAATGGCTGTTTTTTTATTGATTGACTGGCACAACTGCGCCTTTATATTTCTTGTTAATAAAGTCCTGGATTTCCTTTGAATGAAGTACATCAACTAATGCTTTTACTGGTTTTTTGTTTTTGTCCCCTTTGCGAACCGTAATAATGTTTACAAATGGGGAGTCTGCCCCTTCAAGGGCGATTGCATCTTTCTTCGGATTTAATCCTGCATCAAGTGCATAGTTTGTATTGATTAAGATCGCATCGCCTTCACCATTTTTATACGCTTTAGGAAGCATGCCTGCATCAATGTCAGCTTTAAACTTAAGGTGTTTAGGGTTTTTCACGATATCTTTTAGCTGCGCATTGTAGCTTACGCCTTTTTTCAACGTAATTAACCCTTCTTTTTCAAGCAATAGCAACATACGTCCATGGTCGGCAACCGAATTGCTCATAATGATTGTCGCCCCGTTCGGAAGGTCTTTTAACGATTTATATTTTTTCGAATACACACCAATCGGTTCAATGTGGATTCCGCCAGCGTTTTCGAACTTGTAATTTTTATGATCTTTCATTTGTGATACAAGGTAAGGAATGTGTTGGAAATAGTTTGCATCGATTTCTTTATCAGCCAATGCTTTATTTGGCAATACGTAATCCTGGAATGTTTTAATTTGAAGATCAATGCCTTTTTTCTTCAAAAGCGGTTTAGCCTGTTCCAAAATTTCTGCATGTGGTACAGAAGTAGCCCCAACAACAATTTTATCATTGCTCATTCCTTCTTCTTTTTTCCCACAAGCAGCAAGTGCCAGTGAAAGTGCTGCAACGAGAATAATGCTTAAAATCTTTTTCATCAGAAATAGTCCCCCTTGTTTGTAATTTAACGCTTATCAATGCGTTTTGTTATAAGATCACCAATAAATTGGATGATAAACACAATAATTAAAATCGCAACCGTCGCTACAAACGTAACGTCATTTTGTTCGCGTTGATATCCCCAAATGTAGGCAAGGTTTCCAAGGCCGCCTGCACCGACTACACCCGCCATAGCCGTATAGCCGACAAGGGCGATCGCCGTTACCGTAATACCCGAAATTAATGCGGGCAAGCTTTCAGGGATTAGCACTTTAAAGATGATTTGAAAATTAGTAGCGCCCATCGATTTAGCTGCTTCAATAACCCCTTTATCAACTTCGCGTAAGGCGATTTCAACCATCCGTGCGTAAAAGGGAGCGGCTCCAATAATTAAAGCTGGCAGAGCAGCATTAGCACCTAGCATAGACCCTACTAATATTCTTGTAAAAGGAATTAATAAAATAATTAAGATAATAAATGGCACAGAACGAAAGACGTTCACCACTGCGGCAATTATCATATTAAAAAACTTATTTTCCCATTGATTGCCTCTATTCGTTAAAAATAAAGCAAGGCCTAACATTAGTCCTAGTATAAAGGTGAAAAGTACACTAACCCCCGTCATATAAAGCGTTTCAATTGTCGCATCTTTAAAGACGCCCCACTCAACATTCGGAAATACGGTATTAAGCATGTGAGATCACCTCCACCTGTACTTGCTGTTCATTTAAGAAACGAATCGCTTCTTTCACGGATTCCTCTCTGCCGTCTAATTGAATAAACAACGTTCCATATTGCCCATTTTGTGTTTGCGACATTTTTCCTTGCAAAATATTTACACTTACATCAAATTGCTTGATAACTTCAGTAATTAATGGCTGCTCCGCCTTCGTTCCGACAAAAGTTAGTTGAACGATATGACTACTAGGGTTTTGTTCAAGTAAATGGTTAAGAGTATCTATCGTTTCCTCCGGTTCAGTCACTTGCTTCACAAATTCTTTAGTAATTGCTGCTTTCGGTGTTTTAAATACTTCAAGCACAGGACCGATCTCCGCAACCTTACCGCTCTCCATCACGGCAACACGGTGGCATATTTTTCGAATCACGTGCATTTCATGAGTAATTAAAACAATAGTCAATCCTAACTTTTTATTAATTTCAACCAGCAAATTTAAGATGCTATCCGTAGTTTTCGGATCAAGCGCAGATGTCGCTTCATCACATAACAATACTTCCGGATTATTGGCGAGCGCTCTTGCGATTCCGACACGTTGTTTTTGTCCGCCGCTCAACTGAGCAGGATAAGATTCACCGCGTCCTTCTAAACCTACAAGCTGGATTAATTCATCAACCCGCCTCTTCCTCTCTTCTTTCGGCACTCCTGCAATTTCAAGAGGAAATGAAATATTTTCACGAACGGTACGAGACCAGAGGAGATTAAAGTGCTGAAAGATCATGCTGATTCGTTGACGCTCTTTCCGCAATTCTCTTTCACTCAAATTCGACAGGTTTTTTCCCGCCACTGTAATCGTCCCACTCGTTGGGCGTTCCAACATATTTAACATACGAATTAACGTACTCTTGCCGGCCCCGCTATAGCCGATAATTCCAAATATTTCTCCTTTTTCAATTTCGATATTGACGTCATCCACGGCATGGACAGGTCCGTCCTTCGTTTGAAAAAGCTTTTTCACTGATTCGAGCTTAATCAACTACATTCCCCTACTTTCTGTTGTTACTTTGTTGAAAAAACAAATGCCTTTCTGCGTAAATGAGCAGAAAGGCATAAATGTATCTATGCGCCTTCTTCTCATCTCCCAAAGCAATTGATTCGCTTTGCAGGAATTGGCACCATTTTAAGCGTTATTCGCCTAACGGTTGCCGGGTTTCATCGGGCCAGTCCCTCCGCCTCTCGTGATAAGAACAAGTCGTTCTATTATTTTTTCATTTTTATAGTTGAATTCTATCACCCATGTCGAATGCTGTCAAACACTTTTTCGTCTATTTTTATGATTATGCCTCCGCCAATCATTCCCTCTATTCACACGTTTTGGTTTATGGTGTTGAAGATGTTGAGGGTAACGCTTTTTTATGTAATTTCCCCTGTCTGAGTGATACAGCGCTTTACGTTTATTGTGTGGCGGACGATATTTTTTCACTCGACGTTGATGTAGATCGTGCTTGTTTTTATGTAATGGATGTTGGTTGCTCGAATGGCGTATATTTTTCAAGCGATGCCGTTTATAGTCGTGATGGTTAACCAACGGCTTCTGTTTCATTATTTGACGCGATTGCCTATCCTTCGACTGTTTTGGCACAAAAACGGTCTCTCGTTTTTTCTTTTCCTCATTTTCTTTTTGCAAAACGCTTTTTTTGGGGCGTTTGGCTTTATTATGTTTATGAATGACCTTATTTTTTATAGTCTTATTTTTCCGCTTATTGTTCGGCTTATTTCTTATCTCTATATTTCTTTTCAGCTCGGAAAACGTCTTCTTCTGAACATCCTTAAGGGAAATCTTTTGTCCTTTATTCTTTGCATCTAAATATAATAAATATTTCCCGGTAGATATATTATTGTCGCTTGCCTTCTGGTGTTTTTCAGAATCCGCTTCTTTTATATTTACTGTAACTTGATGATTGGCGACTATTTTATTTCGTTTAATGGTTGCAATTGTTTTTTTTAGCGAAGATGACAACTTTTTATTTGATGGGTCAACTACTGTAGTCACAATCATTACATCTTGCCTGTCATTTAAGTACCCGCTCGCATTAAAAGCATCTATTAACTGGCCGGAAAAAGAAGACAGGCTCATCTTCTCTTTATAACGGATCTTTTTTAATAAATCTGCCGCATCATGATTCCATGATTGCACGTCAATGACCTCTAACCTTGAATTTACTCCCACTTCAAGACTTGGATTCACATCAAAACTTACATAAGCGGCCGCTGCTTCATTTTCATTTTTGATAGGAATCATCCCTGAAATAAGAAAAAAGACAAGGAAAAGAATAAGTGTAAGCGAAAAAGATGGCAATAAAGAACAGGGCCTTTTTTTAGAAACGGCAAAATAGGATGAATGATATTCGCTTCCAACGACCGGCTGTCTGCCGGGCGGAATGCGAACAGAAACAAAACATCCATCCTTCGTAAGAAGTATTACCTTTCCTTTTTTTACTTCCATTACAATGCCGCTTTTCATGTAACGTGTCCCCTCCTGCATGTAGAAGGAGTTGCTTCGTATAACGTTAGCTTGTCCTACTTTTAAACAACATCCTTAAGACTGAATGTATGACTTTAACGCTTTAAAGTCGCCTAAATAAATTAATGATACAGCTATTATATATTTTCGGTTTCTTTCGATTGTTTTACGACTGCAGGAAACCATGCTTAACAAATCTTTTATTGGCAGTTGCTTTTTTTCCATAAGAAAATCAGCTAATTCTTTATTTTCAACAATCAGTCGGGAAATTTCTTTCGCGTTTTCACGGGCATCTACATGTTTTGGACAATGTTTGGAAAGAACTTTAAAATTCAACCCGAATTCTTTTAAAAGTTTTTGATATTCCTCAATTTCATACACGCGGTTTTCTGATTGAACTTGTTCTTCATAGTAATCTAATGCCGCTTTTTGTTCTGCATAGCTCTCTTCAAGACGGCCTTCCTCATCTTCCTCTTCAGGCTGAAGGTAAATTAATCGGTTTTGACGCACTTCTTTTCGAATATAATCAATCACCCGGCGTCTTATTACCATATCCGCAAACGATAAAAACCGGCTGCCCTGGCCTTCCTGATATTGATCAATTGCTTCATTAAATGCAAAGAGACCTACACTAAATTCATCCATCGTACGATCTATATATTGACTGCATACTTTTGACGTTACTTTTTTAATAAATGGTTGATATGCTTCGATCAGTTCATTACGCAGAATATCATTACCACGCTGAATTTTCAATACTTTATCTTCAATCGTCATAATTGTTTTATTAATCGATGGTACAAATGCTCTAAGTTCCATTGTTGACATTGCTCATTCACCTCTACTCTACACCTGTTTATTAAAAAACAAAATCGTGTATTCGTCTTATTTCAATTACCACTGAATGAATTGGAGCAAACCTGAATCAAGCTCCCTCTTACATTTATACCATTGATTTTTGAATTTGTAGGCTACAGTTGTATAACAATGTGACAATGATCATAACAATTGTAATATATTCGTTAAATTACTGAAAATAAAAAATTATCTAATTGAAATGGGGATGATTTCATATTCCAGGTTATCCCCTTGAATTAAAGGGTTTTCACTCTTTTTTTCGTATTGTTGTTGCACAGTTGAATTATGACGTTTGTTACACGTCGCGATAACACTTCCACTATTTACCGTGTATATTTAAGCCGTTTTTGCATTTCTACCCCCGCAAAAGTTGAATAAAAATTAAAAATCAGCCTGCAACTTGAGTGCAGGCTGATTTAAGTAACTTTCGTGAAACAATCGAAAAAATAATCAAACATATTTTTTTAACGTTTCATACAAATAATCAACAGATTTTAGCGCATCGATCTTTTGAACAATGATCCCTCTATTTAAAATAACAAGAGAAGGAACCGTCGTTATGCTATAGGTTTGCGATAATTCAGGCATAAGGTTCAAATTGCACGCGCCTATAACGATTGGTTTTCCGGTTTGCTTGAACGTTTCAAGACAGATTTCAAGCATTTTTCTCCCCATTTTACATGTTCCGCAAAGAGGAGTTTGAAAGTAAAGAACGACCGGTTGATTGATAGATTGTTCAATAAACGATTGGAAATCGTCTCTTGTTAAATCTTGTATCATTTATAATACCCCATATAACACGCTTTAATTGCCAGCATTACATTAGCCAAGGCAATTTTTATTAATTGTAAAATGAGCGCCAAGGAGAACTTTTGCTAAATACATCAGCGGTGTTTTAGCAACTTCCCTGTACATTTTATGAATATAGAGATGTTCGGCGTTTGGGAGTTCCCGCCCGAGTTGCCTCCGGAGTTTAGTTCCCGCTTCATCCGCATCCACTAAAATGTAAACATCTTTGTCCTCGACAGTGTTTGCCAATTCCTCAAGCTTTGTGATTCCCATTGTTCCATTTGTACATATAATTTCAACAGGCTCACTTAAAATGGAGATAAGTTTATCTTTATCGGATTTCCCTTCAACGATAATCACTTTATCCATCACTAATCTCTCCTATTAAGAAAGTCTAATGAACGAAATCATTTTATACTTTATTTTATTAAATTTCTCCTTTAATTGTTCATCTATGCGATCTCTCGTAAAAGCATAATTAAATGAGGAATTGGACCCGCTTTGCAAAAAAGGGACAAGCAAAAAAACTTGTCCCTTTTTTCAATGATTAGTCTTCTTTCGTCATTTCTTCATATTGTTCAGCAGTCATTAATTTTTCGATTTGAGCAAGGTCTGATGCTTCAACTTCGATCATCCATGCTTTTTCATATGGAGATTCGTTAACTAACTCAGGGCTATCGTCAAGATCTTCATTAATCGCAACGACTTTTCCGGAAATCGGAGCATAAAGTTCTGAGACGGTTTTAACCGATTCTACGCTTCCGAATGGCTCATCTGCCTGGATTTCATCTCCAACTTCAGGCAATTCTACAAAGACAATATCACCAAGTTCGTCTTGAGCGAAGTCTGTAATTCCAATCTTCACTTTGTTGCCTTCGATTACTTGTACCCATTCATGTTCATCAGAATAACGTAGTTCTTTTGGAAAATTCATTTCGTATCCCTCCAGCATTAAATATGTAAATTATAATTACTATAATATAAGATTTATTATAGTTAATCAACTGTCAATTGGACCATGATTTAGAATATAATTCTTCATTGAAACCGACTGTCACTTTCTTTCCGTCTGTTGCAATCGGACGTTTGATCAACATGCCGTCAGATGCCAGAATTTCAAGCAATTCGTCGTTGGAAGCGGTTTTAATTTTATCTTTCAACCCTAACTCCCGATATTTTTTCCCGCTCGTATTGAAAAACTTTTTCATTTCAAGACCGCTTAATTCGATCAGCCGCCTTAGCTCTTCCTTGGAAGGCGGTTCGTCAACAATATGTATTGCATTAAAAGGGATGTTGTAGTCTTTTAACCATTTCTTCGCTTTTTGGCATGTCCCGCATTTCGGATACTCATATAACGTAAGGCTCATTTGTTCACTCCTCCCTTACTCCAATAGTACCACAAAATAGTCTAACCAAGTATAACGAAATTAAGTCTATTCAGCCTTTTTCAAAAAAAAGACCCCATCTATGTATGGGGCGAAATAGAGAGAGAATAAATTTGAAGGTAAGGCATTATTAAATTTCAATCACACGATATAACGTTCTTCTTCAAGAAGCTTTGCCGCAATTTCACGTTTCTTCTTAATGACATTAATTGGAGTATGACGCGTTAATTTTTTCAACGCGGATAACATCATGCGAAGTGTATCCCCTTCTTCCACTGCAATGATAGATTCACGGGCATGGGCTTCAATACGGTTAAATGCTTCTTGACAGAACACTTCTGTATAAAGCTGCTTTTGCCGATTTTTTTCAAGTCCACTTTTTTGTACAGCCTTTTGTGTACGTAATACAGTAGATTCCATCGCATAAATTTCGCTCACGATATCAGCGATATTGGCGAGAACTTCTTGTTCTTGTTCTAATTGTGGTCCGTATTTCTGGACGGCAAGACCTGAAACCATTAAAAAGATCTTTTTCGCCATGCTGACAAGATATTTTTCTTGTTCAAGCGGCTCTGTGCCAACTTCTTGTGGCATAAGCATCATCAGCTCATTTTGCAGTGACATCGCTTTTTCCATTAGTGGAAGCTCATTTTTCATCGCTTTTTTTACAAGCGTACCCGGAACGAGCAACCGATTGATTTCATTCGTCCCTTCGAAAATTCGGTTAATCCGCGAATCACGGTACATCCCTTCAATTGCGTATTCAGTCATAAAGCCATATCCGCCGTGAATTTGCACTCCTTCATCCACCACATAATCAAGAACTTCGGATGCAAAAAATTTATTTAATGAACATTCAATGGCATATTCAGCGATCGCTTTAGCAATTTCTTTTCCGTCTTTTTGCGCCTCTTCACTTAAGCTGCCAAGACGTCTGTCAAACAAGCCGACCGTCCGGTAAACAGAGCTTTCAGCGGCATAAGTTTGCACACCCATGTTCGCGATCTTTTCCTGAATTAAGCTGAACGAACTGATCGGGCGTTTAAATTGTTTCCGTTCATTCGCATATTTAATCGACACTTCCATTGCGGATTTTGCCGCACCGACAGCCCCGATCGCCAGCTTATAGCGGCCAATATTCAAAATGTTAAAGGCTATGACATGGCCCCTTCCTTCTTCGCCAAGGAGGTTTTCTTTTGGAACAGGAACGTCCTCTAAAATTAACGTGCGCGTAGAAGAACTTTTAATTCCCATTTTTTTCTCTTCCGGACCGGTTGATACACCCGGGAAATCCCGTTCAACGATAAACGCTGAAAACTTTTCACCGTCAATTTTAGCGTAAACGATGAAAACATCGGCAAAAGCGGAGTTAGTGATCCATTGCTTTTCACCATTTAAAATGTAGTGAGTGCCTTCAGCATTCAATTTAGCTGTTGTTTTAGCCCCTAAAGCATCTGATCCTGACCCCGGCTCAGTTAATGCATATGCCGCGATTTTCTCGCCTGTCGCAAGTGCGGGTAAATATTTTTTCTTTTGCTCCTCGTTTCCGAATAAGACAATTGGAAGGGAACCGATCCCGACATGTGCTCCGTAGCTGATAGAAAAGCCGCGGCCTGGCGCAAATTTCTCAGTCACAATGGAAGATGACACTTTGTCAAGCCCAAGACCGCCATATTCTTCCGGAACATCAATGCTTAAAAGGCCAAGTTCTCCCGCCTTGCTTAAAAGCTTGCGGGAAACATCGAATTCATGATTTTCCATCTTCTCAATATTCGGCATGACATCTTTTGTAATAAATTCTTCGGTCGTTTTGGCAAACATCAGATGTTCATCAGAAAACTCTTCAGGAGTAAAAACATCTTCAGGTAAAATATCTTCTACTAAAAACCCTCCGCCTTTTAATACTCTTTCCATCGTATCAGACATAATAAATCCCTCCATGTATACCATTAATGAATGAGTTCAAACACACCGGCTGCACCCATGCCGCCGCCAATACACATCGTAACAACGCCAAACTGCTCATTTCTCCGTTTCATTTCATGCATCAACGTAAGCGTAAGTTTAGCTCCTGAACAACCGAGCGGATGGCCAAGGGCTATCGCTCCTCCATTGACATTCACTTTCTCTTCCGGAATCCCGAGCTCACGAATAACTTGAACGGCTTGCGAAGCGAAGGCTTCATTTAGCTCGAATAAACCGATGTCGGATAATTCTAGTCCGGCGAGCTTCAACGCTTTTGGAATCGCTGCGACTGGGCCAACTCCCATAATTTCCGGCGCTACTCCCGCTACGGCAAAACTATGGAATTTCAAAATCGGAGTCAGGCCTTCCGCTTCCGCTTTTTCACGATTCATTAAAAGGACGGTTGCTGCACCATCACTCGTTTGCGAAGCGTTCCCTGCCGTCACTGTTCCCTTCGGTGAGAAAACAGGGCGGAGCTTTGCCAGCACTTCCATTGACGTATCCGGACGGACCCCTTCATCTTGAGAAACAGTAACTGCTCTTTCTTGAATTTTATTGTTTTCATCAAGCCATCGTTTCGTAACGGTTACAGGGACGATTTCCTCGTTGAACTTCCCTTCTTTGATCGCTTTAGCGGCATTTTGATGGCTTCTTACCGCAAACGCATCCTGGTCTTCGCGGGAGACGCCAAAGCGCCTTGCGACTTCCTCTGCTGTATAGCCCATTCCCATATAATATTCGGGAACGGTTTCAACAAGCGTTGGATTCGGTTTTACGACATGCCCTTCCATAGGCAGTAAACTCATCGACTCTGCCCCTCCGGCTAAAACGGCTTCAGCGTGTCCGAGCATTATTTTTTCCGCTCCATAGGCGATCGATTGAAGCCCTGAGGAACAAAATCGGTTAATCGTAATTGCCGGAATCGTATTTGGCAGTCCTGCTCTTGCTCCGATTAAACGAGCCATATTCATTCCTTGTTCCGCTTCCGGGATGGCGCACCCGACAATTAAATCATCAATCGGCCCGTCATATCCTCCTGCTCGTTTTAACGTTTCTTTTACTGTAATTGCCGCAAGTTCATCCGAACGCATATTGGCGAATGAACCTTTCTTTGCTTTTCCAACAGGCGTCCGGGCCCCTGCCACAATGACTGCTTCTTGCATCATTTTCTTCCCTCCCTTGAAACTTTTAATTGCGCAACGGTTTTCCTTTTAAAAGCATATGCTGCATTCTCGCCTGGCTCTTCGGTTCGCCCGCAAGGCTTAAAAACGCCTCCCGCTCAAGATCCAGCAAGTATTGTTCATCGACGAGCGTGCCTTCAGGAACATTGCCGCCGCTTATGACATATGCGAGTTTTTTCGCGATTTTCAAATCATGGTCGGAAATAAAGCCGCCCCATCTCATCGTTTGAGCGCCAAGCACCATCGTCGCGTATCCAGCTTCTCCGACAACCGGAATCTTTTTCTTTTTCGGTGGAGTATATCCCAGTTTGCTTAAAGCAAGAACCCGGTTTTTCGCATCATAAAGGAGATGGTCACCGTTCACTGAAATGCCATCTTGAGGCCGCAAGAAACCAAGTTTTCGTGCTTCCTGAGCCGATGTCGATACTTTTGCCATCGCAATCGTTTCAAACACTTGATTGGCAATCGCCTGCAAATCGATTTTCGCCCCTTCAGGCACTCTTTCAATTTGCCTCAAGTACAACTCCTTGTTGCCTCCCCCGCCGGGAATTAAACCGACACCGCATTCAACCAGACCCATATATGTCTCCGCGCTCATTTGCAAGCTGTCGGCCGGAAGCGAAATTTCAACACCGCCGCCGAGCGTCATTCCGAAATTAGCTGCGACGACAGGTTTTTTGCAATAGCGAATACTTCCCATCGCCTGTTGGAATTGGCGAACCATCATATCTAATTCAAAGAAGTTTTCATCCTGTGCTTCCATTAAAATGAGCATGAGGTTTGCCCCGACACAGAAGTTTTTTCCCTGGTTTCCAATGACAAGCCCTTCATAATTTTTTTCCACTTCTTCGAGCGCTTGCTGAAGCATCATAATGACATCAGGCCCAAGTGCGTTGTTCGGTGACGTAAATTCAAGAAGCGCCACCCCATCCCCCATGTCGATCAGGCTAGCCCCATTATTCTTTTTGATCACATTTCCTTTTTCTTTTAATCGTTTAATATGAATAACTTTCGGATTTTCAGTTAATGGCTGATAGCTTCCATGGTGGTAATAGGAAACTTCGGCATTATCCGTCTTATAAAACGTAGTGTGGCCGCTTGCAAGCATCTCCTCAATCCAGCCCGGTACAGACTCGCCTTCCTCTTTCATCCGGGTTATGGATTCTTGAACGCCGATCGCATCCCAAATTTCGAATGGTCCATGCTCCCAGCCGAATCCCCATTTCATTGCCTGGTCAATCGCGACAATAGAATCCGCGATTTCATAACATTTTTCCGCCGAATAGATAAGCACCGGCTTAATGATTCCCCAGAGCAACTCGCCGGCGCGGTCTTTGCCAAATAAAAGCGTTTTCACTTTTTGATCGGTCGACTTCAATTGTTTAGCCGCCTCAACCGTCGCCGTTTTTAATTTTTGCCTTTCCTTATATTCAAGCGTTGTTGGATCAAGCTCTAAAATCGTGCTTCCATCTTTTGTTTTTTGTTTTAAATAAAAGCCCTGGCCTGATTTGCTGCCGATCCATCCTTTTTCCACCATTTTGTTCAAAAATGGCGGTACATCGAATACTTCTTTTTCCTTTCCTTCCACCTGGTCATAGACGTTTCGAGCAACGTGCAGGAATGTATCAAGCCCGACAACATCAAGCGTTCTAAATGTTGCGCTTTTGGGACGTCCGATTAACGGCCCTGTAACGGAATCCACTTCACCGACACTATAGCCTTGTTTCATCATTTCCTGGACGGTGACCATGAGTCCGTATGTCCCGATTCGATTGGCAATGAAGTTCGGTGTATCTTTTGCCAGTACAACACCTTTACCAAGCACGTCTTCGCCAAACGTTTTCATAAACTGTACAATTTCCGGTTTTGTCGCTTTTGTTGGTATAATTTCGAGTAATTTTAAATATCGTGGTGGGTTAAAAAAATGTGTGCCTAAAAAATGTGCACGAAAGTCGTCCGAACGCCCCTCAGCCATTGCTTCAATCGAAATTCCAGAGGTGTTGGAGCTAACAATGGAGCCTTTTCTACGATGCTGATCGACTTGTTCAAATATTTTCTTCTTAATATCCAATCGTTCTACGACAACTTCAATAATCCAGTCAACATCCGCAAGTTTTTTCATATCATCGGTAAAATTCCCAACCGAAATTAAATCCAAATTTTCCTTCACTGCAAGCGGTGCCGGCTTTTGCTTCAATAAACGCTGTTTTGCTTCCAGTGTTAATTTGTTCCGAAAACGCGGATCGTCCTTCGTTAATCCCTTTGCTTTTTCTGCTTCCGTCAATTCAGCAGGTACCATGTCCAAGAGCAGTGTTGGAATCCCGCTATTTGCCAGATGGGCTGCAATTCCGGAGCCCATCACACCTGAGCCAAGAACCGCCACTTTTTCAATGGAGTTCGCCATCCTTCATCCTCCTTTACTTGAATGAATACTCATTCATTTCCTGACAATGGGTTAATCGTATAAATTTGAAATTTATACGATTAAAAGCGTTTACAATTCATACTGACCAAATTTCAAATTCGGTTCTACTCTTACTATAATCCTTATTCTGAATTTTGGCAACTGATTAAATTATTATTTTTTCAGAAATTAAATAAACGCCTAGACGAGGCGTTTATTTAATGATTGTACCAGGTTAATCGTTTCCGGAAGTTTTGTATTCATTAATATTTCAGTTTCGTTTAAGCGGGCAATATTATAGGAAGAACTGCTCATTAGTTCCACGTCTATATAGGCAGGATGGCACATCACTTCAACCGTTTTTCCATCCTCTACCCTTTCTGACAAATGTTCAAAATAATCCCCGGCAATTGTTTCGCCGTAAAAATCATGAAAAAACACATCAGTAAACGACGGAATCCCTTCTAATTCTTCATTACATTTCCTTACCGGCAACTGATATTTCTCGGAAAGCTTTTGGACGACGGGATAAAATTCTCTGATCCCATGCATATGATGGTGACTATCAAAATGAGTTGGTTTTAATCCTGAGGATAAAAACACTTCAATTTGCGCCGACCATTCCCGTTCAAGCTCATCAAGATCCACATCTTTATGTTGTAAAATATGGGCCTGCTTTTTAAAATTCCCTTCCTCGTCTACTAAACTCGGAACATTGGTTGACAACGGCTTTCCCGCCGTTAAGACTAGATGGATGCCAATCTGTAAAGAAGGGTTTTCTTTCGCTAATTCGATGGCGTGTTCGGTTCCGGCTGCGTTCATCATCATTGTTGCCGAATTAACAATGCCATTTTGATGACAATCAAGTATCCCGTAATTCACTCCTCTTGAAAATCCAAAATCATCTGCATTGACAATGAGATGAATCATCAAATTCCTCCTCTTCAAGCAGGTTAAAAACAAAACGAACCCAGCCGGAAAATCATATGTTTCGATTGGGTCCGAAAACGTTGTAACTAGATTCAGTTGAAAGCCGAAGTCTCCTTTTTCACTTCATAGCTTTTAAAAAACTGCGGCAAATACTCTTTATGGGCTTCCAGCATTTCATCCAAAATCATTTTACCGACCCGGTCACTTGGAACGAGCGGATTGATCGTCATAGCCAGAAGTGCTGTGTCATAATCGCCGGTTACGGCCGCTTCGATGGTGACGCGCTCAAATGATTTAATTTGCTGAACGAGACCGCGGACGGCTACCGGTAAATCTCCGAATGCCAGCGGTTTTGGACCATCTTTCGTAATGACACAGCTAATTTCAACGGCGGAATCATTCGGAATGCTGGCAATTGCTCCGTTATTCATCGTATTGACCGCCTGAATGTCCCGTTTATCAGTATACATTGAATGAATTAACCGAACAGCCGCGTCGCTATAGTAGGCGCCACCGCGTTTTTCAAGCTGTGGAGGTTTAATGGCTAATTTCGGATCTTTATATAATTCGAATAAATCATGCTCCAACTGCTTCACTACTTCCGCACGGGTGCCGCCTTCTTTAAAGGTTTTTAACTCTTCTTCAAGCATATCCCCTGTTTTGTAATAATAGTTATGATATGGACATGGAAACAAATTCAAAGCTTTTAAAAATTCAGGTTCCCATCCCATCGCGTGAATATTGTTCATCGTGATAGAGTTGTCGGGATCCGTAATCAATTGAATCACTTTGTCTTTCACACTTACTCCGTCAACAAATACATCTAATCCGTAAACCATATGATTCAGTCCGGCAAAATCAATTCGGACTCTCTCATGATCAACATTTAAAAGATGAGCCACACCCATTTCCATGCCGATTGGCACATTGCATAACCCTACGACTCTCTTAATGTTGCTATAACGAAGAACTGCTTCTGTAATCATTCCTGCCGGATTCGTAAAATTGATGAGCCATGCATCCGGGCACAACTCTTCCATTTCGCGGCAAATGTCAAGGATGACCGGAATCGTTCGTAAGGCTTTAAATAACCCGCCCGGGCCATTCGTTTCCTGGCCTAGAACACCATACTTTAATGGGATTCTCTCGTCTTTTGCTCTCGCTTCTAAGAGCCCTACCCTTAGCTGGGTTGTTACATAATCGGCATCTTTTAACGCCGCTTTCCGATCGAGCGTTAAATGAATATCGATAGGAACTCCTGCCTTTTCGACCATCCGTTTCGCAAGATTGCCGACAATTTCTAATTTTTCTTTCCCTTCCTCAATATCTACTAACCAAATTTCACTGACAGGCAGCTCTTTATGATAGTTAATAAACCCTTCAATAAGCTCTGGTGTATAACTTGATCCTCCGCCAATTGTAGCAATTTTCAACCCTTTTTTCATTTCAATGTCTCCTCTTTGACACCAGGTAGAACAGCTATTTCCTGACGCAATTCAATGATTTCAACAGCCATGTCTTTTAACGTTATTGCAGTCATTAAATGATCCTGGGCGTGAACCAGTATAATCGGGATGTCATATTTGTCTCCTGCTGCTTCACTTTGAATCAACTTTGTTTGCATTTTATGCGCCTGTAAAAGTGCTTCTTCTGATTCTTTAATTTTGCTTTTGGCTAGTTCAAATTCTTTATTCCTTGCTTTTCGCATCGCTTCCATTGCATAGCTTCTTGCATTCCCGCTATGGAGCACGAGTTGAAAAGAGATTTCATATAATTCTTCTTTCGTCATTGCTGTCACACCTTTATGAAATATTTACTGTATTCTCCTGTTGCTCTTTTAACACTTCATTTAATTTCTTTTGGTCCATACGCTCCTGAATCATGACAAATGGGAAATATGCTACAATACAAATCGCAAAGTTCACTGCTGCCATAATGGCACCGGAAATGTGTCCTCCTGTAGCCAGATAACCGCCGATAATCGGAGGTGTTACCCATGGAACATTGGCGACAACCGGGTAGACCCATCCCCAGGCTGTAGCTAAATAGGCCGTTACTGTCATAATGGCAGGAGTAATAACGAAAGGAATGATCCAAATCGGATTTAATACGATCGGCATCCCGAATATGACTGGTTCATTGATTTGGAATAGAGCCGGCGGCATGCCGAGCGCTACCATTTGCTTTCGCTTTTTCGAGGCAATTAATAAGCCAATTAAAAGGCCGATGGTTGCTCCAGACCCTCCAAGGTTGACATAAACATCCAAAAACGGGCCTGCTAAAATATGATATTGATCTAAGTCAGTAACCCCTTTTGCAAAAAGGTCGATGTTGGCATTTCCTAAATTCGTTAAGAGCGGTCCGGTTATACCGGCAACGATATTGCTTCCATGTAATCCTAATGCCCAGAAAAATTGGATGATTGTTGTAATTAATACGGCAAATCCTAATGAATCGGCTGCGCCTGTCAACGGAGTAACCAATACTTTATTGAGCCAGTCGTTAAAATATTCACCGCCTGTTGCATGACGGAAAAGCAATCCAATAAGCCCGATAAGAAAAATGGTAATCATCCCCGGAAACAAGCGGGCAAATGAACGCGAAACTGCCGGAGGTACGCCTTCTGGCAAGCGAATGACTAAATACTTTACTTTTGCCAGACGGACAAATATTTCTGTTGCAATAATTGAAACAACGATTCCGGTAAATAAAGCGGTTGAATTCGTATACGAAACACCGAGCAATCCCCATACCCCGTCTTTTACCCCTTCAATTTTCGCCGTTTGAGGCACTAAAACAAAATACGAAGCAAGAGCGACAAGCATTGCCTCAAATCCATCATCCCCGTAAGATTTTGCTAATTTATAAGCAATCCCGACAACAAGAAATACGGTCATAAAGGCAAATGTTCCCCACCAGATGTCTCCGCCAAGTGTTTTATACGTTTTGCCGAAAAGGCTAATCATCAGTTTGTCATACCCGGGAATAGCGCCGCCCAGGTTATTAATAAGGACGGCAAACGAACCGATCATTGTAATGGCGAGCATACCGATTAGCGCATCACGAATGGCCAGTAAATGACGTTGATTTCCAATTTTCGCAGCAGCCGGCATGATTTTCCGTTCAATAAAATTCATCATTTTCTAAATCACCTCTTCATCAGGTTCAGTGCTTGCCCCAGAACATCTTCCCCTTTGCACAAGCCATATGCCATCGAATCAATGACTGCAACAGGAATTCCGACCTCTTTCGTCGCTTTTTCCATGTCACTTAACATGTAACGGACTTGTGGTCCAAGAAGCAAAACATCCGCTTTTTTCAATTCCTCATGAACTTCCGTAGAAGAAACCGCCCAGATCGTGGCATCTACACCCTTTTCTTTTGCTGCTTTCTCCATTTTTGTTACCAATAAGCTTGTTGACATTCCTGCTGAACAACACAATAAAATATTCATGTTAAAAGCCCTCCATAATTTTAGTGATGTTTGTTTAAATTGAGAATTTTCAGAATTTAAAAGCCGGAGTTGTAGTGTCGTCTTTTTAGTATTTCCTACCTGTCAGAAATACACCTCCTCATGAAATGAAAGCGATTTCCTTTCTTAATACATATTGTAATTACAAATTACAATAAATGCAATACAAATTTTTATTTGTTATGATGAATTTTCTCACCCAAAAGATGGTTCAATTTATCACTTTATGCTATAACACTTATATACAGATAGATTATGGGAGGCTTTTGTAATGGAGATATCCAGGGAAGGAAATGCTCTTCATCTAAAAGTAAAAGAGTCCATCATCCAGCTCATCAAATCAGGTGAATATAAACCAAATACGCAGCTCCCTACTGAAGCTGAGTTTTGCAAGAAATACAATGTTAGCCGTACGACGGTGAGAACAGCCCTTCAGCAATTGGCGGTCGAAGGATACGTATATCGGAAACAAGGAAAAGGAACATTTGTCTCGAACAATAAAGTAAAACAAATCTTAACAACAACCGTGGAACAGTTCTCTGAACAAGTGGCGATGCAAGGGAAAAAACCTGCGATTAAAGTGTTAAGCCTTGAAGTCATCCAGGCCGATCCTTTCCTCGCAGAAGCCTTTGACATAAATGAAAACGATCCCGTTAATAAACTTGTGCGAATTCGTTATGTTAATGAAGAACCTCTTCAATATGAAATCGCCTTCCTGCCATGGAATAAAACACCGGGATTAAATAAAGAGGCTTGTGAAACATCATTATATAAATTTTTAGAAAGCCATTTTCATTTAAAAGTAAAAAAAACGGTGGAACATCTTGACCTCATTCTTGCTGATCAGACGATTTCAAATCAATTAAATATCGACGTCGGCTCACCATGCTTTTCTCTTGAAACACACGCTTATCTTGAAGATGGGACGGCAATTGAATACTCAAAAACGATATATCGCGGTGACTTAGTAAACTTCGTAATTGAACGGAATTATTGAATGATAGTAAGACAAATCTTCTTAGGGAGTGAAGAAGTTGACGCAAAAGCTTGCTATTGTCATTGTCCATGGAATCGGGAACCAGGATGAATCATTTGCCGATGATTTCATTGCAGCCTTAACTCAATCATTTGAGAATAAAGTCAATACACCATCTCAATTAGTGATCGAGCCGATGTTTTGGGGAAGTGTTTTTCAAAAGAAGGAGATCGAGCTCTGGCAACATGTTCAAAAAGGCGGAAAATTAGACTTTACTTTACTAAGAAGATTTGTGATTGACTTTTTCGGAGATGCGATTGCTTATCAGCCAGCTTTTTCGCAAAATCCGAATTACGATAAAGTCCATGAAGTATACGCCCGTACCCTTCGTTCGCTATCAGAGCGGGCGGGCGGGAAAGCTCCATTAATTGTTATCGCTCATAGCTTAGGGGCGGTTATTTCCAGCAATTACTTTTATGATTTGCAATTTATTCCTGATCGTATCTCATCTTCCGTCCTCAAAACTATAAAGGATACTCCTTTAGAAAAGGGAGAAACATTAACTTCATTTTTTTCATTAGGCTGCCCTCTTGCACTTTGGAGTCTTCGCTACGCCAGTTTTGACCGTCCGATCGCTGTTCCCGATCCGAGGCTTTCTGGCCATTTTTCGGACTTAAAAGGAGAATGGATCAACTGTTATGACAAAGACGATGTTGTCGCCTTCCCTTTAAAAACATTAAATATAGCGTATGAACAGGCCGTTTCGGAGGATATTGAAATAAATAGCGGCAGTTTTCTTGCCAGCTGGAGCCCGATGAGCCATCTTTATTATTTAAAAAATAAATCATTAACCCATATGATTGCAGAAAAACTCGCATCGATTTGGAAAACGGTTAACAGGTGACAATGGAGTCACTTGTTTTTTGCTTCTAAATGAAGGCATTTAAATATCGGGAAAGAAGAATACTAAAGGATGAGAAAGCTAGAAGGAGGTTTATAATGGCCTGGGTATTCTTAATTATTGCCGGAATTTTTGAATGTGTCTGGGCAGTAAGTTTGAAATATACGCACGGTTTTACACGTCTTATGCCGAGCCTCATTACGATTGTCGGTATGATCATCAGCTTTTATTTTTTATCTCAATCGTTAAAATCATTGCCAATCGGAACGGCGTATGCCATTTGGACTGGAATTGGCGCAATCGGAACGGTCATTGTAGGCATGGTCGCTTTAGGTGAGCCGCACAATTTATTGCGGATTCTCTTCCTTTTGTTAATTATTGGGGGAATCATAGGATTAAAAGTCACTTCCGCCCCTTAAACAAACAGGCGACGGCTTGTTTGTTTTCTTTTTAACTTGACAACCAAGTATCTATCTTACAAAGTCATTCTCAATTGATTTAACTTTCAATGATGTAACCGCTTTACTAGTTTTCGCAATATTAAATTTTATCGACTGAAACTATTGATTTTACGCTATTTTTCAAAGCACTCAACGAGCAATTAGTTGGTATTCCCAAATAATTCTATTGACTCCTAAATATTTAGTAAATTAAAATATATTTAACAACAGAAAAAGTTAAATAGTAGGAGGTTTAAATAATGGGTGCAGCATTAGCGCAGCAACAAGTGAACCCATCAACACAAAAAAAGCAAAAACATCCACCTGGATTATATTTATTGTTTTTTACGGAGCTATGGGAACGCTTTAGTTATTATGGGATGAGAGCCATACTTGTCCTATACTTAACAAAATCATTTATTAATGGTGGTTTAGGTTTTAGTGATAGTGCCGCAGTTTATATTTATGGCTTTTTCACAGGTGCCGTTTATTTCACTCCTTTAATTGGCGGTTTTTTATCTGACCGTTTCTTAGGCAGGAGGCTAGCCATTACCCTTGGCGGTATAACGATGGCGATCGGCAACCTTGCTTTATTTATGGGACAAAGTAAACTAAATTTATATATAGGCTTAGCGTTATTAATCATTGGTAACGGTTTCTTTAAACCAAACATTTCAACATTGGTTGGAGAACTATATGATGTAAATGACAAACGGAAAGATGCTGCTTTTACCATCTTCTATATGGGGATCAACATCGGAGCTTTCTTTTCACCTCTTGTTGTCGGTTATTTTACAGATGACCTCTTTAAAACAACAGTCAATGGAGTCGAACATTTTGGCTACAAGTTTGGATTCTTAGCAGCTGCGATTGGAATGATTGTAGGACAATTGCTATTTAACCTCCTAGGTAACAAATATCTCGGAGATATTGGTAAAAAACCTGTTGGAAAACCGGTTAAAAATGAAGCAGGTGTCAAAACTAAAACACCTTTAACAAAAAAAGAAAAACAGAGAGTTGCAGTTATTTTCATTATTACATGTTTCGTTGTATTCTTTATGGCTGGGTTTGAACAGGCCGGAAGTTCACTAACTTTATATACGGACAAGTTTATAGACCGTAACGTATTTGACTGGACTGTTCCAACATCCTGGTTCCAATCATTAAATCCTTTGTTCATAGTTATTTTAGCGCCTATTCTTTCTGCATTGTGGGTTAAACTTTCAAATACCAAAAGAGGCGATTTAGCGATCCCGACAAAAATGGGAGTAGGTTTAATTCTTCTAGGTGCAGGATTTATGGTATTAGTTCCAGCATTATTACAAACTAGTGGTAATTCTCATGCCAAAGCAAACATGATATTTATGGTGTTGACTTATTTCTTGCACACTCTTGGTGAATTATGCGTACAGCCTGTCGGTTTATCTGCAGTAAGTAAACTTGCACCTATTAAAATGGCCTCCTTATTAATGGGAGTATGGCTTGCCGGATCAGGTGTTGCGAATATTCTTGGTGGACAATTAGCTGCTTTCACATCACAACTTGGGTATTTCCAAGTATTTATGTTAATTGGTTCAGTTATTATTGCTTTAGGATTAATTCTACTCTTAATTTCAAAAAAACTTGTCAAAATGATGGAATAGCGGACAAGCCTTCAAAGGCCGGGAAAATAACTCCCGGCCTTTTCTTATGACTATTTTTGTTGATTTCGATGTGCGTCGTTTAACTGCTTTATTTCCCGGATCAGCCCCATCATTTCTTCTTTCGCGTCCGGATATTTTTCATTCCAATGCTTGACAAGAGCGGGCATCGTTTTTGACATGTACGTGTACAGTGCCCATTTTTCCACTTTTGCCTTCAGCTCTGGCGTACTTTCCCCGAGTAAAAGCTCTGTAAATTTCTCTATCAATCCATCAAATTGCTCATCCAATTCATTCACATTCATCTCTCCCTACTTTTTAGCCATTGTAGCTTCACGGCTGGCGAAAATTGTTACATTAAGATATTTGTTCGATCGGTTCTACTTGCACTTTCATCATCTTTCTTAAGATCGGGCCAAATACAAAAACATCATTTCTTCCGTTTCTTTAAACAGATGTTTATAGTCATAGTCGTCGCCAATTACGGAATAATGCGTGCATAAGCCGTCAATGAACGCCCAAAAAAGACTTGCTATCCTTTTTGAATCTAACGCTTTGCGAAATTCCCCATTCTTCTGGCCTTCGTCAATAATAGAAGCTAAAAAGCTCTGGTATTGATTTTTGTATCTATTCATCATGATTTCCCTTAAATGGCCAGCTCGCGCTGAATTGATCCAAAATTCCATATGGACCTGGATAACCTCTTGCCACTTTTTATTTAAAGTCGCTTCCCTGTAAATCCGAAATAATTCGCGGATTTTTTCCGATGCCGTTTGCATATTTTCAAACCGCTCGGCTAAAAAAGCGAATGTCCGATTCGTTCGTTCTTCCATTAATGAAAGATACAACTCTTCCTTGCTTTTAAAATAATTATAGATCACCCCTTTGCTTGCTTTCGATTTTGCGACAATATCATCCATTGTCGTAGACTGATACCCTTTTTCGGCGAAACAAGAAAGGGCGCTTTCCATTAAAAGTTCTCTCTTTTTCACTTTATATTCTTCTGAGACTTTAGGCATAAAGGATCCTCCAAAAACCGACTAGTAAATTTATCTTCAATGTAACATGATTTAAAGCTGAAAAAAAGAACCAGACAAAAGCGATGTGCTGCTGGTTCTAAAAGTATCCGCCATTTCGGCTGCTTTATTTTGGCTGTCTTATCCTCATTTGCTAGTTTTCCGTTGGATGGGAAACGATTAACTCCGCTTCACCTGTCAGCCTGTAATTCTTGACCGTTGCCGGTATAATCAAATGATCGCCTTTATGGAATGAAAATGTGCGATCAGCAATTGAAATCGTTCCGCTGCCATTTAAAACGCTGGCGAGTAAATAATCGCAATCAAGCGGCTTTTCAACCGTTCCTTTAAGTGTCCAGTGGTAGACGGTAAAATAGTGTTCCCGAACAAGCAACTTGCTTGATAATCCTTCGAGCTTTTTCTTTTCTTGCTCAATTACAGGATCATGATGGGGGCAGTTTGCCACTTCGATCGAGGCTTTAATATGAAGCTCTCTTTTCTTCCCTTCGCTATCCGTCCGGTCATAATCGTATACTCTGTAAGTAATGTCAGAGCTTTGTTGTGTTTCTAAAATCATGGTACCTTTTCCGATCGCATGGATTGTTCCGCTTGGGACATAAAAAAAGTCACCCGGTTTAATCGAAACCTTGCGAAGAAGCTTGTCCCATTTTCCTTTATCTACAAGTTCCTGAAATTCTTCCTTCGTTTTAGCATGATGGCCATAGATCAATTCAGCGCCGTCTTCACAATCAATAATGTACCAACATTCTGTTTTCCCATAGGGGCTGTTTTCTTTCTGTTGGGCATATTGATCATCAGGATGAACTTGCACGGATAAGTCATTATTTGCATCCAATATTTTTACAAGAAGCGGAAATTCTTCGCTCGTTGGATCGCCGAAAAGTTCTTTATGCTCTTTCCATGCCAAAAGCAGTGATTGGCCTTTTAAAGGACCATTTCTAATAATGCTCGGGCCGTTCGGGTGAGCGGAAATTCCCCAGCATTCTCCTGTTTGGTCAGATGGAATGTTATACTGATATCGGTCACGGAGCTTTGTCCCGCCCCATATTCTCTCTTTAAAAACGGGTTGAAGAAAAATTGGTTCTTGATACATCGGTCTCCCTCACTTTCAACGATAAAACCATTGTACCAGAACAAAATTGCTTCGCAACTTTGTTCAGTGGTTAGAAGTGAGAGGTGAGATAAGTCCGAATCGGGAATAGCATCCACATCGGAGAGAAAAAATTTGCGATACGGTTAAAAATGCCCGGCTCCTTAATAAGAAACCGGGCTTTTTTTAAACTAGGCTGCCTTTTGAAGAAGGATTATCAAGCACATCCATGTCCGCTACATTATTTATCGGGAAATTATAAACGTCTAAGTCGCCGTTTTGTTCGCCGAATCCTTGATTTCGTTTATTGGATTGATAAAAATCAACTTGCTGAATCGGCCCTAAGCTTAGCGTGGCCGATCGGTCCATCGTATTCACTTTGAACCCGAGTATATTGACAACCATTGGCGCAAAATTCATTGTTGTACCCCTCTCTTAACAGAGTCTAAGATGAAGCCGTTTTAAAAGGAGGATCGATAGTAACTGGTTTAGATGTTTGGAAAACTGGATTATCTATCGCGTCCCGATCATCTACATAGCTTCGAGTCGCTATAAAATCTCCTTCATCTCCAAAATTTTGGCCAAAACCTTGCGTTTTCTTATCCGAGTTGCTCCAGTCAGCTAAATAATTCTCCCCGATATTTACTGCTGAAGCATTTTCAAAGGAATTAATTTTAAAAAGAAAAATATTTATGACTATAGAAGGTGAACTCACTATTATCCCCCCTTTTCCCTTACAATATATGTTCACTCCCCATGAATATGTTCCCTAATCGATCTGGAGGTGATTGTTAATGGACGTAGACAAATTGAAGCAATGGCTGGAAATCGCGCAAAAGTTTCAGGGAATGGATTTTTGGAACGGCATATTCGATAAAGACCAATCAAGGAAAATGAACGAATTGGCAAACATCCCCGGGTTTCAAGGAGGAAATAATGCACCTGTCGAATTGCCAAGGGTGGACATTTATAAAAGTCATCGCGAGTTAATTGTCGTCATTGATTTGCCCGGGCTTAATAAAAGTGATGTCCAACTTTCTCTTTCCGGCGACCAATTAATGATTAAAGGATTTGCCCGAACACCTTATCAAGATATTACCTCTATTCAGTCTGAACGATTAAAAGGTTCGTTTGAGCGGATTATACAGCTCCCTGAAACGGTGAATGAAGCGCGGACTGCAGCGAAATTTCAAAATGGCGTGCTTGAAGTCCGCATCTTGCGGGCCCATACATCCCATAAACAAATACGGATCGACTAGTGATGTGATCTTTTTCGATTAATGCAATCGAAAATATCCCTGTCGTCTACAAATGAAATGGGGATATGCACCCGAACACAATCAGCATTTTGTTCGCCAAACCCTTCTGTTTTTTTATTCGTTTGATGAATGCCGGTTGCAGCCGTTTGGCCAACGGAAAACTTGCAGTGCTGGCCAAGAGAATTAATTTTAATGTATGATATGTTCGCCTCTGTAGATCGAAATTTCACCTGTCTCACCTCCTCCCCTTTCGCTTGCCCGCCTTCCACTTCTTACTTCTAGAAAGTTAACTTGTACATATGAATGAAAGTAGGAGCTATGAATCGGAAATGAAATGTGGGGATCCTTATGCTTTTTAAAAGAGTACTCAACCGGTTAATAAAAAATGATTCGAATGTAAAAGAATTAAATAAAAAGATTCAATGGCTCGAAATGCAATTACAAGAAATAAAAGAGATAGAAAAGCCATCTCCAATCGTTATTGAAAAACTGAATGTTGAAAAGATCTGTATTGATAAATATGAATTGAACAATAATTTTGGCGCGCTGGGGATAAAAGAACTCTCCGGTAAACTGAATATTGGCGCCAATTACGGCGAAGGGATGCCGATTCCAAGTGACAAGGGGCTTAAATTAACCGAGAAAAGAGAGGAAAAGGCGAATAAAAAAGAAGAGACACACAAAAAAGGAGAAGGGCCAAGCTATTCAATTAAACCACGAAATTCAACATAACACCTGGATTTAGTCCAGGTGTTGATGTTGCAAGCGATTAAAGGCTACGGCAATTTTTGCAGCTACTTCAGCATTATGTTTCACGAGTGCAATATTCGTTTCTAAGCTTTTTCCACCCGTTAATTCTTTAATTTTAGCCAGCAAGAATGGCGTTACTTTTTTTCCTGTAATGCCGCTATCCTGCGCTTCTTTCAAAGCCTTCCCGATCACCTCTTCAATTTCGTTATAGCGAAGCGCGTCTTTTTCCGGTACAGGGTTGGCGACTACAAGGCCCCCATCTAAACCGAGCTTCCATTTGGCATCCATTAATTCGGCTACACTTTCTGCTGTATCTAAACGGTAATCGACCTGGTAATCGCTTTCACGTGAATAAAACGAAGGGAAGGCATCACACTTGTATCCTACAACCGGGACACCATGTGTCTCGAGGTATTCCAAAGTTCTGCCTATGTCTAAAATTGATTTCGCTCCCGCGCAAATGACAGCCACATTCGTTTGTGCCAGTTCGGTTAAATCCGCGGAGACGTCCCATGATTTTTCTCCTTCCCGATGAACGCCGCCAATGCCGCCGGTCGCAAACGTGTGAATGCCTGCCAGTTTTGCGGCAATCATCGTTCCCGCAACCGTTGTCGCACCAATTTTCTTTGTGGAAAGGATATAGGGAAAATCACGGCGGCTTACTTTTTCAACTTCTTTGCTTGTTGCAAATTCTTCAAGTTCTTTCTCATTAAGACCTATTTTCACTTTTCCATTCATTATCCCAATGGTCGCCGGCACTGCACCGTGTTCGCGAATAATGGTTTCCACTTGTTTTGCCATTTCGAGGTTTTCCGGGTAGGGCATTCCGTGCGAAATAATCGTTGACTCTAAAGCAACAATTGGAAGCTTCTTTTCTTTCGCCTGTTGGACTTCTTCTGAATAGGATAAAAATAGTTTCATAATGGAATCTCCTTTACAAATTTCAAAATTTTTTCAGGCAATAATAATGGTGAAACAGAATGCTCCGTCATTAACGTCAATGCTGACGCAGCGAGCCCAAACTGGCATGAAAGGGCGAGTGGCTTCCCATTCATCATGCCGTAAATGACACCTGAAGCAAATGCGTCACCTGCCCCCGTCACATCAACAATATCTACTTCATAAGGTAATAAATGTCCTGTATCATCTTGTGAAGCGTAATAAACACCTTCTTCACCGAGTGTAATGATAACGCTTTCAACACCGAGCTTTAAAATAGCCTGACTTGCCTCTTTGCAATCAGATATGGATAAAATCTTTATTCCAGTGAGCTCTTCGGCTTCTTCCCGATTTGGAAGAATCGCCTTAACCCCATCTAAACGTTTTGGAAGTTTACTTGTTTTTGTGGAAGAAACCGGATCGATGAAAACTGGTAAATTTATTTCATAGCAACGTTTCAATAAGAATTCAATGCTATCAGCCGGGATATTGGTATCTAAAAAGACAGCATTGCTTGACGCAATATACGACCATTTCTCCTCCAACAGTAAAGGTGTCAGTTTATCGTAAATATCCATGTCTGCTAATGAAACGACCATTTCACCATCGATATTAAGCAAGGCCGTATACGTTCCGGTCCGCTCCGTTGGAAAAGTCCAAACCTGGCTTATATCGATTCCTTGTTTATTCGTATGTTCAAGAAGAGATTTTCCTTCTTTATCATCACCGACACAAGTTAGAATGGCTGTCTCCATCCCGAGCTTTTGCAAATTTTCAGCAATGTTTCTTGCGACCCCGCCATATGACTCAGACATAACAACTGGATTAGAAGAATGCAATCTAACGTTTTGCTTTGTGCGAGCTTTTCGGTCAATATTTGCCCCACCAATACATAAGATCATAGACTCTTCCCGGAGAATGTAAGCACGGCCTTTAATTTCCCCCTTCCTCATTAAACTCGCAATATAATTGGCTACGGCCGGCCTCGACAAACCTACTTTTTCAGAAAGTTCTTGCTGAGATATAAACGGATTTAAACGAATATATTCTAAAATTTGTTTTTCTTTATCCATAACTTCCCCCCTCCCTCCTTCAAACATAAGTTTATCATATAAACTTATGTTTGAAAACGCTTTAAAAAAGAGCTAAAAGTTCAATGACTTTTAGCTCTTAACCTTGAAGAAGATGCTTCGCTTTATCGATGATTTCTTCTAGCCGTTTTGCATTTTTAATATACATCGCCTGCGCTTCTTTGGATTCTGTTTGCAAGGCAAAGCTTTCAAGATCCGCCTGGCACTTTTTGATATTGGCAAGAAGCATCGGTTTTTCTTGCGGGGAAGGGACGCTAAGCTTATCATCGTACAGATCGACGGTTAAACCTCCGTATGAATCAACTTGTCCGATAAACACATTTTCAAGCGAGACCCCGAGTTTATCCAGCTCTTTTTGGAGCCAGGCGCGGTTAAATCCGCTATTTGCGAGTGGTTCATCCAACAATTTCCCATCCATTATAATCGTTTGCGTCTCTTTTTCCGGAGCGACTTTCAAAAGTAGATCCTTTGGGGTAAGCGGTTGCTTTTCCCTTTTTAGTAAGACATTTAAGTCGCCTGTCGGTTCAAGGACGGCAAATTCAACATCTGCAAGCTTGTATACATCTTTTTTCCTTAGTTGTTCAAGCAATTCATCAACCGTATAACGTTCTCGCTTTAAATTATCTTCAAGCACTTTTCCATCTTTAATAAACACGGTCGCCTTGCCTTCAATAAAATTGCGGAGGCGTTTATTTTTCACTGAAATGTAACTGATCAAAAATGGGATAACCGTCCAAACGATCAAGCTGATAAAACCGTGAACGAAATTGCTTTCTAACCCTGTTGACACTTCAGCCGCAATACTCCCAATTGTAATTCCCGTAATATATTCGAAAAAAGAAAGCTGTGCAATTTGTTTTTTTCCTAACCATTTTGTCAATAAAAACAATGCAACTAAAAAGGCGATTGAACGGACGCAAATATCTAACCAGCCTGGTAAATTTGGAATATCTGTCACTGACCTTCCCCCCTTTAAGAGAAATCCGTTAAAATCCTTTATACTGTGGTTCTTCAAGTTCTAATTGCCCGATTCGCTTTTCAAGATCCGCAATGATGCCTCTTGTTTCCATCATGCAATCATGAAAAATCCGTTTTGCATCATTACTTTGCGATTTCAGCGCAAATTCACTAAATCCTGCCTCTAATCCTTTTAACGTTGCAAGACATTGTTTGACGCTAGAAGCAACTGTCATAGTTGAATACTCCTTTATTTTTGCATTGTTGCCGTCATATTTCCCGGCCGCAAGCGCTTTTTTATCCTTTTGGCTTAAATAATAATGCTCCGATAAAGCCGAAAATGATAGCTGCCGATATACCGGCGCTTGTTACCTTAAACATGCCCGTTACCACCCCGATCAACCCGTGTTGATGTGCTTCAGCCATTGCCCCATGAACGAGCGCATTTCCAAAGCTTGTGATTGGGACTGTTGCGCCCGCTCCGGCAAAATCGATTAGCGGTTCATATAGATTAAAGCCATCAAGAAGCGCCCCAATGACGACAAGTGTTGACATCGTATGGGCGGGGGTAAGCTTTAACACATCAAACATAATTTGGCCGATGACACATATAATTCCCCCTACAATGAAAGCCCAAAAAAAGATGGCCATTTAACTTCCACCTCCATACTCAATCGATACGGCGTGAGCGATACAAGGAATCGATTCTTTTTGTTGAAACGATAAAGGAGATAACAATGCACCTGTTGCGACAACGAGCATTTTCTTAAATTCACCCTTTTTCATTCGATTCAACAAATGACCGTAAACGACAACGGCTGAACACCCTGAACCACTTCCACCTGCAAGAACAGGCTGATCATCTTTGTAAATCAATAAGCCGCAATCTTGAAAATGCTGTTCCGACAATGATACTCCGTGTTTCTCTAATAAATCTCTTGCCACTGTATACCCGATACGGCCAAGATCCCCCGTCACAATCAAGTCATAATAAGAGGCATCAATTTGCCGGTCCCGCAGATGAGCCTCGATTGTATCTACAGCGGCCGGAGCCATCGCGCCCCCCATATTAAACGGATCAGTCAGTCCCATATCAACCACTCTTCCAATCGTTGCCGATGTAATTTGCGGTCCCTCGCCAACGCTTGCTACAACCGCGGACCCGGCACCCGTCACCGTCCATTGGGCGGTTGGCGGCTTTTGTCCGCCATATTCTGTCGGGTAGCGGAATTGCTTTTCATTAGCAGCATTATGGCTTGATGAGCCCGTCAAAACATACTTTGCCCCTTTTCCATTTACTAAAAAGGCACTTAAAGCAAGCCCTTCCATCGAAGTAGAACAGGCGCCAAACAAACCGAGGTAGGGCATGCCAAGCGTCCGGCAGGCGAATGTAGACGGAGTTAATTGATTGATTAAATCCCCTGCCAAAATAAATTGAATATCTTCTTTTCTTACACCTGCTTTTTCAATCGCTTTATTACAAGATTCTTCAAAAAGCACCGTTTGCGCTTTTTCATAAGAATCTTGTTCGGCCCATAAATCCGCATGAAGAAAATCAAAATCGTCTGCTATTTTCCCCTGTGCTTCAAATGGACCTCCGACCGCCGCCGTGCCTAAGATAACCGGCTTATTTTCAAATTCCCATGTTCGATGTCCTTTGAGCATTTACAGGCCTCCCCATTGAATGAGAATTGTTTTAACCGTTGCGATGACAAAAGCTGAAAATACTCCGAACAAGATGACCGATCCCGCCAATTTAAACATGTTTCCACCGACGCCGAGAACAAATCCCTCTGTTCGATGCTCGATGCATGCTGAAACGACGGAATTGCCGAATCCTGTTACAGGTACCGCGCTTCCTGCACCAGCAAACTGGCCGATTCGGTCATACACGCCAAGTCCTGTAAGCAGCATTGAAATAAAGATCAATGTAGCAACAGTTGGATTTCCGGCTGAACGTTCAGTAAAATCAAAGAAATAAATGTAAAATGATGAGATGAATTGACCGATCAGACAGATGAATCCCCCTACAAAAAAAGCTTTCACGCAATTTTTAAAGACAGGGCGTTTCGCTTCTCGTTCACTTTGAAATTTTTGATATTCTTGTTGAACCGGCGTCAGCTTTTTATTTTTTTTGTTTGCCATTTGAATGCCCCTTTTCTTATTAAATATCTGAATTCATTTCCGATTTAATGACTTTTAATTTCGATTCAATTGTTTTTTCGCCAGGTTTTTTCGTTCGAATCAAATTTTCCAGATCCGACAACAACATGTAAATTTTTTTATCCGCACTAACGTATACTTCTTTCCCGCGCACCTGTTTTTGCACTTTACTTTTTATTGTCTTTAAGAGTTTCTTTAAACGAAACCGGTCAAAATGGTCAACTTTCACCGCGACATAAACTTCTTTATCAGAATTGACCGCTTTTACCGCCTGTACTTCTTCCATATTTTTAATGGCTTCTTTTGCAGTATTTGATGGTTTTTGGCTTGTCGAGCTCACATGAATATTGGATGTTTTCAATTGTTCCTTATTTTGATCCGTACAGCCGGATATCCCGCCAATCAAAGAAAAAACGAAAAATAATGTGTATAAATAGTTCTTGCGCATCCTATCATTCCGTTTCTATGTAGTGATGAAAAAGGATGATATAATGTATCACCCTTTTTTCGCTATTTCGTAATTATTGTTTATATTGAGGCTCTTCTTGTTCTACTTGCTGCAAGCGTGGAGAGAGTGTATCAATAATCGTTTGAGCTTGTTGGGCAGCATTTTTATAAAGTTGTTTCGCTTGTTGGTTATCAGTATCAAGGGCAAATCCCTCTAAGCTTGCCTGAGCGCTTTTTAATCCGGAAATCGTTTGTTTTAAATTATTGATAACTGTCATGATTTGACCTCCTTAAATAAATGTTTTCAACTTCATGAATTAGAATGTCTTTCTTGTACAGGAAATATGTTTGTAATTTTTGGCATAAACTTTATTTTTTCTGAAATTGACCGAGATTCGTGATACCTGCCAGATTACGGCCTTTTTGCATACCGAAAAATGCTGTAGCTATTCCAATGATTAAAGCAAGAGAAGAAAATAGCATGCCACCTCTTCCATTTCTTCGGTAGCCAAACCTCCTCATAACAGGGTCCAACAGCCGCCCATTTCGCCGGTTAAACAAGGATGCCATCCCGATTAATCTGTTCACTTTATCACCTCCTTTAAATATTCAATACATTTAGTGTATGAAGATCGGAAATTGTCATCCTTCAAAACGAAAACCAGAATTGGAAATAAAAAAAAAGAAATACGACAAAACGTATTTCTTAAAGTGTGGATGTCATTTTTTTATCAACCGGTTGAATTGGTTGTTTGTTATGGTGTAAAGCTGGAATTTTCATTTTTTTGGATTTTAACGTAAACAATATATTCAGTAATATCGCGGTTAAACTTCCGGCAACGATGCCATTCGATGTAATGAGTTGAACCCCCTGTGGAAGTTTTACAAACATTTGCGGCTCGACTGTCACGCCAAGACCAACACCTACTGATAAAGCAATAATCAACAAATTTTCTTGTTTAGAAAAATCGACTTTGCTTAACGTCTTAATTCCTGCGGCAACGACCATTCCAAACATTGCCATCATCGCTCCTCCTAATACGGAAGTAGGAATTAATGTCGTAATGGTTGCAATTTTCGGGACAAACCCTAAAACAACAAGTATTCCGCCTGCAGCGTAGATGACATTTTTAGTTTTCACCCCTGAAAGCTGAAGAAGGCCGACATTTTGCGAAAATGTCGTATATGGAAAGGCGTTAAAAAGACCGCCTAAAATGCTTGCAAGACCTTCGGAACGATAGCCTTTCGTTAAATCATTTGTCTTTAAATCCTTTTCGCAAATTTCACTTAATGCCATAAATACACCGGTAGATTCCACTAAACTTACGATAGCGACAATCGTCATCGTAATCATTCCACTTAAGTGAAAAGAAGGAACACCAAAATAAAATGGATGCACCATATGAAACCACGACGCTTCTTTAACAGGCATTAAATCGACCATCCCCATCAAATAAGCGGCAATTGTTCCAACAATCATCCCGAGCAATACAGCGATTGCCCGAAGATATCCCTTGCAAAAACGATAAACAACAATAATAAAAAGCAAAACGCCGAACGATAAAATAAGATTTTCTATTGATCCGAAACCCGGGCTTCCTTTCCCGCCTGCCATATCTTCAATGGCAACCGGAATTAATGTCACTCCAATCACCGTAATAACAGATCCAGTAACAATCGGCGGAAAGAGCCTCGCAATTTTCCCAAACAACCCTGAAATGAGGACAACGATTAGTCCAGAGAAAATAATAGAACCGTAAATGGCCGTCATACCAAATGATTTACCGATGGCAAGCATCGGGCCCACCGCCGTAAATGTACATCCGAGAACAACCGGCAATCCTATGCCAAAAAATCGATTGCTCCAAACTTGAAGCAATGTGGCTAGCCCGCTAGTCGCTAAATCGATCGATACTAAATAAGAAAGCTGCTCCGTTGTAAGATGTAATTGTTGCCCGATGATTAATGGAACGATAACGGCCCCTGCATACATTGCAAGCACGTGTTGAAAGCCTAAAGAAAACACTTTTCCTTTATTCATTGCATGCCACCTCTTCAGAAACAAAAGTTACTTTTCCGTTTGAAAGAGAGCCAATTCGTGCTAAAGATTCAATTCGGTACCCTTCTTCTTCAAGCTTCCGGCGACCAGCCTGAAAGGATTTTTCAATGACGATTCCGATGCCGCTAATAGTCGCTCCTGCTTGCTTTACTAATGAAGCAAGTCCAAGTGCGGCTTCTCCATGGGCAAGAAAATCATCAATGATGAGCACATGGTCTTCAGGGAGCAGCCATTTATTCGAAACCGATATTTCATTCGTTTCTTGTTTCGTAAACGAATAGACTTGAGCCGTAATCAAATCTTGATTTAATGTTAACGATTTCTTTTTGCGGGCAAAAACAACTGGTACATTCATTTCTAACCCCGCCATAACCGCTGGTGCAATTCCGGATGACTCAATCGTTAAAATCTTTGTGATCGGGTCGTTTTTAAAACGACGGCTGAACTCCTTTCCGATCTCTAGCATAACTTCCGGTTTTATTTGATGGTTCAAAAATGAATCAACCTTTAAAATGTTGTCGGACAATACCGTACCTTCCTCACAAATTACTTTCTCAAGAAAGTTCATTACCCTCACCCTTTAACATAAAAATAAAAAACTCGAAGAATCGCTACAAAGTGAAGCAATCCTTCGAGTTTAATTCGAAAGAAAAAAGAACTAGTGCCAGGGCAAAAAACTGCTCTAACCGTTCTATATTTGCGTCACCCGTAGTCGGATTATTTACGGTAATCCGGTAGAAACTTGCAGGCCTTATTCCTGCGATTATACGAGTTCTATGAAGATAGGCACATTATACTTTACTTTTACATAGAAGAAAAGCCTTAAATGGAAATTTCCTATATTCACATTTTTCCATCACCCGGTACACATGATTGCAGCACCATTTTTAAAGAAGAAGATAGATCTATTCTTTCTGAGAAGCAGCGGCGAATGGCATTGATGTACTCTTCTTTTTTCGTAGGACAATCTAAAAATGAGAGAAGCCTATTTTCGTGTTGTTTCATTTTCCATTCCGGTAAACGAAAAGCAATGCCAGCCTTTGTTAAATAGTCCATATTCAATTCTTCCTGCCCTGGAAGCGCGTGATAAATAAAAAAAGGTAATCGTTTCATGAGGCATTCGCTTACGGTCACGCCTCCGGGTTTAGAAAGAACGGCGTCCATTTTATCGTACAATGCATTCATTTCCGCTCTCGAAGAGATATAAGGCAAAGGCGTCACAGTCTCTTTATTTAATTTTTTAATACGATAATATAACTTTTCGTTTTTTCCGCACAATACATAATAATGCAATCGGTTCATTTGAAACGGAGTATTCAAAAGCGTGTCCATCGGCCCAACTCCGAGACTTCCACCGGTCACTAAAACATTGTACTTCTTTTTATGCTGGAACATGCTTTCGCGACGTTCAATTTCAGGATGGACAGGAATTCCGGTCACCCAAATCCGGTTCTCATTCACCCCTTTTTGCATTAGCCATTTTTTTAACGCTCCGTTCGGAACAAAGTGGTATTCAATCGCTGAAATCCCCCATATGTGATGAATAAAAAAGTCCGTATAGGCATTTATAACCGGAACATTAATTCTTCCATTTAGTTTTAAGCGATTGAGCAAATAGGACGGAAGTGAATGACTGCAAATGACTAAATCCGGTTGCTCTTCGCGTATTAAGTTAAACATGCTTTTTAAAAAAAGGCATTCATAAAAGAAAAAACGTTTGTTTTTATCTAACTGTTCATAAACCGATTTTTTATAGAGCCAGCTGTATAAACCCGGGGCTAAATTAATCCAGCGCAAATAAGCCCCTGATATTAAAGATTCTAAATTCCCAAATGTATAAGTTAATATATCGACTTTTTTACATTGGATGAAAGGATCTATTTTCTTTATATTTGCTATTAATGCATTCGCGACTTGATGGTGTCCTGATGAAATTTGCAAAAAAGGCAAAAACAAAACCTTTTTCATATAAAATAGTCTCCCTTGTTTTTTCCTTTAGTATGGTACTTTTCCAGGAAGCCGTTTCATCCTTTCTTTTCCATCAATACAACGATTTGTTTTTAGATATCCTAAAACAAGAAAGGGGGAATGAAAGAAAATATGAACGTCAGACTTTACTTTTTATCTATTTGGAGTTTCTTAGACCCGATTTATTTTGTACTTACACGATTAACGTATATTGATCAGGAAAAAAAGAACATTTTCAGGGTCAGGCTTACAAAATATAAAGGAAGAGACGTGATTCTATCCGACGGTTCAAGGATCGTTAAAAATGACCTGCTCATAAAAATTCATTTGCATAATGCCCGTTTATTAAAAGAAATTAAATTGCTCTCCAACCCTTTAAGCAAAGGAAAATTAATTCATAAACTCATTTATGATTCCATGCCAGAATTAGCGAAATATATAAATAATCATTCATTAGAAAAAGAAATAAAGGGAATTATTGGAATTACAATGATTAACAAAGGCTTCCGTGCTCTTGGGTTTGAATGTTTTTCCCCTGTTAGCCGGATCTATAAATGGTTCAAATTTATTACACAGCTGCCTATTTTCTTGCTGTCTACCTCGCATTTTTCTATAAAAAATTTCCATAAACATTCACCTATCTACTTAGTAATGTCAAAAGATCAGCTACTTAATAAATATTATAGACCAACTGGAAACTCCCAGTAATCGCCTATTGGTTTACCACCCTCTCATTCACTATACTGTAAATGGGAGGGGATATTTTTTATGATCTGGTATGTTCTTTTATTTTTCGTTTTATTAATGATTTTATATAAAGCAAATAAAAACACAAAAAAAGTTGAAGTTAACACCATTTCACTCGAAACCCCGGACAAAAAGGATTCCATTTCTAAATTAACGGTTTTGCACCTTTCTGATATTCATCTTGAAAATATTTCTGTTTCCCCTGCTGAATTATATGAACAAATACGCCATGACACTATTGATATAATTGCTTTAACTGGTGATTTTCTTGATCGCAAAAGAAGCATTCCTAAGCTCGTTCCGTATCTTCAAGTATTGCAAAAAATCAATCCTACCTATGGAACGTTCGCTGTTTTTGGGAATCATGATTATGTGTTAAAAGGGGAGCATTTTGATAGATTGAAAGAAACACTTGAATCTAACGGTTGCCGCACATTGCAAAACGAGAATATAACAATCGAAATTGAGGGCAATCTATTAAACATTATTGGAATTGATGACTATAGCACAAACCGGAGTAATTTAGCCCAATCGTTTGAAGGGGTCAAAGAAGGATATAACCTTGTATTAACACATGATCCTAATGTCGTATTGGAGATGGATAACTTCCATTTTGACTACCTTCTATCAGGACATTTCCATGGAGGCCAGATTCATTGGCCAAAACCTTATCATCTTAAGAAAATGGGCAAGCTAGTCGGCATGAATATGATCAAAGGGCTTCATTATCATAAAGGAAAACCTTTTTATATTAGTGAAGGGTTAGGGCAAACTGGTGTCAATATTCGGATCGGCAGCCGCCCCGAAATTACGTTGCATCAGCTTTCATAAAATGGTGTGAGGAAAAATCCTCACACCATTTTATTTTATCATTCCACACATCACGCGATCGCCTGCATTTCCTGCTGGATCACTTCGATAATCATCCGCTTTTGCATGAAT
Source organism: Fictibacillus sp. Mic-4 (assembly GCF_049843615.1). NCBI lineage: Bacteria > Bacillati > Bacillota > Bacilli > Caryophanales > Fictibacillaceae > Fictibacillus > Fictibacillus sp. Mic-4. The sequence continues at coordinate 52,354 of NZ_JBBHZM010000014.1, read as the reverse complement.
GACCAATGCGGATCCATCAGCATCCAAAAGCGAGTTTGGCTTGCCTTTTTCAAGTGTTACTAATCCGGTAATAAATTCCGCTCGTGCACGTCCTTTTTGATCCGCAATGATATTTTCAAGGTCGCCGACATGTGGTCCTTTCGGGTTTAAAAAGCCGTGGTGTTTCCCGTATGGATTAAAATGCGCTCCTGCTGACTTAAAGGTTGGGGCTTTGCAAATCGCTTTTTCATGAAAGTGAATGCCATGCTTTCCCGGAGCCAGGCCAGAAGCGTACACTCTTACCTTTACTCCATCAACGACTTGCATAAGTGTCGCATATCCTGCTGATTTACCTTCCGCATTGACCAGGTTGACTTTAACTGTTTTCGCTCTCTCCATTTTTGAAACAACCTGCGCTTTTTGCTTGTGATTCGTCTGTTGTTTGGCATGGTCATGATCGGCACATGCCGTAAGTACCGCCGCCAAAACAAACGACATCGACATCGTCATCCATTTTTTCAATTGAAAAACCTCCCTTTTTTTCTCTTTGGATTTAAGCATCCACTTGTAGTGTCCGCCAATAAAGGGAGGTTTCAAACATGATTTGCCTAAATTGTTTGTTTCAAGTTCTTGTTCCACGATTTTTCCGTTTATTTTAAATTTCTGAAGAATCCCCCTTTCTAAACATCACGACGCAGCGCTTGTAGTACATCTACCTGTGTCGCTTTTCTGGCGGGTCGCCAACCAGAAATGAGCGTTACGACAATGCAAATGACAGTAGCAATTAACGTTAAAGACAACGGAATATAAGAGAAAGAAAGGTCGCCCGGGACATTTTCCCCTGTAAACTGCTTAATCACAATCGGTAAAATCAAGTTCACCGCAAAACTGATAATATAAGCAATTAACGTTCCAAGAAGTGCTCCAAGCAATCCGATAAAACTGGACTCCATTAAGAAAATACGTTTAATCGTTTGAGGATGTGCTCCGATCGCCTTCATAATGCCAATATCCTGGGCGCGTTCCGTAACGGCCATCGTCATCGTGTTAAAAATACCGATAGAAGCAATGAGTACGGCAATCGTTCCAACGAAAATTAAGCCGACTTTAATGATCATAAATATAAGGTTCACTTCTTTCAATTCACTGTATACCGAATACGTTTGATATCCCAAATCGTTTATCTTTTCCGTAAACGTTTTGACATCATCCATTGATTTCGTATATACATTAACTTCATCATACGTCCGGGTAGAGCCTTCTTGCTTTTTTTCCTGCTGACGTTCACCGATATAACGATTAATTGTATGAAGGACGGTTTCGGAAATGTAGACAGAACGATCGTCGATCCATGCTTTCTTCGGCTTCTTCCCGATACCAACGATCGTCAGCGGAATTTTTTTCACTTTTTTGCCATCTCTCTTCTGCACTTCTAATTGAACCGTTTTTCCAAGCAACTTACCTCTATACCGATTTTCTTCAAGCTTTTCTTTAACCTCTTTCTCGGTCAATCCGGAATCCTCTTTGTTTACTCCTTTTTTTATAAAAGCTTGACTGCTACTATACCCGACAACGATTTCATTTTCAGATTTCGGCAGCCTTCCCTCACTTAATTCAAAGCCCGCTTTCTTTTCTTGTTCCATATTTACCGACACTACAGGCAGATCCCCTTCGTAATTACGAAAAGAGATTTTACTTGCTTCGCTATAGTTTTTTGTTGTAACCGCCTTAATTCCTTTTAATGTTTCTAGTTTCTTGACATCCTTTTCCGTTAAAGGTCCTTTTTCACTATGGACTTCAATTTGATTAACTAGCTTGCGGCTCATAATATCATTCGCTATATACTGATGCAGTCCAAATCCGACAGAGGCAAGAACGATTAAAAACGAACAGCCTATTGTTGCTGCTAATACGGTCATAAATATCCGCATTTTGTTTTTCTTCATATTCGCCCGAACGAACCGATATTTATCCTTGAATCTCATGAAAAACTCTCCCTTCTAGCAGACTTCCATCCTTAATTTCTATCTTTCTATGAGCAATAGATGCCACCTCTTCATCATGGGTAATGATTAAAAAAGTGATACCAAGCTCTTGATTCAATTCTTGAATAAAGGTAAGGAGAGACTGTTCATTTTCGCTGTCAAGACTTCCCGTCGGTTCGTCTGCAAGAATGATGGGAGGGTTAACAACTAACGCACGTGCAATGCTGACGCGTTGCTGCTGTCCTCCCGATAATTCCGAGGGGTAATGTCCGCCGTATTCTTCTAATCCTACTTTTTTCAACATAGCCTCCGTTTGTTGTTTCCGTTCTTGTTCGTTTGCGCCCTTTAACACGAGGGGTAATTCTATATTTTCATAAGCTGTCATGCTCTGGATCAATTGGAAGCTTTGAAATATAAATCCTAAATGCATCAGGCGAAAATCAGCCCATTGCCCTTCGCTAAAGTGCGTAACATTTGTTCCATTAATGATAATTTCTCCTTTTACCGGTTTCATGTACCCGCTGATCAAATTAAGCAATGTCGATTTGCCTGAACCGCTTCGCCCAACTATGGCAACAATTTCTCCTTTCTTTACTTGAAGATTAATCGTATGTAAGACTGGAACAACTCGTTTCCTCTCTTTCTTTCCCAGATTAAAGCTGTGTGATAAATTTTTCACTTCTATCAAGATAATCCTCCTTATCTAATGTGTATTATAATGTATAGTACACATAATACAAACAGAACTCAAAATTGTCAACCGGTTCCATGTAATGTTAGCGAATGATTCTTAACAAGACCGTTCAAAAATTCTTAAATCTTTCTTAAAAAAATCGGAGCGGGAAAATGAATCCCGCTCCATTACAGATGGCTATATCACATTGAAACAATAAAAATAATGGGCAGAGAGAGCTCAATACACCAGACTTCTTTACTCCCTGCTCTACATCTTCTTCATCAAACGATCCCCATCTAATTTTCTTATCCCATGTCATTTTAACGCCTTCGGTTTTAAAATAAGGCCAATGGTAAGGATAATCGATTGAATCATCACTTATGCCAACCTGAATGGTCACATGCAGCTTGTTCCATAGCCCGCCCAGGCCATTCTGTTTATTATACGGTTCATCAAGCATCAGGTGGGATATTTTTTTTAATACTGTTTCTGCAATTTTATGTTTTTCTTGTTTGCTCACATGTTTCGCAAAAACGAAAGCAATGTTCAATGTTTCACCCGATTGGTAACCATATAGATCGTTGACTTTTTTCCCTGCCATCATCTGTTTTTGAACACTTGTCAAAATGGCTAAATTCACATAAGGGATGGCTCTCACCTGATTTTCTTTAGTCCGCTCTTTACCATCACGTTTCTCTTCGACTTTTCCGCCAGCTACTTGAAGGATAAAAAAGAGCAACAAACCACACACGATAAAGGTAAGCCCTTGATGGAGAAACTTAGAAAAAAAGGAGGGCTTTTTGCGGGCATTCATCCGATGAATTTTTCGAAACACATTGCGGCGGCCTTCTTCGGTAAACGTTACATGCTTTAGTTCTCCTTCGTTTAAAAGATGGGGTAAATCTTTTAATTGTCGCTCCATCCTTTCACCCCTTTCTGCTGGAGCTTCCCTTTAAGCATTTCCCTTGCCCGTTGCAAGCGTGTCCGAATGGTTGCTTCTTTTTTCTGTAAAACTTCCGCCATTTCTTTAATCGACAAATCTTGATAATAATGCAGGATGATGACTTCACGGTATTTGATCGGCAATGTAAATACGCCGTTTATCAATTCTTCCTGTTCGCTTTTTTGCACAACTTTCAGTTCGGGTGTGGATGGATCGGATTTTTTCAACTTTACCATAAGGTCAACGACATTTATGTACTTTTTCCAGCCGCTTCTTAAATAATCTTTACAAAGATTGGCGGTTATCGTAAACACCCATGTTTTTAATGAGGCTTCATGGCGGAATCCGTCAATATGCATATAACAACGGACAAATACCTCCTGGGCGATATCTTCCGCAGCTCTTCGATCCCGCACATACGTATAAGCAAGGCGAATGACGCTTTGCTCATACATGTCCATTAATTGATGCAGTATTTCTTCCCGTGATTGATAGTAGATCCATTTCTCTTTTCCGGCAGGCATGGCCATTCTCTTTCCCCTCACTACAACCCTCCCCCTTTTCAACTACTATTGACGATTCGGATTTGAATTATTATTCAAAAAATTTTCTAAGCCCGCATTACAATATGCAGGCTTCCCATTTACTGAAGTTGATTAGTGGGATATTTACGAAAAAATGTGTTAACAATGCCCATAAACTCTTCAGGGTATTGGCGAAATGGAGCATGATACCCTTTTTCAATGATATGAAATTCGCTATTTTTCAAAAGACGGTGATATTGCTCGCCACTAGCAACCGGAACGGCCCTGTCTTTTCGTCCCCAGACAATTAACGTCGGCAATGTCATTTCTTTTGCTGCAATCCGCAAACGTCTCGGCCGCTGTTTGTATATCTCTTTATAGTGACGATGATCGTTGCGATTGTTTTTCACCAATCGTTCATTGTACGCCATTACTTCAGAAACGTTGGACAGTGAATCATTAAATATTGGCTTTTTACCTGGCATGCCCGCTGTCAGGGATTCTACACCCGGTGCATCAATTAATACAAGGTGGCTCACGGCCCCGGGGTAAAGGTAACTTAGATTAAGGGCAATTTCCCCTCCCATCGAATGGCCGAGTACGGCAAATTTTGTATACCCGAGTTTTTTCATTAACTTGTAGTAAAGGTTGGCATGCGTTTGGAACGAATAATAAAAATTCATCGGTTTAGATGATCTGCCGAACCCTAATAGATCGACCGAAACAATTGTAAATTGTTTGGATAGCGCTGGATAAACGGCTTTAAACCCATCGGAAGAACCACCGAAACCATGCAGCATAAGGAGCGGATACTTGCCATTGCCAATTTTTTTAAAATAAAGAGTTTGCCCTTTAATATCGACCATTTTCTCTTCCATCTTCATCATTTCCGGAAAGCTTATCCTGCGATCCGACGCATAAGAGCTTATTTGTTTTTCACTGCAGCCCGACAAAATGCAAATGAAGAGTAATCCTACTACGGCTATTTTTTTCAACCTTTGTCATCCCTTTCAGTGTGTTCCCTCCTATTATGTAACACAGTTACTGGAAATACTATGCTTTTTTTGGAATAAAAAACTCGACTTTAATCAAGTGGATCAAGTCGAGTACGCCTACTTTGTGGTGAATTTTTCTTTTACTGATTGTCGTGTAAATTTTTCAGCCAGGTGCTGTCCATTTTGCGTATACATGATTTTATTAACGCTACGGCATTTTCAAAATCATCACGGTTTAATAGTCCTGTGTGGCTATGAATATAACGGGTCGGGACGGTAATCGCAATGGAAGGGACCCCCCTCCCAAAATATTGCGCAGCCCCGGCATCCGTTCCGCCGCTAACAGCATCCAATTGATATGGGATTTGTTCTTCTTCAGCTGTTTCAATTACAAAATCAAGCAGTCCTTTATGAGGAATATGATAGGAATCTTTAATGAAGATGACCGGGCCTTTACCCATTTTTGATGTTGACTTATCTCCCGGTACATCATTCGCAATCGTTACATCTACCGCAAACATTACATCAGGGGCAACAGCTTCTGTTGATGTTTTGGCACCTCGACATCCGATTTCCTCTTGCACCGTCCCAACCCCAAATACAGTATTTGGATGTTCCGTTTCCTTTAATTGTTTTAGCAATTCGATTGTAATAGAACAACCAATGCGATTATCCCACGCTTTGGCCACTAACAATTTTGGATTTTCCAACTGCGTCAATTCTGTATCAGGAATAACCATATCGCCCGGTCTAACTCCATATTCGACTGCTTGTTCTTTGCTTTCCGCTCCTATATCGATAAACATATCTTTCATTTCTACAGTTTTCTCCCGGTTTGTTTCCGGAAATTTAAATCCGATAATCCCCTTTACTTCTTTCTGCCTCGTAATGACTTTAACTTTCTGGGCCATCATATTTTGCGTCCACCAGAAACCAAGTGGTTCAATTCTCAAAAATCCTTCTTCGGTAATTTTTGTTACCATAAATCCGATTTCATCTAAATGACCTGCAACCATAATCCGCGGCCCTTCAGATGTTCCTTTTTGCTCGGCAATCAAACTTCCAAGATGATCATATTGAATAGAGTCAGCAAATGGAATGATGTATTTTTCCATTACTTTTCTTACTTCACGCTCATTTCCCGGGACACCATGTGCCTCTGTCAGCTCTTTAAACATTTTCAGCGTTTGATCCATTTTCCCAATCACACCCATTCTATCATTCTATTATCCCGAATTTTCTGAACTTCAATTCAACTATAGCATATTGCCTGTTTCACAGGCTATCATATGCACTTAACAGACAAATAAAAGCCACTTTTCTTGCATTTTTTGTCTAGCATTATCGGCTTTTGTAACATTTTGAAATATAATTGTAATAGTAATGACAGAGAAACAAACGATTTTTCAGTGGTATAATAACCTTTGTGATAATGAGATTAAGAGAAGGGGAGTATTAGTTTTGAAACGAAAGATTGCGATTACAGCACTATCTCTCAGTCTGGGATTCGGAGCATTTACATATACTACGGCTCATGCGGAATCATTAAGTGACATACATAAGAAGCAAGCGGAAAATGCGGCAAAAAAGGCAAAGAAAAACAAGGAAATGAGCAAAGTAAAAGAGCAACAGAAAGATCTGTTGAACGATTTAAGCCAAATTAATGAGAAACTGGCGACAACTGAAAATGAAATTGAATCGAAGAAGCAAGCCATTTCAAAAACGAAGTCCGAAATTGAAAAGTTGCAAAAAGAAATCAAAGTACTGGAAAAACGGATTAAAGAGCGCGATGCCATTTTAAAGGAAAGGGTTCGCTCCATGTATGAAAGCGGCGGGTCTACCGGCTATTTAGACGTAATTCTTGGTTCTAAAAGCTTCGGAGATTTCATCGACCGCATGGTTTCATTAAACGTGATTGCCCAATCGGATGAAAATATTTTAAAAGAGCAAAGAGAAGATAAGAAAAATGTCGAAGAGAAAAAAGTCCGGGTTGAATCTAAATTAGCTTCATTAAATGCAAAACTAAATGAATTGAATGCTCTTAAATCAGATTTAAATAAACAAAAAGCGGATAAAAAGAATATCGTCAAAAAGTTAAAGAAAAAAAAAGATCATATTGATGCTGAAATGAAAGATTTGAAAGAAAGAGATGCGATTTTAGCAGCTCAGGAAGAAGCGGTTAAAGCAGAAATCGAACGTGCTAAAAAAGAAGAAGCAGCTAGAAAAGCAAGAGAAGCGGCGGCTGCAAAAGCAGCACAGGCAAAAGCGGCGCAAGCTTCCAAACCGGCATCTTCCGGTCACTCAAGTTCTTCAAGCTCTCACAGTTCAAGCAGCCCGGAACCTACACCGGCCCCAACGCCGAGCGGACATGGTATGTTTATTAAACCGGCTGCAGGCGCCTTTACATCCGGCTTTGGCTCTAGAAGCGGAGAATACTCTGGTTTCCATCCGGGGGTTGATATTGCTGCACCGGGAACGGTTCCAATTGTTGCTGCAGCTGACGGAACGGTCATTCGTTCTTATTTATCATCAAGCTACGGAAATTGTGTATTCATTTCTCATTACATTGATGGGCAATTATACACAACCGTTTATGCGCACATGAGAAGCCGTCAAGTGTCTAACGGTCAGACCGTTCATCAGGGTCAGGTCATCGGCTATATGGGAAGCACTGGCTGGTCAACCGGACAACATTTACACTTTGAAATCCATAAAGGCGAGTGGAATTATCAAAAATCAAACGCGGTAAATCCAATGCAATATATTAATTAATCTGAATCACACTTTGGCGCTTTGCCAAAGTGTGTTTTTCTATTAAGAATGTATCGCATAAACCTGGGCAAACTGGTAAGGAAAAGGAAGGTGACCTCCAGATGAGTTTTACACTGGCCCAATTAAATGAACTGCAAAAAACAAAAATTAAACAGCTGGAAAATGAGTTAAATGTCGTGCTCGTTGCGTGGGAAAAAGAGGGTGAAGAAACAAACGCCCTGCAAAATATGCAAGGAGAAGGTATATAAGTATGAAAGACGTTTGCCGGCCATCGGCAAACGTCTTTTCTTTATCGTACGTTACGCTAACAATCTCCGTATCGGGTGACCCGTATATTCTGCCATCAACCTGTAATTCGGGCGGATGATTTGATTCGTTAAAAAAGCAGAAACGGTCGCACCCGGTCTTCTTCTTTGATTTAAAATTTCAATAATGCTTTCGAGTGTTCCGATGCCAATTCCGTGGCCAAAATACGTTCCATTACCTAAATCGATAATGTTTTCTCCTTGCCATTGAGGGGTTAACGGATGAAACTCGGGATTTTTTATATAAAGGACATCACCGGGCATTGAATCGCCCTGGACGGCTACAAGCTGCAAGTCTTCATCATGTTCTGTGCTCCACAATAACAGCCCTCTAAAAAGCTGGTTAAATTTCACTTCACCAATTGTATCAAGCACACCTTTATATAGTAGAATCATAATTCCGGTTGTACATTCAAATGCATATAATTTTCCATTAATGTAAATATCATTAATGGCGGCACTTGGAGTAACATCCGGCCTTAGTAAAAAACCTCCGTATCTCGTTAATAACCAATAAGCCGGATTGCATCTTGCCGTACTGAATGATGCAAAACCAGGATTGCTTTTTTTTAGTGCATAGCAGGCGGCCACAATGTTTTTTCTAAATTTGGTTTCAAACGTTAGTTGCCTGACAGTTTGATACACAAATTCTTCCCTGCTGTTGATCAATTTCATTGCAATCTGTTTTTCTTGTTGATCAAGCTGCTTTATATTCTCAATCATTGAGGCATTCACAGGCATGCCATTTACATAGATCAATTCTCCCCACCTCTTCTTTGCGCGTGCTTCTTTATCATATGACTTCTAGAGGTGAGAAGTGAGAGGTGGGAGGTTAAGTATCTCTAGAAGAAGAAAAGGCTGACCGAAACTGCCTTACTGTTTTTCGCTATGCCCCTTTTTGATCAATGAATGTAAACTTGTTTTCTGTTTTTTCTATAGTTGGCTGCTGCTGCAAAGTTGCCTTTTTGTTTTTCTTACCTTTTTTCAAAGTTTGTTTGTTTTGACTAAAATGTGTCTGCATCCCTTCTGTGATTAAATTAAAAGCGTATATGACGATCGCAAACATGATGATTGGACCTATTGCCACAAACGGATGGGTAAAGATTTCAATATAATAATTACCGATCAATCCTGACCATTCATTCGATAAAGAACGTGGTGGATCAGGAGCCATCTGGTTAAAATCAATAAACGAGCCGCCAAAAAACAGTTTAAAATACCCGAGGTGGATAAAAATAATTAAAACTTGGACACATTGCTGGGTAAAAACGATTAACATTTTCGGCACTAAATGGGGAAGCAAATGTTTATGAAAGATCCGCCATTTACTTGCCCCAAGCACTTTCGCCCCTTCGATAAACTCCTCTTTCATTAAGGCCGCCATCATATTTCCAATCATGACACTAATTAACGGTACAACCAGGACAGTTAAAATAACAACTTCCAGAATGATTCGCATCGGAAAACTGTAAAGAAAACCGTTCGCTGTATTTTGTAAAATCGGTGTTAATATAAAGATTGCGAGTATAGTAAGTGGCACATAATAAAACGAGCTTAATAGTTTCTCAAGCCATAACCTCATACTTGAACGGATGTAAAACGCATACGGAATCGCAACAAATAATGAGATAATTACTCTTACAAGCGCAATCAACACAGCAAAACAGATTGTAAATTTCGCTCCTTGCAACACCTTTAATCCAATATCATAGCCCAGTTTATCCGTCCCTAACGGAAACTTTAACGAAGGAGGAAATGGTGCCGCACCGATCACATTGCGATGGTTATCATAGATAATTTGCTGCTGGCGAATATAGCTGTCAAAGATAAACGTATGAATGAAACTCCCTGTAACCAACAAGAGAATAATCGATAATCCGATCCAAAATTTAACGCTGCGAATCATAATGCCACCTCTTCCTTCATCTTCCTGGAAAGAAGCCATTCCAGCAAGGCATACAGTACGAAAAACGGCACTGCAATTAAAATAAGGCAAATCGCCAAAATTTCCGGCCGGAAATCATCGTACATGTAATGGGTAATACCGTTCATGTTAAAAATCCACTCGACTAATAGCAAATTGGATATCATAAACCAGAGGACCGTTTTCGAAAAGTGAAACAAATTTTCATGCGTATTTCTCGTGACATGAAATAAATAAACATACACATCCTTAAGCCCTTTTGCCCGGCCAAATTCGAAATATGGCTTTTGACTTTCCTCTTCAGCAAGCAATACCATCATTTTATAAAAATAAATCGTCGGCAAAATCATCAAACAAACGATAGGAACGATATAAATTCGCTGCTCACCCATTGCCGCAACATTTGAAAGCAAAATATGCGTTTTTTTATAGAAATAGACGATAAAAATTTGCATAAGGGCAAATACAAGCAAATCTGGCAATGACTCAAAAAATGTAAGCACATTTTTAATTAATTTTCTTAGAAAAGTAGGCAACAACAGCGTTACCCATGTTAATAGTTGAGCCATTACATATGCCGAAAGTAATGAAATGATTAAAATCGTTAATGAATAAAAGTACGGGCTTAAAACCTCCGGAAAAAGCGGCATCTCCCTTCCTTTATAAAAATACGTCATGTCCCCTGCCCTATATAACCATAACGCTACCTCCTTCACCTTTTGAACATAAAGCCTGAAATCCTTCTGCATAATAAGTGCCGGTAAACCGCTGATTAAAATAATCGAAACAACGGTTAAAATCCATTGAATAATCATTTTCAGCAAGATCTTCATGGCGCTCCCCCTTTTTTATCTCCCTCTTTTAGATTAGACGTATATAAAACAAATTTTCATTCATTGTTTCTACTATTAAGAAACGCCAATTATAAAAAAGCCCCAAACTAAAAGACGGCATGCCGCCGTCTTTAGTTTGGAGAACCGTATTTTTGAATTTCTTTTGCGTGAATCTCCCTGAAAATCTGCTTTAATGATTTCCCTTCCGTTGAAATCCCTAAAGCTTTTGCTTTATTGTGTAAAAACGTTTTGATTCTTTCAGTTCGTTTTGCAGTTATGTCATTCATTACTTGTTTGAGCGATTTGTTTTTCGTCGCAATCTTTTCACGTTTGGCCATTTCATAAATTTGCGCTTTATGTAATTCCAATTTTTTATTTACAATTTGTTTGGCAATAGCCGCTGTATTCTTATCTTTAATTTGATAATGTTTCGCCAGTTTTTCTGCTCGCTTGTCGACATGCGCTTTATGCTCTTTATCCAGTTCATTATAGTGATTAGCGACATAGTTCCAAAAGTGAACTTCGGAAAGCCAGGTTCCGCTTTTCATATGATGATGGTGCATAGCGAGATGATTTACCGATCTTACCTTTGTTTCAGCCCCCGCTTTAAAGCTAAAACCTCCCAACATCAAAAACACTGCTACTGAGAGTGCCATTATTTTTATTTTCATGCCCGAGCCTCCTTGTATTTTTATACCAGTTAGTATGACCGATATCATGAAAATTATGAGTCTCGTAGTAAATCCATCCACACAATTTACGGGTGGATGGATTCACGTTGTATCACCGGTTTATTCCGTTCTTGGCTTTGTCGGGTCACAATTTGGTTGATCGACCCCCGCCGACTCAGAAAGTTTCATTAAATAATAACACTCTTCCCTTGCCATATGATCCGCCATAAGCGCAGTGAAATTCCCTAATACCTCTGCAGACAGCTCCATTTCCTCCAGCTCTTCTAAAAATTTTTTGAACAACTTCATTTCTAATTGGACATCATTATTCATCCTTTTCAATGCCGGGAATGTATCTAAATTTGTTCGCAAATAACCCGCCATTTCTACCGCTTTTAAATAAAAATGTTCAAAATGCTTTTCAAACATCTCGCTCTTTTCCCTGAGTCGATATTCGACCATATCCATATTTTGATTAACAGCGCCCGCATGAAACGCCGCATCCGACAGCCAGACAAGATGATAATGAAGTTCATGAAAAATTGGAGGTGTTTTTTGTTTCAATAAATAATCAGGATCATTACATATTCGTCTAGTTCGTTGACCATATGATTAAAGAAGCTTGGCGATAAATGAATGGACGTCGCCCCTTTTAATTTTCGTTCTAAAAGATGAAGTTTATATTCCCTTAATTCCCTTGTATATTTTTCAGCCTTTTGTGTCAGGGAAACGATGTTCGGCCTTCCTCTTGCCTCAATCAGCAAACGGTCAAATGCTTCCTTCAACGATTTCGCCCGGGCAATTTCCGTCTTTTCGTATTCAGACAGACCTTCTAAAATAAAACGGGAGTGTTCCCCGAGGATTTGCAGCCAAAACCGATGTTCAAACAAGGCGCTCTGTTCAAATGATGTTCCCGCCAATTTTGTTCCCTCCCCTTCCTTCTCCTTTCATATGTATCAAAAAAGAAAAAGGATATTCCAAAGATTTTTAATATACTGTACTATACATAGAAGGAGGTATTCGTTATGTCCATCAGGCAAACCGTTTGCGAGCGAAGAATTTATTCAGACCGTCCACATACACATGAACATGACTATTACCAGATCCTTTTCCCGCTAAAAGGAACATTAAATGTGGAGACAAGACAAAAGGATTCACAACTTGATCAACGACATTTATTAATTTTGCCGCCACAATGTGAGCATACATATTATGCAAACGAACGAAATGAATTTCTAGTATTGGATATTCCGATTGGCATGTTTCAAACACATGATGTTAAAAATGAACGCTATCTTGCCCTTAATGATAAATGGAAATCTATTCGTTTTCTTTTATTAAATGAGCTTGAGGAAGCAGATTCCGTAACGAGAATTCAGGATCTTATCCAATATGCAGCACGGTTGGTCACGCCGAAGCCAGAATCTCCTTCCATCCAATACATCCAAAACCATTTTAACGAAGCAATTTCCCTGGAAAAACTAGCTGCGATGGAAAATTATTCACCGTCATACTATATTCAATGGTTTCAAGAAAAAATGGGAATGACCCCTGTAAAATACATTCAAAAATTACGGGTAAATCATGTTAAACATTTGCTTCTCAATACAAACTATACGATTCAGCAAATCGCCCATTTGGTAGGGTATGAACATCAATCATCATTAACACGTTTGTTTCAAAAGTTTGAAGGCATTACCCCAAATCGCTATAAATTGGATAAAAATAATCAAAATTTCGGCTAAAATCCTCCTCCCCCATTCATTTAAAATGGATAAAAATAATGTTTTATGAGGAGGAATCAAGGTGAAATCATCAATGAAAGGACCGATTTATTTATCCATTGCAGCGGGGATCTGGGGCGGTATGTATGTTGTAAGCAAATATGCCCTTTATACCGTGCCTCCGATGACGCTGCTTTTTTTGCGATACTTTATCGCTTCCATCATTTTAACATTGATTTGTTTTCAGAAGGGCGAATCTTTACGTGTGAAACATTGGAGCTTATTTGTTCAGGTAGGTGCTATTGGCTATTTATTATCGATCGCGGCGCAATTTTTCGGAACAAAATATTCGTCCGCCCATTTAGGAGCATTAATTACTACGCTTTCTCCGCTTTTTTTATCGCTATTTGCGATGATTTTACTAAAAGAGAAGCTTTCCGTTAAGCAAGGGATGGCGATGCTCGCCGCTTTTATCGGTGTCATTATTATCGTCGGGTTTCCAGGGAGCGATGGAAAAAGCATGCTGGCCGGCAAAATCATCCTGCTTATTGCCGCCATTTCCTGGGGATATTATTCCGTCATTTCGAGAAAGGCATCTTCCATTTATTCACCATTGCAAATTTCAACCATTGGCATTTGGATTGCCACTTTTTTATCATTCCCGGCTGTATTTATCGAATGGCGCCAGTGGAATGTTCATGACCTCTTTGATTGGCCAATCCTGGTAAGCGTGTGTTACATCGGGATCATTTCGACGGCTGTTGCTTTTCATTGCTGGAATGTCGGGCTGAAACTGACACCATCCCATCAAGCAGGAATTTATTTTTTTCTTCAGCCTGTAGTAGGAAGCCTTCTTGGCTGGCTCATACTTGATGAACATTTATCCCTCTCCTTCTTCATCGGCAGTTTATTTATCATTTTTGGTGTTTATCAAAGCATCAAAGCAGAAGAACCATTAAATCCAGCCTCCATACAAACCACTCACGAAGCGAAATGATTTTTCGCTTCGTTTGATTTTCATTCGGATGAATTCTGTTGAAAGGTTACATAATAAGCAATACCACACTTCGATAGAATGGTGAACATCATGAACTACAAGAAAAAAACGATGGCATTTGCCTTCATCATTTTTTTGCTGATTTCTCATCAAACCATTGCCAGGGATAAGAAACCCCCTACTTATTTTCCTATAACTGAGCATGGAAAAATGATACCGTGGGAGAAAGTGAAAACATTGCTTCCAATAGGCAAAAAATTTGAAGTTATTGATTTTGAAACAGGATTCCATTTTATGGTTCAAAGACGGGCCGGGGATAAACATGCGGATGTCCAACCATTAACGTACAAAGATACAGCGATTATGAAGCACGTATTTAACGGAAAATGGAGCTGGAAGCGCCGGGCGATTATCATTCCTGCAAAAGGAAAGATGATTGCCGCTTCGATGCATGGGATGCCGCACGGTGCCGGAGCTCTTGCCAATGGATTTCCCGGACATTTCTGCATTCATTTTCCCGGGAGCACCACACATCGGACAAAAAACGAAGATCCTTCCCATCAGCTTATGATCATAAAAGCAGCAGGAAAACTGAATGATTATGCCCAAAAGGCGACACCGAAGCAAGTTGTAAACCTGTTTTTAGTAGGTATCAAACAAGGCGATGAACGCTTTATACTCCCGGCTTTAAAAAATCAAAAGCTAAAAAGAAGCTACCTTTCGATCACAAAAGATATTTCAGCGATCCAATATAAAATCCGTACAGATGGCATTCGTCCGTCATTTGTAGTAAAAACGGAAATTCCCGTTGAAGCATCGATCTACTGGAGTGAAAGAGGAAATGAAAAAACTGACCTTCTTTTTACAGTTGAGCGTCTTTCACTGACAGATCCGTGGAAAATTTCAAACATTGAGTTTGGACAGTCTAAAAGCAAAAAGGAGTAGAATTTTAATGAAAAAACGAAATGAAGATGAGCCGAAATATGCACCGGGCATGGATGACCAGGAGGAATTGAACCGGGATGCAACCAAAGAAGAAATCAAAAAAGGAGATTATACGGAAGTT
This sequence comes from Fictibacillus sp. Mic-4, assembly GCF_049843615.1. NCBI lineage: Bacteria > Bacillati > Bacillota > Bacilli > Caryophanales > Fictibacillaceae > Fictibacillus > Fictibacillus sp. Mic-4. The sequence goes on along the minus strand of NZ_JBBHZM010000014.1, from coordinate 36,960 downwards.
ACCACTTTATCTTATGATGAAGTAGGTCCAAGTTAAAGCGGGCATCTTTATATGCCCGCTTCGTTTTCTTGCACATTTTCATTTAAATACTCATTTTCACCAGGTACAAAATCATTTTTCCGCAAATCCTCATCAGTATTCAATCCCAAATGGTATTTGCCTTGTTTTTCTTCTTTTTCACTTTTTCTTCTCATCGTTCCTCTCCTCTCTTCATTTTGTTTTATTAGTAATTTTTCCAGAAAGCGCCCATTGGAACAAGGAATTTTTTGTAATATAATTTTACCAGAGGCAAAAAAATATTACATGATCATAATTGTAGTGTTTATTAAAAAGTAATGTTAAGATACAACAAGAACGTACGTTGAGGTAGGTGAGATCGATGTTTAAAGAAAAAGAAATAATGGACAATAGCGGCTTCAGGCAAAATCGAAAATCCGCCAGTCTACAAGAAGTTCATCAAAGCATCCCCGTCCCTAAAAGAGGGGGATTCCTTCGAAAATTTTTGGCGTTTCTTGGCCCGGGCTATTTAGTTGCGGTTGGATATATGGATCCGGGGAACTGGGCAACGTCCCTTGAAGGCGGATCAAAATATAGTTATTCATTATTATTTGTTATTTTAATTTCCAATATTATGGCAATTATTTTACAATCCCTGTCCGCAAAGCTCGGAATTGTCACGGGACGGGATTTAGCGCAGGCCTGTCGCGACCATTTTTCTAAACCGGTCTCTTTTGTTTTATGGATTCTTTGTGAGTCGGCGATTGCTGCCTGTGATCTTGCGGAAGTCATCGGTTCGGCCATTGCCCTTAACCTTTTATTCCATATTCCGCTCCTATATGGGGTGTGTATTACGGCATTTGATATTTTGCTGGTCATGCTCCTGCAAAACAAAGGGTTCCGTTATATTGAAGCATTTGTAATGGCGTTAATCGCCACAATTACCGGATGTTTTATTGTTGAGCTGTTTTTATCGCAACCGGCGATTTCCGAAGTCGTGAAAGGATTTATTCCAAGTTCGCAAATCGTTTCTAATCCAAGCATGCTCTATATTTCCCTTGGAATTTTAGGCGCAACGGTTATGCCGCACAACTTATACTTGCATTCGTCGATTGTGCAAACCCGCAAATACGAGAATTCAACGAATGGGATACGTGAAGCGATTAAATTTGCAACTCTAGATTCGACAATTGCGCTTATGCTCGCCTTATTTGTTAATGCCGGGATTCTTATTTTGGCGGCTTCCGCCTTTTATCAAACGGGCCATACAGGCGTTGCCGAAATACAGGACGCGTATAAACTGTTAACACCGCTCTTAGGCAGCGGCATTGCGAGCATCTTATTTGGAGTAGCCCTATTAGCATCAGGACAAAACTCTACCCTAACCGGAACACTCGCAGGACAAATTGTTATGGAAGGATTTTTAAACATTAAGCTGAAGCCATGGCTACGCAGGTTGGTTACGCGTCTAATTGCCATCATACCGGCAGTCATCGTCACCTTTTTATATGGCGAAAAAGGAACAAATGAATTGCTTATATTAAGCCAGGTCATTTTATCCGTCCAACTTTCTTTTGCCGTTATTCCGCTCGTTATGTTTACAGGCGATAAAAAGAAAATGGGTGAATTTGTTAACCGTCCATGGTTAAAAATCCTCGCCTGGTTTATCGCCATTCTAATTGCTGTTTTAAATCTGTATTTACTATGGACGACACTTTTTTAAAGAGATGGTCTAAACTTTTCTTTAGTTGTTAAGAATACACTACATTTGAATTTTTATTCCTGCTTCCTGATGCCACAAAAAGGCATGCTTTTTTCTATTGCACTTTGGTCAAAATATAAACATCCTTTTTTATTAAGGAGTTGAAACTTATGGCTAGAGGCAAACATTATCATCATAAGCGGAAAGGCCATGAACAACAACCGCCGAAGCACGCGGCAGAAACTGAACTTCCAGCTGAACCAAGAGCGGAACGGATGAAGCCGAACAAATAAGTTAAGCACCGGGGATCAATTCGCTCCCCGGTGCTTTTTTAAGATTGCTATGTATGGTAAAGTTGATGTATTCCAAGATTAAAGGAGTGCCTATTATGTATGGCATTGATGCCCATCTTCATTTGGATCAATATGACAAAGCCGCTCAAGAACAAATAATAAGCGAACTCAGCGAACATAAAATAAAGGGCGTCGTAACCGTATCGATGAACCTTGGCTCATGCATGAATACATATCAATTGGCTGAGGCCAATCCCGGAAAGATTTATCCCGCTTTTGGCTTTCACCCGGAGCAACCTCTTCCCTCCGAAAAAGATATCGATCTTTTATTTCAATGGATTTTCAAGCATCAAGAGATAATGGTTGCGATTGGAGAGGTTGGGCTCCCTTATTATGAGCGAACAAAAGCCGAAGAAGAAAATCGTCAATTTGAGCTTGCACCTTACATTCATTTGCTAGAGAAATTCATCCTTCTTGCAAAAGAGATAAATAAGCCGATTGTCCTTCACTCTGTATATGAAGATGCGGTGTCCACATGTGAATTGCTTGAAAAACACAGGATCAAAAAAGCGCATTTTCATTGGTATAAAGGATCGGCTTCAACGACAAAGCGATTAATGAACAACGGCTACTTTATCTCAATTACTCCTGATGTTTTTTATGAAAAAGACATCCAGGAACTAGTGAAAAAATATCCATTAGAACAAATGATGGTTGAAACCGATGGTCCATGGCCTTTTGAGGGACCGTTCGCACATAAGATGACCCATCCGAAAATAATCCATGAAGTCATTTCTAAGATTGCCGAAATTAAGAATTTACCGTTAAAAACTTCGTATGAACGGATCATGGAAAATACGATTCAGTTTTATGACTTAAAATAATGTAACCTATAAGATCTTAAAAGACGCAAAATTAAAAAGCTGATGATCTTATCACAACGAAGAAACATCAGCTTTAATTACTTTTTTTCATTTCAATAAACTTCTTTTCTGAAAATCAACTTACATTCGTCAACGACAAGACTGCTCCTTTCCTTCATCTTCAAATTAACCAACACGTCTTTTGTCAACAGGGCGGAACCCCCAATTGCTGCAATAAATGTAAAAACAGTTAGTTGTGCTATAATAAACATCGGATAAAACATCTCCCATTCGTTTTTGTTACTTTCATTTTACTTACTGGCCTGTTTTTCACCTATCGATTTTTCTTTCAGCCGACTTACATTTTTGTAAGACTTTTAAAGGAGAAGTTATTTATGAATAAAATTTTAATCGTAGAAGATGATCCAAAAATCGCTGAATTGCTCAGGTCCCATATTGAAAAATACGGGTATGAGGCATATAGCGCAAAAGACTTTGACCATGTACTTGAATACTTTCATGAAGTTCAGCCCAATTTAGTGTTGTTGGATGTGAATTTGCCAAGCTTTGACGGTTACTATTGGTGCCGCCAAATTCGCTCTATCTCGACGTGCCCCATTATTTTCATTTCTGCCCGCGCAGGGGAAATGGATCAAGTAATGGCTCTTGAAAACGGTGCAGACGATTATATTACAAAGCCGTTTCATTTTGAAATTGTCATGGCGAAAATCCGTAGCCAACTCCGAAGAGCGTATGGGGAATATGCTCCGAAAATGGAAGAGAGAATTGTTGAGTAGTCGGGGCTTACCCTATTCCCCGAGCGGATGGAACTTAAACTCGGTGAAATCGTAACATCATTAACAAAAAAAGAAGCCGTCCTTTTAGAAACGCTTTTAAAACGATTTCCTCGAGTGGTTAGCCGTGAAACGCTTTTAGAAAAGCTCTGGGACGATCAATCGTATGTTGATGATAATACATTAAATGTCAATATTACGCGTGTACGGAAAAAGCTTTCAGAATTAGGGATTACGGATGCGATTGAAACGGTTCGTGGTGCCGGTTACCGTTTCCATGTCACGTGGTGAAAGGTGAATCACCATGAAACTATTTTTTAAAGAACATGTCCCACTTATTTTAGTTACGATTGTTCAATTGTTTGTCGTACTCCTTATTTATTGGCTTGATGGCTATCATCATTTATTAACCGCATTGTATTCGGTATTTCTTGGCATTTGTTTATTGGCCGGTTACTTATTGTACCGTTATTTCACCCATCGAGCGTTTTATAAACGATTATCCGAACCTCCGCATTCGTTCGATGAAATTGCGCAAAAAACCGGCTTTTCGCCGTTAGCGGCCGCACTTGATGAATTGCTTCAGACACAGTACCGGCATTATCAAAACCAACTAAGAACGTGGGAAAGGAAAAAGAGTGAACACCTCACCTTTATGAATCAATGGGTTCATCAAATGAAAACCCCTCTTTCCGTCATCGAACTGTTAATTCAAGATGACGATGATCCTCGTTTTGAAAGTATTGCTGAAGAAACAGACCGCATGCGAAAAGGGTTAGAGATGGTTCTATATGTTGCACGGCTTGGCGTGTTTGAACATGATTTCCGGGTGGAACAAGTCCGGCTTCATGAAATAGTAGGTAAAGCTATTCATGAAAACAAAAAACTGTTTATACGAAATCATGTGTTTCCCGAAGTAACCATTGATCCTTTGTTAACTGTAGAATCCGATGCGAAATGGCTTCGATTTATCCTTAACCAATTGCTATCGAATGCCATTAAATATTCAGCGGGAAGCCATGAGAAAGTAACTGTTTCTGCTTATGCCAAAGAGCGATCCGTAATATTGGAAGTCATAGACCGGGGAATTGGTATTCCGAAAGCCGATTTATCCCGCGTTTTTCGTCCGTTTTATACCGGGGAAAACGGACGAAAATTTAAGGAGTCAACCGGTATGGGTCTATACCTTGTTCATGAAGTATGTGAAAAATTAAACCACCATATCGATTTAGATTCCGAAGCGGGCAAAGGAACAACCGCCCGTCTTACCTTTCCATTTGCCCATCATTAAATTTCCAGTTAAAGGAGCCTATGCCACAATCGAGGCTCCTTTTCCCTTACAAAATTGTAAGGGAGATTTCGTTCATTTGTCACCTTTTTGATCATTTATTTGCTTTATAATGTTTAAAAAGAATGAAGTTTGGGAGAGAAAAATGAAACGAAAACGGAAGAAGAGAGTTAAAACCATTTTTGTCATGGTTTTGTTTATATTTGCTTTTTTTATCGTATTGAAAGCCATCCGGTCTCCACTAGAAGTCGCCAATCGCTTAAACGAACAAGACTCGTATGATAATGTAAAAAAATACGAACCATTTTTGCGTAAAGAGTTGGCCAAATATCAATTGCAAAACTATACACCTACCCTTCTCGCAGTAATGCAACAAGAAAGCAAAGGAGAAGGCGGTGACCCGATGCAAGCTTCCGAGTCTGCCGGCCTAAAACCGAACGCCATCCAAAATCCTGAAGAAAGCATTCGCCGTGGTGTGAAACATTTTCAAAGAGCACTAACGTATGGCAAAAAGGAAAAGGTAGACTTTGCGACAGTGATACAGGCATACAATATGGGAATCGGATATATTGACTTTGTAAAGAAACACGGCGGCAAGCATAATGAACAGCTGGCAAAGCAATTTTCATTGATTCAAGTTCATAAAAAACCGGATCAATATAATTGCGGCGGCGATAAACATAATTTTCGCTATCCTTACTGTTACGGAGATTTTACGTATAGTACGAAAGTCATGGAAAACATCAAATCAATCACCGCATCTCTTCCTGCAAGTAAAAACCAAACCGACGGCTCTTTTTAAGTCCGCCGGTTTGTTTCTTATCTTACAAGAATGTAAGAAAAATGAAAGCTATTTCGATTGGGAAAACTAATCATCTCCTCTAAACTAAAGGTAAGATTGATCTACATGAAGGAGGTATCCGAATGGATATTCTTAAAGTTCGCGGACTTAGCAAAGTGTACGGTGGCAAAGTATCCTATAAAGCGCTTTCTGATATCGATTTAACGATCGAAAATGGGGATTTTGTCGGCGTCATGGGCCCATCAGGAAGCGGGAAAACAACACTGCTCAATATGGTGTCAACAATCGATTCTCCCACCACAGGGGAAATACGAATCGGGGGAAAAAATCCTCATGAATTAAAGAAAAATGAATTGGCATTGTTCAGGCGGCGGGAATTAGGCTTTGTCTTCCAATCTTTTAACTTACTCGATACGTTAACGGTGGAAGAAAATATCGTTCTTCCATTAACTCTAGACGGCGTAAGTGTAAAGGAAATGGATGAAAAGGTAATTCAAATAGCGAAAAAGCTCGGAATTACAGACATCCTCAACAAACGGACGTATGAAATATCCGGCGGCCAGGCACAACGGACCGCAATCGCCCGGGCAATCATCCATTCTCCGAAATTGCTTCTTGCCGATGAGCCAACGGGGAATCTTGACTCTAAAGCGTCCAGGGATGTCATGGAACTATTAGAAACGATTAATAAAAATGACGGAACGACAATGATGATGGTAACACATGATCCGCTTGCCGCCAGTTTTTGTAACCGTGTCATTTTTATTAAAGACGGGCAATTATATAATGAAATCGATCGCGGAGACAACCGCCAGGCCTTTTTCCAAAAAATTATCGATGTTCTTTCATTACTTGGTGGAGGCGCTTATGACCTTTCGTCAGTTCGCATGTAATAATGTAACGAGAAAAACGCGGACATATGCTGCTTATTTTTTGAGCAGCGCTTTTTCCGTTATGATTTTCTTCGTCTATGCGATGTTTATCTTTCATCCAAATATTGAAAAAGGAATGATTTCGAAATATGCTGCAGGCGGAATGAAAGCAGCGGAATACATTATTTTTGTCTTTTCTTTTTTCTTTATTTTGTATTCCGTGAGTGCTTTTCTCCAATCACGGAAAAGGGAATTTGGCATTTTAATGATGCACGGGATGACAAAAAGACAACTTAATCGCTTAATCTTTTTGGAAAACATGTTGATCGGTACTGCTGCCATCATCGTTGGAATCGGTATTGGGCTTATATTTGCGAAAGCGTTTCTCCTAATTGGTGCAAGCATTCTTGATGTAAATGAACTGCCCTTTTACTTATCATGGAAAGCCGTGCTCTTGACTTTCGCAAGCTTTATCGCACTCTTTCTAATTATTTCTACCTTAACATCCGTTTTTATTCGAACAAACAAAGTCATCGATCTATTAAACGGCAGCCAAAAGCCGAAGCCTGAACCGAAAGCATCTATTCCCCTTTCTATAGTTGCAGTTGTATTATTGATTTCCGGTTATGTCCTTTCATGTACGACAACAGAACAAAACTTAAATCAACGCATAATGATCGTTCCCATTATTGTCATCATCGGCACGTACTTTTTATTTGACCAACTGTCCGTTTATACCATTCGAGTGTTGAAGAAAAATTTGCGATTCTATCGAAAACAAACAAATATTATTATGCTATCCGATTTAGCCTATCGAATGAAGGATAACGCAAGAATGTTTTTCTCGTCACCATCGTATCGACAGTTGCGTTTTGTGGAGTGGGCGCCTTTGCGGCAATGGGCACATTAACGAAAATGTATGAAATCAATTATCCTTTTGCCATTACTTATGTTTCCGATCCCGGAAATCCAAAAGAGAAGCGGCACCTGTCGATCATTGAACATGACTTACATCATCATCATCTTCACTATACGAAAGCTGAATTAACCGTAAAATCGCAAACGAGTGCCACAACTAAAAATACGGTAACGCTTATAAAAGTATCCGATTTTAACCGTTTTGCCAGACTTTTAAATGTACCCGGGCTTTCGTTAAAACATCACGAAGCACGCGTCATTCCGAGCGACTTTGAGCAAAGGAACGATTTGACAAATGAACCGATAGACGTAACCTTGAAAGAAAGCCATAGAACCGTTCATGTAAATGGTTCGGTAAAAAAGCCGATCTTTTCGCGCTATTCTCTCGGGTCAAATTTGCTTGTGGTTTCAGACAAAGTTTTTTCTGAAGTGAAAAAGCCTTCCAACCCCCCCCCTTTCTATCCGAAGTTTGGGACAAAATATATCGGATATAAGGTAGCGAACTGGAAAGAGACCAACCAAATCGGAACCAAAATTACGGATGAAAGAGATGCCATAATTGATAAAGGCGATGACACAACCTTTTATTTTTCTTCAGCCGGAAGCGATTATTTGATGACAAAGCAATTATATAATGTGTCGTTATTTATCGGTTTGCTTATTGGAGCCGTTTTTTATATTGCGGCTGGAAGCTTCTTATATTTTCGTCTCTATACCGATTTAGAAAATGACAAACGGAAATACAGGGCAATCGCCAAGATCGGGATGACGGAAAAAGAATTGAGCAAAATTGCTACAACAGAACTTGCCCTTATGTTCTTTATTCCGATCATGGCAGCCATTATTCACAGCTGCTTTGCATTTGTCGCCTTGCAAAGCTTGTTCCACTTATCGATCGTACTCGAGACAATGGCCGTTTTAGTTGGCTTTATCATTGCGCAAGTTCTCTACTTTTCCTTTATCCGATCCCGTTATTTACGGCATCTAAAAGAAGTCTTATAAAACCGGAAGCGAAAATTACGCTTCCGGTTTGTATTTTCGCTATAAATTCTCATAATACCCGGTCATTTCAGCAAATGCATGATTATCATTTACTACAACGAAATTAGCCCTTTTTTAATTCTTACAAAAGTGTAAGGCGGATGAAAGGAAATTCGATGGGAGGATTGCGCTTCCCATCTTATACTGAAAACAAAGATGAAGGTAAATGGGGTGGGACTATGAAACAAATCAATAAGATCATGTTTGTTTATATGACGATCTTAATTGCGATTATGATGACATTCAGTTATATGTATATCTCGAGGTAAAAACTTGGCTAAAGCGACGGAGGGGATGTCAGTGAGCCACTACGCACATTCAATTAAAAATCAAAAAGTACTTACCGCTCAAAAAACAAAGAGAACAATGAAAGCTGTTAAAACATGTGCGATCATTATAACGTTAGCCATATTGCTGCTTAACCTTTTATGGTATACGATATTCGGAGCGGGAAATATTCTCATATATAATGAAAAATTGCCTGTATTTAGTGCTTCGAATACGATCAAAACGTCCGGTATGATTTTTCATAACCGACCTTTTGTCACAACAGACCATATGCCTGATTATGTATGGAAATCTTTTATTGCCATTGAAGATCACCGTTTCAATCATCATTTTGGGGTAGATCCAATATCGATGGCCAGGGCTTCTGTCGCAGATGTGAAAGCCGGTCATTTTGTCCAGGGTGGAAGTACAATCACAATGCAGCTGGCCCGCAATTTATTTTTAACACATGATAAAACGATGAGCCGGAAGATGAAAGAAATGGTCATTGCCATGAACTTAGAGCACCGCTATACGAAAAAACAAATTCTTAGCATGTATTTAAATACGATCTATTTCGGCCACGGACAGTACGGGATCGAAAATGCCGCAAATTACTACTTTGGAAAAACAGTGAAAGCCAATGATCCGAATAAAGAAACGATCAATATGAGTGAAGCGGCTATCCTTGCTGCATTGCCAAAGGCACCGGAATATTATTCCCCCTACCGCCATCTTGCCGAAGCAAAAGAACGCCAAAAGCTCGTATTGCACAAAATGCTGGATTACGGCATTATTCGAGAGTCCGAAATGCAATCGGCACTAAGAGAACCTATCGTTTTGAATCCGTCGCCAATACAACCACAATGAATCTAAATCCATTAAAACAAAAGGAGGGGAAAATTGTGACCTTTCGCCAATTGGCCTTTAAAAATGTTTCACGCAATAAACGTACTTATGCCGCTTATTTTTTAAGCAGTGCCTTTTCCGTCATGGTTTTCTTTGTATATGCCGTCTTCGCATTTCATCCGTCATTTTCTAAAGAACATCTTGGCAGTTATGTTTCTTTAGGCATGCACTTTGCTGAATCCATAATTTACGTCTTCTCCTTTTTCTTTGTTTTATATTCGATGAGTGCGTTTTTAAAATCGCGCAAAAAGGAATTTGGCATTTTCGTCATGCACGGCATTACTACTTTTCAATTAAAGCTGCTCGTTTTTTTTGAAAATATGATCATCGGCTTTGTCTCGACGATATCCGGGATGTTAGGCGGGCTCATCTTTGCCAAAGCGTTGTTGCTCATTGGAGAAAATGCACTCGGAATACCGAAAGAATTGCCTTTTTATTTTCCCTGGAAGGCCATTATTTTAACTTTTTTTGCCTTTTTTTCACTTTACTTATTTATTTCGCTATTCACCGCTGCTATTTTACGCAGCAACCAATTAATCGATTTACTAACTGGAAGTGCCAAACCGAAATCCGAACCGAAAGCTTCTATTTTCTTATCCATACTTGCTGCGGTTCTTTTAATCGCGGGATACGTTGTCGCATTGTCGGTAAAAGAAGTCGGGGTTGTTTTGGCCATGATCCCAGTTACAATGATTGTGACGATTGGAACCTACTTTTTCTTTACTCAACTTAGCGTAGCGATCATCACGATGTTAAAACGAAATAAAAAACGCTATCGTTACAAAACGAATCTCATTGCCTTTTCCAATTTGGCCTATCGGATGAAAGATAATGCACGGATTTTTTTCATTGTAGCCATCGTGTCGACCGTCGCATTTGCTTCTATTGGCACATTGGTCGGCTTTCGCTCAATGATTGGCGATATGATGACAAACGGGAAGCCATATGCCTTCACCTACTCTTCTAAACAGGGGAATAAAATGGAAAAGAAGCATATTGCTCTTATCGAAAATACGTTAAAAAATGAAAAAATAAACTACGTAAAAACGAAAGTCACCGTAAAAAAAGAGACGAGCGCCAGAACAGGAAATGAGGTTACGCTCGCGAAATTATCCGATTATAATGCATTTGCCAAAAGCGAAAAGCAAAAAACCCTTTCTCTTAAAGGCAACGAAACGATCTTTGTTCCGGATGAAAAAGAAGCGGGGGGTAATCAACCCATTCGTAAAAATATTCTATTGAAAGAAAGTAACATTACACTACACCCAATTGGAATGGCAAATAAATCGGATTTTCCAATTAGCAATGTCAGCTTTAATTTGTTAATCGTGCCTGACTCTCTTTATCAAAAAATTTCACGGTCAGGAGAAAGAGATTATATCTTTTTTGATGTGAAGCGATGGAAAGAAACGAGAAACGCAGGCGACTATTTGCTTAAAAAAATTCCTCCTTCGCCTAACGGAGCTTATGTTTTTTCATCTTTAGCTTCTGAAGTCGGCAAAGCAAGAGATGGAATGAGCATGATTTTATTCGTAGGATTGTTTATTGGGGCCGTATTTTTCGTGTCCGCAGGAAGCTTTCTCTATTTTCGCCTATATACCGATTTAAGCGAAGACATCAAGCAATACCGGGCGATCACGAAGCTAGGGTTAACGCCGCGTGAGCTTTCTAAAGTAATGACATTTCAGCTGGCTTTACTATTTTTTGTCCCGATTATTGTCGCCACGATCCACGGTGCCGTAGCACTTACTGCATTGCAGCATTTGTTCGATTACTCGCTTGTGAAAGAGTCACTTTTTGTTCTCGGCAGCTTCTTTTTCATTCAAGTCATTTATTTCTTGTTTATGAGAGCCCGATATATTAATCATATCAAAAGAGCACTTTAAAAAAGTACCTACCGGATGGTAGGTACTTTTTATGTTTTAGCGTGCATTCGGGAATAATCGCTGCACCATTTTTGAAAATTCATTAACGAAACCAGAGATCGGCCGTCCTTCTCGAATATCTTTTGCATATCGTTTCATATGGTTAACAAAATCGGGGTTTGTTGAAACATAAACATTATTTATGGTAGGATCAGCTTTTTTCACTTCATCTGCCATTTTCTTTTCAAGATCTTTTGTTAACTTCTTGCCGCCTTCCAATACAGCTGCAACATAGGCATTATTATCCGTGACAATGACATTGGCGGTGTGTACTTCCGGTAAATTAGCCACATTTTCGGCCGCATCATCTGCAACTTGCATATTCGTTTTGTTTTTAACGTAAGCGCGCTGTTTATGAGGCTGGTCGTCATTGTACGTGACATTTTGCCGATCACTCTGGTTTCGCAATTCTTGTCTTGACGCATCTTGTCCACTACGACAAGCTGAAAGCAGTGCAAACATAAACAGAAGCATCACAAAAGCTATTCGTTTATAGCGAACAAACATTGTTGTCACTCCTTATCAATGGATTATATATAACGTCTGCTGTCTTTTTAAAAATTATTCATTTATTATATTAACCGCCTATTGCAAGAAAAATGTCATGGAATCATTTCCATGACATTTTTCTGTATGACTCTCATGACTTTAGCCATGATGGTAATGGCCATAAGGATAATGATGATAATAATAAGGGTAATGATGATAATATGGATATGGGTAATATGGTGGATAGTAAGACGGCGGGTAATAATAAGGCGGATAGTACGGATAATAGGGATATGGCCTTGGCCCGGGATAATAAGGACGCGTTTCTTCTGCAGCGGCATTCGATTGACTCGGTTGATAAAGGTGAACCCCATCCTGATCGTACATACTTTCTCCTCCCCTTCCTTTTATATAGTCCAACATATGTAGAAGTAAAGGAATTGGAGCCTATCCAATCTGAAGTCGTTCCTTTGAAAATGAACGATAAACAGCACAGGTAACCTTTCGCTGTGCTGTTTTACACTTATCTCATTTTCTGATTCGTCATCCAAAATTTTTCTACTTTTTATAGGCAGTCACTAAGAAAGTTTTTGGAAAATCGGTAAGTTCTCTCGGTATTATCGGAAACGGCCAGCGTCCATAATCCGCTTCATACGATCCTGGTTGAACCGCTTGAGCATCCCAACCAAACCGTTTTAAAAACCGTTCCGGTTCATCCGTGCCAAACTCCCAGGAAAGTCCATATTTTTTTAAATAGGTTCGGTCTTTTTCCGCCCACGGCCCATTAATGAATGCTTCGCTTATAAGGTCTGCTCCGAGCCAGCTACCAGAAGCAGACAGCCTTTCAACTTGCTTCAAGACATGTTCGACCGACGGCTGTTTTAAGTACACAAAAAAGCCTTCCGCAAGCCAGACGGTTGGCTTTTCTGGGTGGAAACCCGCTTCAATCAGCTGGCGCTCCCACTCTCTCGATAAATCAGCGCCAATTGTATAGCGGTCGCAATAAGGGATCGCATGTTCATTTGAAAGAATTTGATTTTTCAAGGCTATTAGTTCTGGGCGGTCAAGCTCAAATAATTTGTAATGGGAAAGCAATGGCAAACGATAAGCACGGGCATCCATCCCTGCGGCTAAAATGACGATTTGGTCAATTGTTGTATGTTGCAGTATTCTCATTAGAAAATCATCAAAGTATTTAGTTCGAATAGGCAAAAACGGATTTTCAATACCGCTTCCATGTTCTTGCTCCAAATTCCTCATTATCGTAAAACCAATTTCACCCGCTAAAGTTCTCGCATACGGATCAAAAAAAGGCGATCCGGCCTTTCGCTTTCTCTGGCGCGAACAGCAGCAGTATATCGAGACGTATCGGCGACTGATCCATTTCATTCGCTCCTTTAACAATATTTCTCTCGATATACTATGGTTGGAGCTCAGCTGATGTCAGTGAAATTTAATTTCATCCTATTTGCAATTATCTTTTCTGTTTTTCTCGATCGTCACATACAAACAATGATAGGTTGCTTTAATGAGATCATCCAACCTATAGTGAGATTCATAAATTTTCATCATCTTTTTAAAAACGGCTGGCCGCTGGCAATAATCCCCTTCATTGCTATTGTTGGCACCAATTTTTTTAATCGATGTAAGAAAGTCTCTTACGCCAGGGAAAGTTTGAACTTCTAATCTTTCTTTTCCTTTGAAGGAAAAAGATGATGGCTCCAGCGAATGAGCAATTACTTTTTGCAAGCCTTTTAGTGAATAAAATGGTTGTCCCGGGGGATTTGCGTCTTCAAGCTGAAAAGACCGTTTGGCCTGGCGGAAAGACGCATGGAGCTCTTGAAACGTCAAATGCCCGAACGTCGAAAAACATAGAACCCCGTTTTGCTGTAAGTGTGAAAAAAGATATTGAAGCGTATGTTCAAGCTGATTCAGCCATTGAAACGTCGCATTCGAAATGATGAGGTCATATTTATGCTGTAACATCATTTCTTCGATATCTCCACAAAGGAATGAAACATTTCGATGCATTACCCGCTTTTGAGCAACGCTGATCATCCCCGGTGCAAGATCAACAGCGTGAATCAAAGCGTTTGGAAAAAGGGCGCAAAGCCGCTCCGTTAAATAGCCTGTCCCGCATCCTATTTCGAGAACGGCGACCGTTTCATTTTTCAACTTTTGTCGTTTTACTATTGCCAATACTTCTTCGGCCATTTTCTTTTGAACAACGGCAAATTGGTCATACGTTTCCGCCTGTTTGCTGAATCGTTTTTGCAATAACTGTTTGTTGATCATGATTGGCTTCTCCTCCCACAAACTCTTTAATCCACTGCAAACATTGATCGGGCATTGTGAAAAACGGAATGTGCCCCGTATGTTGGAGCCGTTTTATAGTCACTTTTTCTTTTATCCGTTGCTCAATATACTGTGAAGCGCGAAAAGGGCATATGGCATCTTCTTCGCCGTGAATCAATAAGACTGGCGATGAGATTTGTTCCAATTTGCTGCGGAAATCGGAAGCTATTAAATAATCCAATCCACTTCGCAAGGAATGAACATCATCACCAACAAACTTCTCGCCGATTTCTCCCATAAACCGCTGAACCTCCCCTTTTCGCCGTTCTTCAGTTGAAAACATCAATTCATAGAAAGACGCTAATGTTTTTTCCTTATTACGCATAAGTTGCCGTTTCATTCTTTCAACCATTTTCGGATGCACTCCGCATTCATAATCGGAATCCATTGTGAACCGGCTTGTTCCGCTTAATAAAATGAGATGCCTTACTTTCGAAGGATATGTACTAGCAATATCGATCGCCGCAAGTGAACCGAGTGACCAACCAATGACTGTGAAAGACTCCATTGTATCCTGTTGGATGTACTCGTTTACCCGTTTCCTCACACCATCAATTGTTTTAAGCCCGCGCCAGTCCACAAGCTGGATTGAAAAACTTTCGCGAAGCCCGTCCGCAAGAAGCGACCAGACCGCACTTTCCATCCCCCATCCTGGCAGCATGACCAACTGTTTTTTGCTCATACGATTACTCCCATCTCTTTACCAACTAAAACGATTTTCTTTACAGCCCACTCTAGATCTTTAAGGTCATGGGTAGCCATTATTGAAAAGCGGATTCTTGCCGCGTTTTCCGGGACCGTTGGCGGACGAATGGCAATTGCCGCAACTCCTTCTTCTTGCAGCCTTTGACTAAAGCGAAGGGCCCTTTCCTTTGAACCAATCTTAATCGGAACAATTTGTGTCTCACTTCCGCAAAGATCAAATCCCGACTCCTCTAGCGCGATCCGAAAATACGTTACATTTTTCCAGAGACGCTCGCGCAAATGCCAATCCGTTCGAACAATTTCGATGGCTGAACTTATCGACCCAAGAATAGAAGGCGGAAGAGCCGTCGTATAAATGAAACTTCGCGATTGATTAAGAAGATATTCTATCAACCATGCTTCCCCAACGATGTACGCACCGAAAGACCCGAGCGCTTTACTGAATGTTCCCATTTGAATATCGATTTTTCCTTGTAGTTTCAAATGATGGACAAGTCCCTCGCCATGATCACCATAGATACCAGTGCTGTGAGCTTCATCGACCATCAATATTGCCCCATACCGCTCTTTAAGCGTAACTAAATCTTTTAGCAGCGCCGTATCGCCATCCATGCTAAATACACTGTCTGTTACAATAAGTTTCCGTTGATCGGGCGATGCCTTTTTCAATAACTCTTCAAGATGATTAAGATCATTGTGGCGGTACCGTTTATGTTCCGCACGGCTAAGAATGATTCCGTCGATAATAGAAGCGTGGTTTAACTTATCACTGAATACAATGCTTTTTCGATCACAGATCGCAGAAATGATTCCTAAATTAGCCGTATAGCCGGAAGTGAAAATGACTCCGGCTTCAGATTCTTTCCAATCTGTTAACAAGGCTTCTGCTTGTTCATAAAGAGGATGGTTTCCGACAATAAGCCTTGAAGCAGCCGCACCTGTTCCGTATTGTTCAACGGCTTGAACGGCAGCTTTTTTCAGCCGTATATCTCCCGCTAATCCTAAATAATTATTGGAAGCTAAATTGAGAAGCTTTTTGTTTTGCCTGATCAGCCATGGCTCTATCGCCTTTTCAGCCACCATCATGTTCCTCTTCTTATGCAGCTGCTTTAACCTTGCCAGTTCATCTTTAAGGTCACTTTCAAACGTCATCATTCACCACTTCCCTCCCTCACTTTTTATTTTACTCGCAAGGTCGACTTTTGTTAACTATTATAATTTGTAGGTTAACAATACTTTGTTAAAAAAAGCAACCTTTCATCGAAGAAAGGTTGCCATTTTTTATTTTTTAGAAGCGAGCCATCCAGCAACGTTTTCGGCATCATTTCCTTTAATGAGACCGCCTGGCATTCCGCCTCCTCCATTTTTGATTTGATTAAGAATTTGATCTTTACTCATTTTTTTGCCAACATCACTTAGTTTAGGAGCAGCATTTGTACCTTCTAAGTTTTGGCCGTGGCAGCTGGCACAGTTTTGTTTAAATACTTGTTTTGCAGCAGCAGTATCAACTTTACCTCCGCCAGGCTTTTCTTCTTTTGTCTGCTTATTGGCCGCACATGCGGCAAGTGATAGCGCGAGGCAAGTTATAATAATTAATTTTTTCATGATTCTTCTCCTTTAAATACATTTTGTTTTTATTATAACTTCTTTAAGGCCGAATATACGAGAGATAACATTTTTTGAATTTTATTTGGAGCAAGATCTTTAGGCTTTGACGGATACGGAAAGTTCGCGAAGAAACAATGAAGGCGAATTAGACGGAAACTCAATCAAAACAGCAATTGGACATTTAACTAATTTAACAAAAATGGTCCTCAAATTCATTATTTTGCTTATGTAAAAATACACAACTATGTGCGTTTTGTGATGGCTAATGTTTCAGCTGATTACTTGTACTGTCCCGCCCATCCTTCTTTATGAATCGGGAATCGTTCTTCCAATATTACGTCCTAAACGCTGAGAAAAAGTGGTGATCTAAAATCACCGCTTTCTCATTTTGAAAACCTATACGTTGTCTAGAAAATTATTTTGAAATATACTCTAACACATCTTGCAGTACGCTAATATCATTTGTAATAAGTAAAGCAGGCAGTAAGGCGATGGTTAAAATAACTGCTGCATTTGCGACAAATACATATTTAAAGACTTTTTTCAAAATTTTCATTTCACCACAACTCCTTTATGATAAAGTGGTTTTTAACTTTGTTTTATCATAACACCATTTCATCATTTTTGCGAGCATTTTGTCATCATTTTGTCAAAATTAGATGTTGCACTTTAAGAAAACGCTACCATTCAAAGCGAATCCCCCGCACAATTGAAATGCAGGGGAAATAAAACTATTCTCCTTTTAACCGGGCAATTTCTCGTTTAATCGTTTGGATCCGCTTGAGACGTTCCGCTTCAACCGCTTCACTTCCCTGCTCCTCTGCGATGCTATTAATAAGATCAAGCTCAAGTTTTTTAATTTGATTCGCAACGAGCGAATCGACTGGATGGTGGCTATTTTCCATTCTCTCGAAGAAATCTTTATACGGTTCCTGAAAGATCTCAACCTCTCCTTCATTTAATCGGATGACGCGATTGGCAACCTTTTGCAAAAGATAGCGGTCGTGAGAAACGATCAACATCGCTCCAGGATAGTCGATAAACGCCTCTTCAAGCCTTTCTCTCGTTTCAATATCCAGATAATTGGTCGGTTCATCTAGCACAAGCAAATTCGCATCTGAAAAGTAAAGCTTTACGAGCGCCACCCTGCATTTTTCACCCATACTTAAATCCGCTATTCGCTTGTACACATCATCTTTTCGAAAGAGAAAACAAGCAAGGATCGTTCTCGCCTTCGATTCTGTCATATCTGGAAGGGATAAAAATGTATCCAATATCGTTTTACTAAAATCAAGGTCTTCCAGTTCCTGGGCAAAATAGCCGATTTTCAGCTGTGGGTGATGAACGATTTTTCCTTCTCCCGGCAATAATTTTCCTGTTAAAAGCCTTAAAAATGTCGTTTTTCCCGCGCCATTTGAACCGACAACTGCGATTCGGTCACCGCGGTTTACAATTAAATGAAGCTGCCTAACGATGTTATTTTCTCCATATGAAAATGATATGTTCATTGCCCGTAGTAGCGTGCGCGCCTCGAAACTTTCTTCAAACTTCACTTGAAGAGAAGGATCTTTTTTTACTTTCGTAACCGATTCTTTATCCAGTCGTTCTAACTCTTTTTCTTTAGCCTGCGCTCTCGTAATATTTTTCATCGCTTTCTTTTTCGCACCTGGATCGCGCACGGAAGCCGCATGATGTGCTGAGTTAAACCACTGGCGATACCGCTGAATCGCTTCAAGCAATAGTTTTCTTTCTTGTTGCTGCTTTTTATAGACGGCCATTTGTGTCTGTTCTTCAATGTCTTTTTGCCGCCGATATTCGCTATAGCCGCCTTTGTACACCTTCGTTCCTTCATTTGTTAATTCATATGTTTTATGTGCCGTTCGGTCTAAAAAGCGGCGGTCATGCGAAACATAAATGACCGTGCCTTTAAAATGGTTCATCCATTCTTCCAGCCAACCCATCGTCTCTGTATCTAAATGATTGGTCGGTTCATCTAAAATGATTAGTTTTGGTTTTCCAATTAAAATGCGGGCTAACTGTGCTTTCGTTTTTTGGCCGCCGCTTAACCGTTCATAAGGGGTTTCCCAATCTTGTGGCTTAAATTTTAATTTTGTGAGACATTTCTCTATTTCAAGTTCCCATTCATACCCGCCATTTAAAATGTACTGTTCCTGAAGTTCACTATATCGGTTCATGATTTGGTCAAAAAACGTTTCCTCTTGTTTCGCCATTCGATTTTGCAATTGTTCAAGTTCGTTTTTTATCTCATATAGATAACGATGCCCTTTCTTGACATATTCAAGAAGAGTACACATTTCCTCTTGTCCCGTTTGCTGTTCAAGCATTCCCCATTGACTGGCCGGTACCTTACTGTAAATCGTTCCAGAGTCTTTTTCTACTTCACCTTTCAATATTTTTAAAAGTGTTGTTTTTCCAACACCATTTTTTCCTATGATTGCTATATGCTCCCCTTCAAACACTTCAATATTCGCATTTTTAAAAAGGAGATTCCCATTCAATTCCTTTGAAAGACGTTCAGCCTTTAAAATTAACATCATTACACCCCCGATAAATTTGCTGGCAGAAAAGTTCGTACCCCGCTTAACAGGACCTTCAAACCGAAACCAGGCAATAAAAAAATCACAGACGGCAGCCTGTGAGATCAAGGGCGGAAAAAATACGCGAAAATAAACGATGGCCAAAAGCCAATCGTAAATATATATGCTATAAAAGGATAAAAATAGGCATACGTATCCCGTCCGCTCTCCCACCGGCGGAGCCATTTGTCCGTATTAAAAATGATTTACGCAACAAAAGTCGGGATATCAATCATCGGCCTAAATTTAATCCTCCTTTTTATTTCCAAAACTTTCTTCCTCTATATCATATCCGATGTAAAAAAGAAATTCAACCCGCTGATAAATGAATCATTTATCAGCGGGTTGCTGTTTAATTAATATTTTTTAGAGATTGGTTTCTTTGAATGATAAAATTCTGCAATCGCCCGGTCAAAATAGACCCAGCCTTTCCATCCTAAATGCATCGTGTCTTTCAAGAAATATTTGTCGTACTCATGATTGGAAAAGTCGGCGACCGGGAACCCGGCTTTTTCAATTTGATGTCTCACTTTTTTATAATAGACCTGGCGCCGTTCTTTCGGCACGCCTGCAAAGTCATACCATTTTCCGTTCACCGGGATAGAAACGAACAATGCCTGGGTATGATTTTCCCTGAATAAATCTAAAATGAGCTGTAAGTCCCGATATTCCGGCGAATGGTTGTAATGCTCTTTCGCCCGGTAGCCTTTTAATTTATTAATCCGCGGTTCGATTTTCCGCTTATAATACCGATCGGTAATGCCGTATGGGTTGGAACGGGAACTTCTCTCTCCTGTGATCTCAGCTCGCTTGATCAACTCTTCCCATGATAACGACCCGAGGCTTGGATCGACTTTTGCCTTACGGGCATGAATGGAGCGGGATTGGACGAAATCCCTCCACGTAAGCACTTTATAGTTTGCATACGCATACGGAGTAAAGGCGTATTTTTTCGCCTGATCGATCGGATCCCCATGAACAACCCCATTTAAGAGGGCGGCGAGGTCTCTATCTTTTCGGATAAATGGAAAAGACAACAGCCTTTTCGCTGCCCGCTTTTTCAATATCGGATCGATCGTGTCGTTAAACGCCAGATCGTACGCCTGAAGCTTCGAAAAGTTCGGCGCAAAATGGCGGTGATTCAAGCCTTCCTTCACGAACCATTGCGGGGAAAGGATAAAAACGACCTTGCGATTTTTCAGTTCGTTTGAAGTCGCCGCCAGGTTTAAAAACTGCACGAGCGATTGGGTTCCCCCTCGCCCGACTAAAAAGGGAGTGAAGCCTTCATGTTTGACTTTAAAGTAATTTGAAGGGTGGTATTCGTCTAATCGAAAAAGCTCGGATGACCCATACAATGGAAGGTAATGCTTATCTTGAAGCATTTTCTTTTGCAGCGCTATCCCTTGAAACATGTTGGGATCCAAGCTTGTTGCGGCCTGTTTCACCTCATTGTTCGTCACTGAAGACTGTAACAAGCTAGTTGGAATCCATAAAAGGATAAGAAAGATGAGAACCGCCGCAATGATAGGGCCAAACGTTGCCTTTTTCATCTCATGTCCGCCAGCTTTTGAATAATAAGATTCGGGGTCGCCCATTCCTCCCGGTCAAAGTCGGAAATAGAGACTTCTAGTCCTAGCCGTTGTTCAATTTCGACGAGTAAAGATACCGTCCCGAACGAATCGAGCAGCCCTTCTTCAAACAGCTTCACATCGGGATTTTCTTTCACAACTTCGTTTTCACACACTTCTTCTAAAATCTCCAATACTTGTTCTTTTACGTTTTCCATGGTGATAAACTCCTTTATTTTACATAGTGTTTTTAGATGATCCTTCCAGAGAAGATCAAAAAGCCGAAACAAACGAAATGGAACGTAATGATGACGGCAAGACAATCGGTCAGCCGGTTTTGCGGCCAAAAACGGCGCTTTTTATTTTGGCGTTCAAACAGATCAAACAAGATAAATAAAGCGGCATGGTATAACCCGTACACGATATAGTTGACGTGCGGACCGTGCCAGATGCCCATGATCAAAAAGTTTAAAAGAAAGCCCATATAAGAAATAAGGTATCGGTCTTTAATGACTTTCTTTTTAATCATAAAATAGACGAACCGCATATAGACGTAGTCGCGGAACCAGAATGACAGTGTCATATGCCAGCGGTCCCAGAATTCTTTAATGTTCCGGCTGATAAACGGTTTATTGAAGTTTTCCGGCGTTTTAATGCCGAGCATATAGCTCACGCCGATCGCAAAAGCGCTGTAGCCGGCAAAGTCAAAGAACAGGTACATGCTATATGCGTACATATACAGCCATGTGCCCATAAACGTATGTTCCTGAACCGGTCCGGAACTCATAACATAGTGATGGATCAAATACCCGATAATGAATTTGTATAAAAACCCCTGGAAAATCCGGTTAACCCCAGTATATAACAGGTTTTTGTATTCGTCTTTCGTCGGGGTGTGCTCGATATCTTTTTCAAACCGGCGGTACCGGTCAATCGGACCGGATGTAATGGTCGGGAAAAAGAGCAGAAAGCGTAAAAAACGATAGAACGAGACCTCTTTTATCCGGCCATCCCGGATTTCCATAATCATTTGGACGGCTTTAAATGTCAAATATGAAATGCCCAAAAAGCCAACCAGACTGCCGCTTGTAAAAAACGGCGCAAACTTGGAAAGGGCGAGCGGTAAAATCGCAAGCACCATCGCCCCGTAAAAATAGCCTGTTGAATTGTGTTTGAGCCTGGTGGTTAAATACCCTTTGACTAACACTGCCTGCCAGATCGTAAAGAGAATGAGGGAACCGGCTTCAAGCGGCTGGTTCGCGAAAATGATCGCTAAAAAAACGACCGTTAAACAGGCGTTATAGGTTTTGAACGTTTTTCCCCGGAGCCCGGCGATAATGGACGGGAGGAGAAAAACCGCTAAGATGATAAAATACGTCAGTGTTGCATAAGGTGTCATGCGGTAACCTCTTCAAGCAATTTTTTGCGGTCCACCTTTCCGTTGGCCGTCATCGGGACGGAAGACCGGTAGACGAATTTCCGCGGAATCATGTACGCCGGCAGAATTTCTGCCAGCTCTTTTTTTATCGCGGATGTCAGCTGGTATTCTTTTTCAAACTCGTGGCTGCCTGCCACAACGATTGCGAGCAGATGATCGTATTTGTCGTTCTTTTTAACCGGAACGACAACGGCCGTTTGCACGTACGAACTTGCGCGCAAATGATGTTCAATTTCTTCGAGCTCCATACGGTATCCGTGGAGTTTAATCTGGAAGTCGAGCCGGCCGTGGCAAAAGAGCAGCCCGTCTTTTAAAGAGCCGGCGTCTTTTGTCCGATAGGCCCGCTCGCCGTTGATCATAAGAAACGCTTCTTCCGTTCGCGCCGGATCGCTCAAGTAGCCTTTCGCCACACTCGGGCCGACGATGACGATTTCTCCTTTTTCCCCGTCAGGAAGAACGGTTCCGTCTTCAGCCATGATCAAAATGCGGCAATCGGATTTGCAGTATCCGACCGGAAGCGGTTGATATTGCTCGATCGTTTCTTTCGTGATCTCGATGCTCGTGACGGCGACAGTCGCTTCAGTTGGGCCGTACGAATTGATCACTTTCGCCTTCGGAAAGCGCTCAAGCAATTGTTTCGCAACATCGTTCGATAAGACTTCCCCGCAAAACAAAAAGGTGTCAAGCCCCGGCAGCATATTCTCGCCAAACGCCGGTTCCATCAAACACATTTCGACGAAGGACGGCGTTGATGTCCAGACATTAACGCCCGACTTCGCCAAAGATGCAAACAATTCCTTCGGTTTCGCGATCATCTGTTTATCGATCGCCCAGAGCGTTCCCCCTGTAACGAGTGATGGATACAGATCCATGACGGATAAATCAAAGGAAAATGGTGCCTGATTTAAAAACACCTGGCCGGTTGTCAGGCCGAAGTCGCGAAGCGTCCAGCTGACAAAGCTCTCCAGGCAATCGTGGGTAATTTGAACCCCTTTCGGGTTGCCTGTACTTCCGGATGTATAAATAATATAAAAGTTATCATCTCCATCCACCGCCAATTCCCGGTCAAGGGACTCTCCGCTCAACCTTTCGGCGATCGATCGGATTTCGTTTCTATCGATCCGCTTTAGCGGAAGGTTAAGCGTTGTCTCTTCAACAGCGAAAAACAGCTTCGCACCCGAGTTTTTGGCGATGCGTTCAATGCGTTCATTCGGAATCGAAACATCGACCGGAATGTAGGCGCGGCCGGATTTGACCGCAGCCAAAAAGCAAACGATCATCTCTGGCTGCATATGGCCATACACCATGATTGGCGCCGAATCATTCGGGAAATTTTGTTGAATCCAAACGCTCAGCGCATCGGATTGGTTCTTTAACTGCCCATACGATAGCACATGCTCTCTATAACGGAAGGCCGGCCGATCAGGATGTTCGATGGCCCATTTCTCGATTTGTTTTAGTAAACTCATTCGTTCATCCTACCTTTTTAAAATTCATTATAAATAAATGGCGCATTGCCGCCAGTGCCATTAATGCCATACAACCATAAAAGGCCTATTAAGATCGCCAGGTAATAGGAAGTTTTAAACACCCATTGTGTAAGTGGCTTAGACCATAGTTTTTTTAACATTTTCAATTTCCCCTTTAAAATACTTTTCGTGTTTAATTTAAGATTTAAAGGTTTTAAACATTATAATCGATTTATTTCGTGTTCAAAAAGGAGGACAAACAGGGCCAAGAAGTTCAAGGAAGCGCAGCCTCCGCGCACCGGAGCGTATGTTTTTAATACGTGAGGATCTAGAGCTGCGCTGACGTAGAAATTCGCAGGCAATGTTTCCCGGACTTTTTGAACATCCAATTGTTATATTACTACAACGACTAAGTATAGAGGCAAAAAACAAAAAAAGGGTAACAAAAAAGTTACAAATTTATAAACCAAAATCACATAAAAAGCCCCCATATCGCTTTCCTGTATATGGGGGACTTTTCCTAAAGCTTAAATTGATTCGTTTTCGTTTCAAGATTATGGATCGCTTTTGACACTCGGTCAACATTTTCTGCAAAGTGATGTACGTTTGATTCTACTTGTTGAATGGTAGCTGTAACTTCTTCAGTCGTTGCCGCCGTTTCTTCAGATACAGCCGTAACAGACATGACTTCCTCATTTATTTTCATTTGTTGTTCTTTCATCATTGAAATAAGATTAAAGATCGTAACGATTGACTTCTTTGACTCTTCAACTAGCTCGGTCAGATGAAGGACACTTTGTTTTACTTCTTCCATTTCCCTATACTGCTCGTTAAATTGATGAACCGTTTCTTCCGTTTTTGTAATCGTTTCTACTATATGTGTTTGAATCTCAGCGATATTTTTTTCAATCGATTTTGTCGCTTCTGACGATTGATTTGCCAGATTCCCGACTTCATTCGCGACAACGGCAAAGCCCTTTCCATGCTCCCCAGCGCGGGCTGCTTCAATCGATGCATTAAGCGCTAATAAATTCGTTTGGCCCGCAATGGAGTGAATTTCCTTTACAATGTTTCCAATTTGTTCAGAATGTTTATTGAGCCTGTCCATCGCCTTTGTTACATCGGCGAACTTTTCTCTTGTATCCTCACTGGCTGTAATCAACCCTTGCAGCGATTCGAAGCTTTTTTGTTGAGTGTAAGAAACATCATTCGTGATTTCTTCCATTTTTCCGACCGCTTCATAAACAGTTTGAACCTCTTTCTGAAATCCATTTATGACGCTGGACGTGTTTTCCATCGAAGAGGCAACTCCTTCGTTTCCGCTCGCAATTTCTTCACTTGCTGTACGAATGCTGGAGGCCTGTTCCTGTATTCCTCTAATTTCGTCCGCAATGACAGAAAATTGTTCATTGGTTTGTTTTGCCGTTTCTTTCACATCCAAAATTAGTTTATTTAATTGAACTTTCATGTTGTTGAACGACTCATAAATTCTTCCAACTTCGTTATGTTTAGTATACGAGAGCTCTTCTAAGCGGAAGTCGCCCTCTGCAATTTTCGCCGCTTGCTCTTCTAAATGTGTTAACGGCTTTAATGTACGTCTGCAATAAAAATAAATAAGGCCGACAGACAATAGCAAAGTGACAATATTAACAATGACTAAAACGAAACTTTCCTCTTTTAAAATATTCATACTAATACTAGCGGCATCTTTTGCTTTAATATCGATACCGAGAACACCGATGACATCGCCTGAAGAATTTTTAATCGGGGAAAAAGCCGATAAGTAATCACCATACTCAGCATCATGGACAATGTTCGTACTTGCCGTCTTTCCGTTTAACACATCTTTTACATCATTGTACGTTGTAGCGGTGGTAGGTGCACCGATCTTCGATGCATTTTTAGCATTTTTATCCAACCCATCCACTAAAATGGCCAATTTATGATTGTCTTTTACTTCTATCGTATAAACATAAAAAGCGCCAATCTTTTTTCGAAATTCGTTAAGTTCATCCCGCAATTTCCAATATGCATCATTCTCTGTTTTATTTTGCAAAAATTCTTCATATAAAGCAGGATCAAGTTGTTTGGAAAAACTATCCGCAACAATCGTCCCAAAATTCCCAAGCGTTCTATCGGTTGAAGTGAAAACCGTTTTGTACAATAAAAAACCATTAATCACCATGAGTAAAATTAATGTCAAACTTGTAAACCCGATAATCGGTTTAGCAATGGATGATTCTTTTTTAGGTTTCCCGATGTTTCCTTTTGATCTTTTCATTATTGACTCAGCTCACCTTTCAAACTTCTTTTACTATATATCGGCATATAAGGCATTAACTTTTAGTATAGTAGTAACCTCTTTTTCGGCAAAAGGTGAGCTTACTTTATTACGCCAACGTTAAAAATTATGGACCATGGTATGATTGAATAAAAAAGTGTGTAACTGGAGGTTATATTACCATAGTAGCCTTATAATGTTTATTCATTGCATATAAGGCTACTATTATTAAGAACCATAGATCACAATGATCCATGAATAGGCCTGTCAAATACATAAATGGTCATTGCCGTATCAGTCTCTATATCAATGTCTGTAAAGATGTTTACAATTTTTGCTTCTGTAATTTCTTCAAATTTTTTCAAAACGACAGGATTCTTATAAATTTGCTTTACTAATTTCGTTCGCGCTTCATGAACTACCCGTTGCCCTTCTATTGAACTTATCATAAAATGTTCCACATTCGTCAGATTGCCTTTCATCTCACTAATGACCCAATTGCCTGCAAAACGGGTAGTAATTTCTCTTGGTCCATTGCCAACATATTCTTTGCGTATTTCACGAATTAACATATTAAATTGATGTTCCACATTTTTTTTCATTTCATTTCATATCTCCTATCTAGCCCTTTTATCATTTTAGCTTCTGCCGGAGGCAAGATGATATAGCTAATGGTAAGTACAAAAATGACGACGGATAGCCATATATTTTGAATGGGTTCTCCGTTATTTACGATGATAAATCGAATGGCAGCGGTAATTCCTATATAGAGAAGATATCGTAATGGAAAATGGTAATCTTCTCTGAAATTTTTGGCCCGTTCTGATGAAGTTAAAATATTCATGCCTTCTTCAAATTTTGTCGAACATGCTCTTAGAATTTTGCCATCGACTTCACACATACACGTATCGCAAGTTTGAATGGGGCCCAGAACTTCTGAATAACAAATATGTGGGTGATCTACTCCCTGTTTCAGAAGATAATCAAGAATTCGAGTCCCTTGTTCCACTTCATGTTGCTGGCCATTGATTTTTACTTGGACGGTTTCTCCCATTTTCATCTCTCCCTTTTTTAAAATCAAAAAGCCCGCCATAAAATAGACTGCATCATTGAATACAAGTCTATTTTATGGCGGGCTAATAACTGAGCAGTTTTACCCTACTAGCAATCCGTCTCACCATATATAATGAATGAAAAAACAGGACGTCAAGGCAATTTGTAGTTACCCGACATCAATGATCTTTTCATTTGCTTTTGTAATTTTATTATAATCCTTTACCCGTTTAACCTCAATCACTTAATTTTTGATGCCTACATTTGATCATGTTAACCGCCAATATGAGACATCTCTACTTTGGATCGGTTGATTGAATGATTAACACTTGCTCGTTCATCAGAATAGCGGTCTAGTCGATGATTCCAAATCTCAATGATTTTATTGGCAATCACATTATCCGATTCACCTGATCGAAGCAATTGGCGAAGATCATACCCATTTGCTGCAAATAAACATGTATACAATTTCCCTTCGGCAGAAACCCGCGCCCTTGAACAAGTTGAACAAAAAGAATCGGTAACAGATGAAATTACCCCAATTTCTTGATCACTTCCTATATAACGGTATCTAGTCGCTACCTCTCCAGGGTAATTGGGCTCGATTTGTTCGAGTGGCATGATTTTTTCAATTTCATTTAAAATCTCTTGTTTCGTCATGACTTCTGCCATTGTCCAGCCATTGGAATTCCCAACATCCATATACTCGATAAAGCGAAGAGTATGCCCGCGTTCTTTAAAATATTTCGCCATCGGAATGATATCTTGATCGTTTATCCCTTTTTGAACAACCATATTCACTTTTACTTTCAGTCCTGCGTTAGCAGCTGCCTGAATCCCTTCTAAAACCGTCGCGACTTTACTTTTATTTCCATTCAGCTCTTTGAACCGTTGATCCTCTAAAGAATCAAGGCTAACGGTCACCCGTCTTAATCCTGCATTAAATAACGCTGGGGCAAACTTTTTAAGAAGCGATCCATTGGTAGTAATTGCGATATCTTCTACTTCCTTAATGGACTTCAAACGGTGAATGAGTTCTGGAAGATCCTTGCGCAATAAAGGTTCTCCACCTGTAATGCGTATTTTTTTGACGCCTAAAGATACAAATATACGGGTTAATCGTTCCATTTCATCAAAAGATAAAATTTTATCAGAAGATAAAAAAGGATAATCTGGACCAAATATTTCTTCCGGCATGCAATAACGACATCGGAAATTACAACGATCGGTCACAGATAAACGAAGATCCCTTAAAGGGCGTTGCCATCTATCTATTATACCATTTTCCATTTTTCCCTCTCCCTTGTAAGTCGAGCAACCGGCTAATGATTAGATTCATCCTGGTACTTACTGTCTGTTTGAATTCGTTCAGGAAGTGTGTAAATATTGAATGATTGATTTCGAATAAAGCCAACTGTAGTAATCCCTAAATCTTCGGCTAACTTTAATGCTAATTCAGTAGGAGCAGATTTCGAAAGAACGATCTCACAACCAATTTTTGCTACCTTTAATAAAATTTCAGAAGATATACGACCGCTAAAAACAATGATTTTATTTGCAATCGAGATGTTATTTTTCAAACAATATCCGTATATTTTATCCAAAGCATTATGTCTCCCGATATCCATCCTGCTCAGCATAAACCCATTTACATCACATAATGCCGCATTATGAACTCCTCCTGTGTCTCGGAAAATGGTGGCTGAATTTTGTAAACGATTCATTAAACGAAGACAGTCATCTGGAGAGATTTTGACCCGGATTTCATTCATTTTTTTAGCCGTTAATGCATCATTGACGAAGACAAACCCCTGTCTGCTCATTCCACAGCAGGACGTAATATAGCGCTTGTTTTGAATTTTTCGGTAATAAGGGTTCAATCTATCAATTTTCACATGCACATATCCTTCTTTTTCCTGAACCCAAATTTCTTTAATATCTTTATATCTTCGGATAATTCCTTCGGATGCCAGGTAACCGATAACCATATCTTCAATGTATTCTGGTGTACAAACCATCGTAACAAATTCTTGTTCATTAATTTTCACAGTAACGGGAAACTCCGTAACAATGATATCCTCAGCCTCTTTGATTGTTCCATTTGTGAATTTAAGAATTTCTCTTTTTCCTACGATTGGTTTCATACAATGCCTCATCCTTTAAAAGATTTTTACTTTAATGCTCAAAAAGCCCATTATAAAATAGACTATTTACTTCCCAGCCTATTTTATAATGGGCTAATTACTAAGCAGTTTGATCTACCAGCAATCCGTCTCATCACATATCGAAAAATAAAAGTAGGATATTAAGGCAATTGATCATTACCCCATATCGATCATTTTTATACTACTATTGTAATACTTCAAATGGCTAACATCAATAGCTAATTAGCAGAAAATTACCAGGGCAATCGTCATGTCCCTTCACCTACTATTTCAATAAACCAAATACAGCATCACTCACCGGTTTGAAAATAAAAGTAATCAAGTCTAACGGGTTTGGAATGTGAACGTGCAAGCTTTGCGCAATGCTTAAACCAACTCCGATAGAAAGAAGGGTAAAAAATACGACCATTTCCTTTTTAAGCTTCTTTTTTGCTAATTGCGGCACTTCAAACCAAATGATGAATGCTGCAATTGCTATGATTCCTAAGATGGCCCACATCTAAAATTACTCCTTCATCTCTTCAATAAATGAATTTCCAATCGTCCCTACTCTTCGTATTTTCATCTCAACCTTTACATGGACAGGCATATGGACGAAAATTTTATCCCAATTTTTTTGTGCTTTCTTCCAATACTCCGGATTTGAGCGATGAACAGCCTCGCCGAATCCAAAGCTATCTATTCTATATTTTCGTTTCACTTCTTTAACCGACGTTTTGACTAGTTCTACATTCCTTTTTTCTATCCCTTTTTCCAATTGGGTAATAGACTCCGGTTTGGTTAAATCGATGCGGCATTCGACTTCACCGACATTTCCTTCTTGCCGGACGTACACAAACGCCTCTGGTTGTCCATTTACGATTTTTGTTTTTATTTTTGTTTTTGAATTAATAATTTCTACTGCAGCTTTCCCGCCTTTTGGGCATTTCACATGCATGATACCTTTTGACAATTGGTCAGTTGTAATGACATAACCTGCACTGGCGGCTTCCTTTAGCCATCCTTTTAGCTTATCCTTTTTGAAAATAGCAATCCCATCTACTTTAATTCGCGCATCAGGGTCGGTCTTTGCGACGTTATCCAATGGTGTTCCTTCTTGTTCGTTTCCTTTGAGAACGACTCCGGTAATAGCCGGCTGCTTTCCATGGGTGACTAAAGTGGAAATAAGATCATCCAATGTTTCTTTGTATGTCGGTCCGTATACTTTATCCGATGTCTCCAAAGCATAAAAAATTTTGTTTGACGGGATTTTTTCTAAAGAAGTTGTCACATTTAACACATCGCTTGCCTTCATTCCCCTTGCGATCATGACAAAAAAATCGGTCCTGAGTTCCTGGTTTCTCGAAAGCAAGTCGAGCGACCGCCCGATTCCTTCTCTTGCTAAATCTTCACCGATAACGAGCACACGAAGATGGGAGGAATATATCTTTCGCGGTGACTCTTTCGTTATTTTCCGAATGGCTTCATAAATTGTCTTATCTTTCGCCTGGAACGTGATGACTGGCGCCCGGCTGCCCGCGGCTCCTTTTTGTGCAGCCACTTCGCCTGGATTAACGACCTGGGCGGTAACGACATACTGATCTCCGTCTTTATCAATCCCTATTCCCATGGCAATCGCCAGTTCATTCAGCTCCTTACGATCCCATCAACCGGTCATCGTCATAAGACAAAAAATGATGAGCGTACAACTTATGACTGAACGTTTCATGACGTGCCTCCATGTCTCAATTTTCATTTGGCTGAGGCGGCCTCGGTTGCGGCGTTTGTTCCCTTTCAATATTGTCCTGGTTAATCAGCCGCGGCCTGCTTGACATTTTCCACTTCGGTAAACGGAAAAGAGCATCTTTCTGGTCAGCAGGAATAAACGGAGCAAGCGGCGACATGTACGGGACGCCGAATGAGCGCAAACTGCACAAATGAAGAACAAGTGCAATTAACCCGACAGAGATGCCGAAAAAGCCAAAAGAGGCAGCAAGCGCCATAAACAAAAAACGGATCATCCGCACGGCAATCCCCATTTCATAATTAGGGAAAACGAAACTTGCGATCGCCGTAATCGAAACCACAATGACCATCCCTG
This sequence comes from Fictibacillus sp. Mic-4, assembly GCF_049843615.1. Lineage (NCBI taxonomy): Bacteria > Bacillati > Bacillota > Bacilli > Caryophanales > Fictibacillaceae > Fictibacillus > Fictibacillus sp. Mic-4. The sequence goes on along the minus strand of NZ_JBBHZM010000014.1, from coordinate 5,481 downwards.
CTGACACCATTCCTGCGTCAACAGCGGATGTTCCGATGACTAATGTCCCAACAATCGAAACAGCCGGTCCAATCGCCCTCGGCATGCGCAAGCCCGCTTCCCGGATAATCTCGAATGTTACTTCCATTAGAACCGCTTCGACGAACGCAGGAAAGGGAACGCCTTCACGCTGCGCTGCCAGGCTTAAGAGAAGCGGAGTCGGGATCATTTCCTGGTGAAAGGTCGTCAGAGCGATATAAATGGATGGCGCAAGCAAGGCCATGAAAAAAGCACCGTAACGAAGGAGCCGGATCAAACTACCCATGTATGAGCGATTATAATAGTCTTCTGGTGTCTGAAAGAATTGGACAAAAAGAGCCGGAACGAGAAGATTAAATGGGGTTCCGTCTACAAAAATGGCTATACGGCCTTCCATCAGCCCCGCTGCAATCACATCGGGCCGTTCCGTATTGAAAACGGTCGGAAACGGGCTTTTTCCCCCATCCCGGATTAATTCCTCAATATTTCCCCCTTCTAAAACACCGTCGATATCAATACGTTTCAGCCTTTGGCGTACTTCTTCGACGGTTTTATCGTTGGCAATCCCTTTCATGTACATGACGGCGACACTCGTTTTTGTCAGCTTCCCGATTTTCTTCATTTCAAGCCAGAGAGCCGGGCTTTTAATTCGTCTGCGAACTAGAGCGATATTTGTTAAAATATTTTCGTTAAAAGCATCTTGCGGGCCCCTGACGATTGATTGGGCAATCGGCTCGGACACTTGCCGCTCATCCCATTTATTAACCCCAAAAGACATTCCTTTATCCTGTCCATCTATTAAATAAATGACATTTCCTAATAAAAGGCCTTCAAACAATTTTTGATAATCCGTTATATCTTGAATGTCGCTTATGGTGACCGCTAAATTTTTAAGTACGTCAAATAATTGCGGACCTTCGACTATTTTTTGCTCAAGATCCGTATTTTTCACTTCTGTCATAAGGGTTTTTAATACGAAATCCTGGATTGCCGCTTCATCAGTTAAGCCTTTCATATAAATGACAGCACATTTAATCGTTAACCCTTTTCCGATTTCAAATTGTCTCGTCTGGACGTCATCACTGTAGCCTAACGTATTTTTTATGTACATCATATTTTCCGCAAGACTCGTTTTTAATTGATCGTTTTTGTTTCTTTGCTCCGCATCTAAGTTATCCGGCCCTCGCGAAAAACGGCGCGTTTTATTCTTCTTGAAAAATCCCATAAATTGTCCCACTTCGCTTTCCATTTTCATTCACTGTCTAATCGAACAAAATTTAGCATTTCCTTTTGTGGCATATTTTTACTCAATCACACCAGAATGAAAAATATCGACATCGGTTTTCACGTCAAATGTTAAGTTTTGATAATCTTTTTTATATTGTTTTTCATCATAATGTCTTATTTTGCTATCTAAATAACTGCCAAACCCTAACGGATCAATATTCTTTTTTTGAAAAAAGGTAAGCAATTCCATCGCATGGTTGCTAATATGTTTTTCAACGTTTTTTTCAAGAACCCCAACATCTTTTTGAAGATCAAACCAGGTTGGATACTCTTTTATTTCTCCTTTTATTTTTAAATGAATGGTAATTTTCCGATGAGCACCTTCTTTTTGCAACTTCATGATTTTCTTTGTCGCGATATCATAAATGACAACATTTCCCTTCTTCCCCCTCGCGCTGAAGCTGGATTCATAGATTCCCTCTTCGGAACCTTTATTTAAGAGCATGAAGATAAAGGTATCTCTTTCATCAATTTTTGTTACCAATTTGTAATGGTCAAAGAGGGCTAATCCATCTACTTTGACCGCCTGTTTGTCCATCGTTAAATACGGCAGGTAAGGATCTTCTCCCCAGTCCCACATTTGGTACGTAAACGTGTGCAAATTTGTAATCGGCAAGTTTTCCGTTTCTTCATTTTGCCGGAGAATGTTTGAAATATATAAATCAACACTGCTTTTCTTTTTCCAACGCTCAACTAGCATATGTTCGGCATCTTCCACGACTGCGATTTTCGTCATGTTCCCGACATTCGAATCTCGGTAAAGCGTTGATATTAAAGTAGAGATCCCTTTTTCCGCAAGGGCTTCGCCAATGAGAAGGGTCCGCATCTGGCCAACTTCGATCGGCTTGTCTGATTTATTGTTCATGATTGCTAATATTTCCCTGCCGGTTTTTGAAGACGACGTGATCAACCTGAACGTTTCCTGTTTATCAGGTGAATACATTGGAAAAATGGCCGTCCCTCTATATTCGCCATCCTTCCAATCGTAGCCCAACACTTGAATGAGCTGAATATCATCGATCGTTTTTTGCTGCAATGCGCAGCCTGTAAGCAGTAGAAAGATCGGAACGACTATACGTAATAACCGCAACACATTACGCCTCCGTATGCTTGTTTTTTTGTTATTCATCGATATCTTTCTTTTCTTTTACATTTTTTCCTTTCACGCGGAAAATTGCCCCGGGCCGGTAATAATCAACGGTTTTAATCATTTTTGAATACGGGGCGCGTACGAAGGTGTCACCCCAAAATGATTTCCTTGGCGGATAAAAGGGAACCAGGTACGGTGTCCCAAGGGATGTCAACCGGATTAAATGTGTGAGCGTAAACCAGAGACAGATAGTGATTCCTACCATTCCGAAAAGTGCGGCAAACAAAATAAACGGGAACCGCAAAAAGCGAAGCGTGTTATTCATTTTATAGATCGGCGACGTAAAGGAAGCCAGGGCTGACAAAGCGACGAGAATTAGCAGGATATTACTCGTTAATGCCGCTTCTACAGCCGCCTGCCCGATGACGATACCGCCAACGATACCGAGCGTCTGGCCGACTTTTGTCGGAAGCCGCGCGCCCGCCTCGCGAAGAAGCTCAATTGTGATTTCCAAAAACAGTGCTTCTATAATCGGCGGAAAAGGTACGTTTGACCGTGAGGAAATCAATGGACCTAATAAGTCCTTTGGAATCATTTGATAATGATACGTTAAAATCGCAACATAAAAAGGCGTTGCAAAAATGGAAAACGCTACCCCGAAAATGCGGATCATCCGAAAAAGAGAGCCGACTACCCACGGCAAATAATAGTCTTCCGGGCTTACCAAAAATTGCCTGAGGGAAGAAGGCGCTGTTAAAACAGCGGGAGATCCGTTGCACAAGACGGCGATCGCACCGTTTGCAATATCTACGACTACACGGTCTGGCCTCTCCGTTGTCATAAAAAGGGGGAAAATGGACTTCGAATTATCAGAAATTACTTGTTCGATCAGCGAAATATCAGCAATAACGTCATAGTTGATTTCTTTTATTCGCTGGGTGATAGTGTTCACATTTTGCGGATTCGCCACCCCTTCTAAATAGGCAATGATCACCTTTGTTTTCGAAATCGTCCCTATCGTCTCTTCTTTTAAAATCAATTTCGACGTAGGCAGCAGCCTCCTCAAAATATTGGTGTTAATGTCGATATTTTCAACGAACCCGACTTTCGGTCCCAAGACGCTGAATTCCGTTTCGGTATCGGAATTTTCCCGCTGGCCGCTTTTGTCATTTAACAAAAAGACGAGACCGAAATGGCTATCAAATTCCCTCAAGCGAAAAATGACATAGCCTTTCATCAATTTTTCTTCAATCTCGCAAACATCATCACAAAACTCAATATTGTCCAATCCCAAAAAATCGGCAATGTCCTCGATCTTTTTGATGTTTTGCATATTTTCTTTTAACGGCCTGATAATATGTTCATGCAACGATTGCATTTGCACTAGCGATTGGAAATAAGACATCCATAAAAAGTTTTCATTAAGAGCGGTATCCAAGAAATCATTCGACTCGCTCATATGTTGTTTTAATGATTGAAAGTCTTTATGCTGAGTTTCATTGACCTTATCATTTTCCGGCTTTTGCTCTTTTTTCTTGCCTTTCAATAAAAAACGGAACATAGCTTCACCCTCTAAATTGGCCTGCCTAACGCATCTTTATTTGCCTATTTTCTATCTTTTCCCCGAAGACTATTCACAAAAAATAAATTCATACATTCTTGCGTTATCGGCAACAACTAATGGTAGGAAACCTTGTTCAAGGAGTAGATTTATGAAAACTTCCGTGAAAGAAGCCGCATTAGTTTCACCTTTTTTGACTTTATTTCTCATTCACGCCATACAGGTAGGCATCGGGATGCTGAGATTTCAGCGTTTTTTAACAAAGACAGCTGGAAATGACGCTGTATTTACAATTATTATTTATGGCATTATCGTTCATATTACGATTTTTCTTATATATCAAATTTTAGAGAAACATAATGGGGCGGATTTAATTGAGATCCACAAAGCGCTATTAGGAAAATGGGCCGGGGGATTAATATCGATTCTTTATATGGCGTACTTTTTACTGCTATCGTTCACAGTTATACGATCCTATATCGAAATCATTCAAGTTTGGATTTTCCCGGAATTAAAAACATGGTGGTTGGCAATTATTTTCGTAATCATCATCTATTACGTCGTTTCCGGGGGCTTTCGAGTTGTAACAGGAGTTTGTTTTTTCGGAGTGATCATTCCGTTCTTCTTGATCATATGTCTTGCTTTCCCGCTCCGGTTTGCCCATTTTAACAATTTGCTGCCTTTGTTTAATTATTCAATAAAAGATATTTTAACGCCGATCAAACAGACGGGCTTGACGTTTGCCGGCTTTGAGACGTTATTAATGTTTTACCCCTTTATAAAAAAACGTGAGAAATCACAAAAATGGGCGCAACTGGGGGCTTTAATGTCCACGCTCATTTACTTATTCGTCATGACCGTCAGCATCGTTTTTTTCAGCCAACAACAACTGGCTAAAACGATCTGGGCGACGCTGACGATGACAACAATGGTGCAATTGCCCTTTATTGAACGTTTCGAATATGCGGCCATTGCCACCTATTTGATCGTCATCATGCCGAACGTTTGTCTCGCCATCTGGGTCATTACCCGCGGATGCAAGCAATTATTCTCCGTCCGGCAGGATAAAGCGCTTATTGTTCTATGTGTTTTAACATTCATACTAACTTGCACAATGGAGAGAAGGGAAATGATCAACAATATAAGTACTATTTCTTCTTATGTCGCTTTTTTCGTAACCTTTGTTTATATTCCATTGTTGTTTATTTTAACGATGATAAAAAAAAGAAAGCGTTTATCCGCCAGTACATTGAAATAGTATGGAGGGCTATTTTTGAAAAGATGGTTAACTAGAACTAATCAAGATCAACATAAGCAGGCTGTTGGAACGATGCAGTCGTTAGATCAAATGTTGATGAAATGCAAAATGTCCGCCGATTTTGTCACGTTCAAGCAATCTGAAGAGTGCTCTTATCAAGTCTCTTACTTTAAAACATTAGTCAATCCCGACACGGTGCAAAATCATATTTTACTCCGGTTATCGGAGAGGCCGTTTCAATCGCTTGAAGATTTAAAAACTAATTTG